>CAYMRH010000031.1:0-3788 GCA_964392785.1 uncultured Brevinematales bacterium
CCATATGCTTTTTCAACGGCCGCGTCGAACACGGCGCGGGAAGCCTTCCAGATGTCGGGTCCGGTGCCGTCTCCCTCGATGAACGGAATCACCGGTTCATCGGGAACGTTCAGGGAGCCGTTCTGCACGGTTATTTTCGATCCGGTGGAGGGGGTTTGAATCTTCTGATACGCCATTTCTTCCTCGTGAGCCGAAAAATCGGACAGGTGATTATAAGGGGAAAATTCCCGGCTATCAAATTGGGGCGGTGAGTCCGGCGCGTGCGGATTGCGTCCTGACGCGAATTCTCTTATAATTGATCCGGATGGTCCTGACATGACGAAAAGCGAAGCCCGGAGCCGGCTGGACGAGCTGAAAAATGAGATCAACCGTCACAATGTCCTGTATTATACCCAGGACCGGCCGGAAATATCCGATGCCGAATACGACAAACTCCTGCGCGAACTCCAGTCCCTGGAAAGGGATTTCCCGGACCTGGTCACGCCGGACTCCCCCACCCAGCGCGTGGGCGCCGAACCGCTGGAGAAATTTGAAAGTTTCACGCACCCATTCAGGATGTACAGCCTTTCCAACGCCATGAACGGGAAAGAATTCCAGGACTTTCTGGACAGGGTGTCAAAGGAATCCGGCGGCGGAGACCTGTTCCCGAAAACCCCGTTCTGCTGCGAACACAAGTACGACGGTCTTGCGGTTGAACTGATCTACGAATCGGGCTTGCTGACGGCCGCCTCCACCCGCGGGAACGGCGAAACGGGAGAGCTCATCACGCAAAACGTCCGGACCATCCGGTCCATCCCGCTGAAACTTGAGGGGCCGAAAATTCCAGGGTTTCTGGCCGTTTACGGCGAAGTTCTCATGTTCAAGGAGGACTTTCTCCGGCTGAATCAGGAACGGGAAGAAGCGGGCGAAAGCGTGTTCGCCAATCCCCGCAACGCCGCCGCCGGGAGCATCCGCCAGCTGGACCCCCAGATCACCTCGGTGCGAAAACTGAAATTCCAGGCCTACGGTGTGAGGACCCGGCCGGAAGACCGGATTGTCAATTCCCTCGGGACCCACTCGGGCCGTCTGGCTTTCCTCAAGGAATCCGGATTCCCGGTTTCGAATCATGTTCTCGTGTCGTCCGATCCGGCGGCGATCATGAACTACCACCGGACCTGGGAGGAAAAGCGCGACACGCTTCCCTACGACATTGACGGGATCGTGGTGAAGGCCGATTCCGTCGCTTTACAGGATACGCTGGGTTTTGACGCGAAAACGCCCAAATGGGCCGTGGCCTGGAAATTCAAGCCCGCCCGCGCGGAAACTGTCCTCAAGGACGTGGAATTTTCCGTGGGCCGTCAGGGAACGATCACGCCCACGGCTTCTTTCCCGCCGGTTTTTCTCGCGGGTGCGAAAATATCCCGCGCGACGCTCCACAATTTTGACGAAGTCCGCCGCCTGGATCTGAGGATCGGGGACACGATCGTGGTGGAGCGGTCAGGCGAGGTGATTCCGAAAGTGGTTGCAGTCCTGAAAGACAGGCGTCCCCGGGACGCGGCCGAAATTATTCCCCCGAAGAAATGCCCGGTCTGCGGATCGAAGGCGTCTCAGCCGGAAGGCGAAGTGGCCCTCTATTGCGTCAACACTTCCTGCCCGGCCCAGATCAAGGGCCGGCTGCGGCACTTCGTGTCGCGGAACGCCATGGACATCGAGGGATTAGGCGAGGAAATCATAGGCCGGTTTTACGATCTGGGATATTTGAGAAACTTTCCGGACGTGTTCCGCCTGGGCAAACGGAAAACCGAGTTGACCGCCTTGGAGCGCTTCGGGGAGAAAAGCGTGGAGAATCTGCTGGCTTCCGTAGAGAAAGCCCGCCGGCCCGAGTACTGGAAATTCATCAACGCGTTGGGTGTCACGGACGTGGGCGAGGAGACAGCCCGGCTTTTGGCCCGTGAATTTTCGCCTGTTGAAAAACTGATGGACGCCACGGCGGAAGACCTCCGGAAAACGCACGGGATCGGCGAGGTGATGGCCGGGGGTATCGTTTCTTTTTTTGCCAATTCAGAAAACCGGGAGACGGTCCTGTCCCTCCTCGAGGAATTGTCCATTCGCTACCCCAAAGCCGTCAGTACGGCCACATCCGCCATTACCGGAAAGAGGGTTGTCTTTACCGGGAAAGCCGAGTCCTTCACTCGGGAAGGGTTTGAAGATCTGGTCCGGGAGCACGGCGGAATACCCGGTAACACTGTTTCCAAAAACACGGATTATCTTGTTGCCGGGGAAAACCCCGGCTCCAAAATGGAGAAAGCCAGACAAGCGGGTGTCCCCGTCCTGACGGAAAAGGAATTCCTGGATCTGATCCGGTCATGAACGAATGACGGTTCGCCGTCAGGCGTCTTTTGCCGGCGGACCCGCCTTGACTTTTACGGGGTCTCCAATAATAATTTTATTCAAGATCCACCGGGGGTTCTCCGGATGAAGAAAATCCGCATCCTGGTCGTTGAAGACGAAAGCATTGTCGCCAAGCACATCAAAAACACTCTGGAACGCATCGGGTATTCCGTTACGGAATGCGTCACCTCCGCCGAGGCCGCGCTGGCCTCGGTCAGGAAAAAGTGTCCCGAACTGGTCCTGATGGACATCAAGCTCAAGGGAAAGATGAACGGCATCCAGGCCGCCAAAAAAATCTTCCAGTCCCACCGCACCCCGGTCATTTTCCTGACGGCTTACGCTAACGAGAAACTGGTCCAGACCGCCAAAAAATCGGAGCCGTTCGGTTATCTGGTTAAGCCGTTCGACGAAACCAGTCTCCGCACCTCCATCGAGATCGCGCTGTACAAAAGCAAGATGAACGAAAAACTCCGCAAAGCCCACGACGATCTCGAGATCAAGGTCCGGGAGCGCACCAAGGACCTTCAGGCGACCAACGAAGCCCTGCAGCAGGAGATCGGTGAGCGTAAAAAGGCTGAGGAATCCAGGCAGCGCATTCTGGAGGAACTGAACGAACGGATGAAGGAACTGACCTCCGTCAGTTACAGCGCCAAGATCATGAAGAACGAAATGCTCCGGTCCCAGCTGGAACATTCCCACATGCAGGAAGCCAAGCACAAGATTTTCGAGGCCCTGCAGGAACGCGTCAAGGAACTGACGCTGGTCCGGAACATGACCAAGCTTCTCCAATCCTACCATAAATCACTGGACGAGCTGATGGAGGACATCGTGTCCATTCTGCCGCTGGGGTGGAAATACTCCGAATGCGCGGCCGCCCGGTTTATTTTTGACGGCAAGGAGACGGCGACACCCAATTTCTCGAAAACAAAATGGAAGCAGACGGCCGATTTCAGGACGGAGGACGGGAAACTGGGCGTGATCGAGGTGTATTATCTGGAGGAAAGGCCCGAGGAATTTGAAGGACCGTTCCTCCTGGAAGAGCGCAACCTCATCAATTCCCTGGCCCTCATGCTCAAGTCCTATTTCAACAACAGCGAGGTCCGGAGCCGATGGGACCACAACTTCCTGATCGATCATCTGGACGATCAGGTCTGGTATCTCATGGACCCGGAGACCTACGGCGCCGTCAACGAATCTCACGCGCAATTTTTGGGAAAGAACAGGAAAAGCGTTGAGTTCCGCAAGATCAGCCAGGTCCTTGCCGAAGAGGACGCCGCCCGGACGGTTCTGGAAAACGCGCGGGTGTTCGAAGAGAAATCCCCGGTGGAATCGGAACAGCCGTTGACGGACGGACGGGGCCGGAAAAAACTCCTGTGCATACGCCGCATTCCCAAACTGGACGACGACGGGCAGGTGGA
>CAYMRH010000031.1:3888-22578 GCA_964392785.1 uncultured Brevinematales bacterium
TGGGCCAACCGGAATACCGAGGCGGGCGCCAGGGTCAACTATGACGAATGCAAATCCCGGTTTACAGTGGATACGAACTACGTGAACGCCTGGAAATACGCACGCGCCGCTTATTTCTACGGCGACAACTTCGTTTCGGATTCCGGGCTTCGTAAGGAAGTGCTGACCGAAGGGAAAAGGGTGGCCGAGATCGCGACGAACCTGGGGTATGACAAACCGGAAGGCCATTATTACCTGGCCGTGTGCATCGGTTTGTGGGCGGAGGCCAACGGAGTTCTGAACAGCCTGTTCGCGGCCCCGGATATCCTGAAGGAAGCCACCAAGTCCGTGGAAATTGACCCCGCTTACCAGAACGCGGGTTCCCTCATGCTCCGGGCCAGGGTCTATCAGCGGGCCCCGGGCGGCATCAGCGTGGGAGACGTAAAGAAATCCCGCGTAGATTACGAGAAATGCCTGGAAATCGCGCCGAACAACCGCGTGGCCCACCGTTTTTACGCGGAACTTCTCCTGGATACCGGGCAGAAGGACAAGGCCCGCGAGATCATTGCGAAAGGCCTGGCCATCCCGTTGGATCCGTCAGACCGGCTGATCGAGGAAAAGGAAATCGCCCTTTTGAAAAAGATGAGGGAAAAGGTCTGACGCGGTTGCCGCGCTGACCGGCCCAGAAAAAATTCACACCGCTTCCAGGATCACCATCGTGATGTCGTCCGTCTGCCTGTTTCCCCGGGTGAAACGGGCCAATTCGGACTGGAGCGCTTCCAGGACCTCTTGAGCGTTCGCGCGGCCGGAATTCCTGACCGCCTGCACCAGGCGGTCCAGCCCGAACATTTCGCCGTCCGGTCCCGCCGCTTCGGTCACGCCGTCGGTGTAGAGAACCAGTTTGTCGCCCCGTTCCAGGTCCAGCGAATTGTCTTCCAGCATGTCCGCAATGTCCGGACTGACGCCCAGCAGGAATCCGCCGCTGAGCCGGACGTCCACGTCTCCCGTTTTTTCCCGCCAGACAATGATGTGTTCGTGACCGGCGCTCGAGTAAATCATCCGACGCGTCCGGCCGTCCCAGACCAGATAGAGCATGGTCATGAACTTTCCGCCCCGGGTGTATTCCAGGAGATGGTCGTTGGTCCGGCTGAGAATAAGCCGAGGTGACAGGTCATGGCGGCTGAGTTCCTTCAGGATGGCCTGGACCGCAGCCATAATGAGTCCGGCCCCCACGCCCTTGCCCGAAACGTCTCCGATGACCACTGAAACGGTCGGGAAGGGGCTGTTATCCGGCCGGGTAGCGCCGGAGGGAATGAAGAAGTCGTAATAGTCGCCTCCGATTTCCATGGCGGGAACGCTCAGGCCGGCGAGTCGCAGGCCATCCACAGCCGGCACGGACTGGGGCAGGAGCTTAATCTGGATCTCCCGGCCCAGCCGGAGTTCGCCGGCGATCCGCTCACGGTCCAGGATGAAGGCGTGATTCAGGGCGTTTTCCAGGGTCACACCCAGATGGATCCCGATTTCTCCCAGGATCTCGATGTCCTTGTTGGTGTATTTCCGGAGATTGTCCTTCAAACCCAGGCCCAGCATGCCTACGGTTTTCTGGTTGGCCACCAGGGGAATGAGGATTTCGATGCGGTTCTGCTTCATCCAGGACAGAACGTCCGTCTGGAACCCGGAAAACGCGAGATTTTTTTCCAGCAGTTTCTGGTCCAGCACGTCCCGGCATTCGCTGAGTCCGGGAGTTCGAGGAAGGGGCTTGATTTCGTTCAGGGTGTAGCCGAAGGACCCGGCCGGTGTAAAGAAACCGCCCGTCGGGTCGGGGATCAGGATCAGGCCGTTGCGGACATACAGGGCGTTGCGGAATTCCGCCAGGAGTTTGGCGGACAGGATGTCCATGTTCAGCTCGGACCCGAGCTTGCGGCTGATCTCGACCAGCAGCATCTGGTAGTCGTACTGGCGGCGGCGGAAGACGTGGTCGATCTGGGGCTGGATGAAACGGTACAGGACCAGGTTGACGTAAAAAACACCCACGGCAAAGAGCGTGAGCACGGGGAGGCTCATGCCCGAAAGGAACGGCCGGGCCACCCAGAGTATCAGGCCCATGGGGAGCATGATCAGCGCGGACGTCAGGGCCCAGAGGAACGTCCGGTGGATGACCGTGTCGATCTCGAACGCCCGGTAGCGGATGATCGCGACGGTCGTCAGGACCACGTAAAAGGCCGTGAACGACGTGGTGGCGGGAAACACGTTCACGCCGAACAGGGGGAGGAAATTCACGCTCCCCCCGAGGATGCTGATGAACAGACCGGCGATGATCAGCCGCGCCTGCCGGCGGGCCATCCCGGAGCTTGTCCGGAGCAGGTGAAAAAGGCGCAGGAAGGCGTACGTCCAGCACAGGATGAAATAGGCGGTGTGAACGTAATAAAGCGGGCCGCTGTCCGGATACAGGCGGAACATGGCCTTGGGAGAGAGCGAAGGGATGTACAAGGACGGGAAAAAGAGGGCGGCGGCGAAAATGGCCGTGCCGAATACCGCGGCGGCGACCGACACGGCCCGGCGGGACGATTTCGCGTATTCCTCCGTGAACACCACCGAGAACATTGCGAGGAATATCACGAACAGGTTCGCCGCCCTGTTCCAGCCCAGCGCCTCCGGATACCCGGCGGCCCGTGACCAGAGAAAAATGCAGAACGCCCAGCCGGCCACGGACAGGGTCAGCAGGAACCAGAACTGGTTCAGGCGTTCCCGGCGTCCCTTGACGAGGACAAAAACCGAGAGGAGGAGCGAAACCAGGCAGGTGAACAGGACGCTGAGAGAGTAGATGTTTCCCCAAATTCCGGAGATGTTCATTTCGGGGGTGTTGAGAACGGTCATGGTTCCCCCGTCGGGATCAGTTCATGGGACGGAACTCAGAACAGCGCGCTTTCGGGTTTCTTTCTTTTCCGGTTTTTGGGCTTGGCGTCCGGAGCGGCTGTTTCCGGGGCGCCGCTTTCGGAGTCGGTTCCCAGGGCCGGCCTGATTTCAAACGCGAGCGGGTCCTCCCGCAGGGTCACCTGGATCTCATGCGGCTGGGTTTCGGAGCTGAAATCCCTGTTTTCAGAAAGAAGGCGGTCGGTGGCCGGGATTTCCACGAACCGGCTGATGGCCCTCTGGAGCGAACGCGCCCCGTACTTTTCCTCAAAGCCGTTCCGGATGATGTAAGACGCGGCTTCCGGAGAGAGCGCGAACCGCAGGCGCTTGAGGGACAGGGAATCGTTCAGTTCATCGATCATCTTCCGGACGATCTCGGGCAAAATGGTCTCGGACAGCTGGTCGAAAATGACAATGTCGTCGATCCGGTTTAAAAACTCAGGCTTGAAGCTTTTTTTCAGCTCGGCGTTGACGTGATCCCGGTTTTTACCGGCGTCAGAACCGCGGTCGGAAAACCCCAGGTTGGTCCGGTTGGAGAGGTGTTCCGTGCCCAGATTGGACGTCAGGATGATGACGCTGTTGCGGAAATCCACCCGGTTGCCCAGACTGTCGTTGATGCGGCCTTCGTCCAGGATCTGGAGCAGGATATTGAACACCTCCGGGTGGGCCTTCTCGATTTCGTCGAACAGGACGACGGAATAGGGCTTGCGGCGGATCTTTTCCGTCAGGTCCCCGCCGGATTCGAACCCCACGTAGCCGGGGGGCGCCCCCACCAGTTTGGACACGTTGAATTTTTCCATATATTCGCTCATATCCACGCGGATCAGGTCGTCTTCCGAACCGAACATGAATTTCGCGAGCGCTTTGGCCAGCGCCGTCTTGCCCACGCCCGTGGGGCCCAGGAAAATCAGGCTGGCGATGGGCCGGGTGGCCTTGCGCAGGCCCACCACGTTTTTCTTGATGGCGTTGGACAGAACCTCGATGGCTTTGTCCTGACCCCGGACGCTTTTGCGGAGGTCGTCCGCCATGCCCAGATACCGCTGGTTGTTGGTTTCGTCGGAAAGACGGGCCATGGGAATGTTGGTGATGGACGCGAGAACGGATTCGATCTCCTTCTGGTCGATCACCACGCGGTCTTTGCGGTTGGCCGAGAGCCACTGCATCTTGACCTGTTCCTGGGTGTTGCGTAAAATCCGGATCTGGTCGCGGATGCTCGCGGCTTTTTCGTACACCTGGGTCTGGACCAGGCTGTTTTTCTTGTCTTCCAGCGCGCTGATCTCGTTTTCGATCTTCTGCAGTTCCTCGGGTTTTCCCGTGACCGTGATGCCGCAGAACGCGCCGGCCTCGTCGATCAGGTCAATGGCCTTGTCCGGCAGTTTGCGGTCCGTGATATACCGGTGGGACAGCTTGACCGCCGCGACGACGGCGCGGTCGGTGTAGGTGACGTTATGGAACTGTTCGTATTTTGTCCGGACGCGGGACAGGATTTCCACCGTTTCTTCTATGGTCGGTTCGTTTACAATCACGGGCTGGAAGCGGCGCACGAGCGCCTTGTCCTTTTCCACGCGTTTGCGGTATTCGTCAAAAGTGGTCGCGCCGATGCACCGGATCGTCCCCCGGGCCAGGGCGGGTTTGAGCATATTGGAAGCGTCCAGGGCGCCTTCCGCGTTTCCCGCGCCCAGGATGGTGTGGATCTCGTCCACGAACAGGATCGTGTCGTCGGATTCCTCCGCTTCCTTGATGATGTTCTTCATCCGGTCCTCGAACTCGCCGCGGTATTTTGTGCCGGCGACCACCAGTCCCAGGTCCAGCAGCAGGATCTTTTTGTCGATCAGCTTGTCCGGAACGCTGTTGGCCACGATCATCTGCGCGATGCCTTCCACGATCGCGGTCTTTCCCACGCCGGGTTCTCCGATCAGAAGCGGGTTGTTTTTCTGTCTTCGGGACAGGACCTGGATCACCCGGCTGATCTCGGCCGTGCGTCCGATCACGGGGTCCAGATGGCCCTGCTGGGCCAATAGCACGATATTTTTCGCGAACTTGTCCAGGAACTGGGTCTTGACCTGCTTTTTGCGGGTCTTGTTGGGGTTGATTTCCCCGTAACCCACGGTTTTGATGACCGCCTGACGCAAAAAGTGGATGTCGATGTTGCGGTTGGCCATGATGATGGGGACCAGGGCGTCCGGATCCTCTTCCGCCACGATGGCGAGAAGCAGGTGCTCCGTGCCCACGTAGTTATGACCGATGACCCGGGATTCCTCCTTGGCCAGTTCGACGACGGTCTTGAACCGGTTGGACAGCGGAATGCCGCCCAGGGTGAGGGTGTTGGTGGATTTGCTGCGCAGGACCATTTCCAGTTCCCGCTTGATATCGTCCAGATCCAGCCCCAGGTAAAGCAGCGCGCGCACACCGGCGCCGTCCAGTTCGCGCAGGATGCCCAGGAAGAGGTGTTCCGGGGTGACCTGTTCCGTAAAAAGCCGACGGGCCTCCTGCTGGGCCAGGATCGAAATGACCTTCTGGGCCCGGGGCGTGAAACCGGTGAAATCTCCCAGGTTTTTATCCATGCTGTGCGGCCGCCTTATGGTATTTGATCCGGGACGCGACCGTCCGCAGGCTCTTGAGCCGGACGGTGTCCAGGGATTCTTTCTCTATATTCAATCGGTATTGAAGATAATCATCTGAAGTCGCGTTGACAAGCGAACGCAGGCGCGAAGCGTCCCGCAGGGTCAGGTGCGTGCCGTTCAGGGCGTCAATGAGGGACACGTAGTACAGCAGGGTGGGCCAGTCCAGGTCCTTCAGAATGTTCAGTTCGAAGAGCTCCTCCAGGGCGATTTCCAGCTCGTCTTTTTTTCCGAAATGGTCCGCGCGGGCCAGTGTTTCCAGGTCCAGGACTTTCTGCAGAAAATGCTCGAAATCCGAGAGCATCTCCTCTTCCGGAATGCCCAGGGAATAGATGTTATAGATCATGAAGAGGCCGGAATCGCGCCCGTCGGCGATATTGACGGCGGAATAACCGATCTTGGAGGCGCTGTCTATGAAGTTTTCAATTCTCTTGGTGCCCACCAACCCGAAAAGGTTGACCAGCGCGGAGATCCTGAGACCCGTTCCCACGTTCAGAATGGAGGAGGTGAGGTAACCGTAGGTTTCGTCGAAAGCGAAATCCACCGTCTGCTCCAGTTCCGCCAGGAGACCGGAGACCCGGGCGTACTGGTCCCGCGCGCTGTAACCCGTTTCCAGGGAAAAGATCCGGATGTGGTCGTCCTCGTTCACGAGCAGGACCCACTGCCCCCCGGGGTCGTACGCGAATACGCGGCCGTTTTTCAGGAAATCCGCCGTGATCACGCGGTTGGCCAGAAACGCCATGACCTGGCTCTTGTCCATCCTGGAGACGCTTTCAACGAGCGAGTCGGGACGGATTTTCTTCAGGCGGTCGGTGACCTGGGAATCGATCCTGGATTTGTCGGTTTCGGACAGGATCATGGGGAAATTCAGGCCTTCGATGTTCCGGGCCAGGCGCACGCGCGAAGAGAAGACAAAGCCGTCCAGGCGGCCGCGTCTTTTACCGGGACGGACAGGGAGTTCAACCGATCTCATCGTCTTTCTGGAGAGACGAGGAACCGATCAGCTTTTCCAGCTTGCGCTTGATGCGGTCCGCCGTTTCGTAGTCCTCGCTGTGAACGGATTTTTTGAGCTGGTTTTTCAGGAACTGGATTTCCTTGCGCAGCAGATACAACCGGGCGAACTTGCGCGGCATCCGTCCGCGATGGCGGCCGCCGCGTTCGATCTCCAGCAGCAGTTCCCTGACGCTCTCCCGGAAGGCCTGATAGCAGTCCGCGCAGCCGAAATAGCCGCTTTCCTTGAACTGGTCGAACGTCAGGCCGCAGTTGCGGCAGCGGGTGTCGGGGGTTTGACGGTTTTCGGTTTTACCCCGGCCGTGCAGGGCGGCCTGCACGCCGTGCGAGCCGATGGATCCGATGCTGGATACGATGGAACTCAGGAGCGTCCTCATTTCCTCCAGGGCTTCCAGGATGCGGTGGTCCACCGTTTCCAGGCCTTTGAACTGCTCGCGGTTTTCCATATAACGGATCGCGCAGGCCGCGCAAAGGCCTTTCTCCTCTATGCTTTCGTCCACCAGGACTTTGACAAAGATCAGGGCTTCATTTTCTCCGCAAACGCTGCATTTCTCGGACGCGTGATGATGGGCCATATACCCCGCCGTTCCCCCGTATTATCGAAAAACGGAACACGGAAATAAAATTCCCGGACCTCCGTTTCCCGCCAAAAACATACCGCCTCAGAGGGAAACTGTCAAATCTGAAGCGTTCCGGCAAAATTATTATATCACAGGGCATCCGTTTCGGACAGTGGACGGCAGCCCCGTTGCCGTAATTCCATGTTCGGCAAACAGATAGTCATATTTTTGACAGCATACCTGACCTCATTATAATTGTACAAGTTTGTATGCCGTTGAAAATATTCCGTAACTTGTTCCGGTCCCTGGTCGGAAAGCCGGACTTATTCGACGTGGAGCACCGGTTCTTCAATATCGCGAACCTGGTCCTGACTTTCATCCAGCTTTTCTACCTGGTCTTCAACGCGATTGTTTATCCCGACTGGCGGCGATTTTTTCTCAACGGTGTCAGCCTGCTTTTTGCGGGCGTCCTGTATCTTGCCGGCCGTTTTTTGATCCGGAAATTCCGGGTCATTTTCGCCTATATCGAGTTCACGCTTTTCATCCTGTTTTATTCCCATATCTGGTGGGTGAACCACGGTTCGGCCGGTGCGGTTGTCTATTCCTTTTTTTCGATTCTCACGCTCTTTGTCATGTTCCTGAAAACGCCCAAGGCGATCCGGATGGCGGTTACGGTGATCGGGATCTATGTGACGCTGAGCGTTCTGGAATTTCTCCATCCGGAATGGCTCTGGTCGCAGCCGGACCAGGTCCAGTTTTTTGTGCGACGGGTCCTCAGCGCCGGACTCAATCTGGCCGTTACGGCTTTTGCGGTCATTTACCTCAAATTCCATTATCAACAGCGCAAGGAGAATGCCGACGATGTGAACGCCCGGCTGGCGGAACAGCTGGATGAACTGAAAAAGGCGAACCAGAGAATCGCCAGCGGGGAAGAGCTGTTCCGGATTGCCGCCGAAAAAACCGGGCAGATGGTGTATGATTACGACATTCCCTCCGGCCGCATCCAGTGGGCGGGGGCGATCACGGAGTTGACCGGGTTGTCGGCGCGGGAATTTCAGTCCGTCAACATAGACCGCTGGTCTGACAGGATCCATCCGGAAGACAGGGCCGAAGCCCTGGAGAAACTGGACCGGTGTATCCGGGAATTGACGCCTTATCTGGTCACCTACCGCTTTCTGGTCAATCACGGGAATTATATTTATGTCCAGGACAGCGGCGCGGTGCTCCCGGGGCCGGACGGCCAACCGCGCCGGATGATCGGGACGCAGAAAGACATTACGGATCAGGTCCGTTACCGTCAGGAACTGGAACAGAAGCAGGACGAACTGCAGTCCATGAACGAAGTTTTGGCGGTCTCGGAAGCCAAGTGGCGGTCGCTGGCGGAAAGCATTCCGTCCAACGTCCTGGTGATCGACCGTGACATGAAGGTCACATATGTCCAGCAGGTCAGGCCGCCGTTCCAGGGCATGCAGTTGATCGGTTCCTTTGTTCTGGATTTTGTGCCCGAGGACCAGAAAACGGAGATTCGCAGGAACCTGGAGGAGGTTCTGCTGACCGGCCAGAACCGGCGCATCGAATTTTCCATTCCAACGGAATCAGGCATCCTGTGGTACAACGCAGACGCGGGGCCCGTCCGGGTGCGGGACCGTATCGAAGCCGTGATCGTGTCCCTCCAGAACATCACGGACATTAAGAATATCCAGAAGGAACTGGAGGCCAAGAAAGCGGAGTTGGAATCTGTTAATGCCAACCTGACCGAAACGGTTAAAATGGAAATCGCGAAGAACCGCGAAAAGGACATGATGCTGATCCAGCAGAGCCGGCTGGCCGCCATGGGAGAAATGATCAACGCCATAGCGCACCAGTGGCGCCAGCCCCTGAACGCCACCGGGATCCTGGTCCAGACCATTGAAGAATACCATAAAACGGGCAATCTGACCGGGGAATTTCTCCAGGACGCCGTGGACAGGGCCATGAAGCAGATCCGGCATATGTCCAAAACCATAGACGATTTCCGGAACTTTTTCCGTTCGGACAGGGAGCCGGCGGAATTCAGCGTTCGACAGGCCGTGGAACAAACCCTCAACCTTCTGGATTCCGCGTTGAAGAACGATTACATCGCCGTCGAAACCGACATGCCGGAAGACGTGATGATCCATGGTTTCCCGAACGAATACAGCCAGGTCCTGCTGAACGTTCTTGTCAACGCCAAGGAGGCGCTGGTGGAACGCAAGGTCCGCGAACCCCGCATCCGGATCCGTTTGATGTCAGAAAACGGGCGTTCGGTCCTGACGGTGACTGACAACGCCGGAGGGATCGAACCCGCCGCGCTGGCCAGAGTTTTCGACCCCTATTTCACCACCAAGGAAAGCGGAACGGGCATAGGGCTGTATATGTGCAAGATGATCATTGAACGGAACATGCGCGGTTCGATCGGGGTGGCGAACGGGGTGGAGGGAGCGGAATTTACCGTGGTCGCGTGATGACGGCCTTTATGGCGGGGGGTTATCCGCCTTTCCAGCGGCCGTCCCGGATTTCCGTCGCGAAAAATTTTTCAAGATATTCCGGGTTCATCAGGTAAACCCAGGCCGGGACGTCTCCCTGGCGCGTGCGGACACGCATTTCCCGCCGGTCGTACAGACTTTCCTCGGAACCGTCCGGATAATAGCCCTCGTATTCGTCCAGTTCGTCCAGCAGGTCCTGCGGGATTTCGTAGAGCTCCCCTTCGGTGAGGGCGCGCGTGCCTTCTTCCACGGCCGCGGGGAACCCCGTGCCCAGGTCGTAAAGCGTGGCCCGGATCGTGCCCGTGCCGGCGAAACGGCCCTGTCTTAAAAGAGAGTGCTGGGAGGATCCTTTCCGGAGAGTCCCGTAAACGAAGAGGAGCATCTTACTGCTGCATGAAATCGAAATCCGCGGTGACCGTCTGGGGCTGGAGACGCTTGCGTTCCAGCTCCATGTTCCGCTTCATGACATGGACGGCTTTTTCGATGTTGGTGACGTCCTTGCACATGATTTTCCCGTCCACGATGGAGAAGGTCCTGTCCGTGGAGAAGAGTTTCTTGATGTGGACGCTGCCGTCCTGCAGGTTGAAACCGACGAACTTCATGAGTTCATCGGTCCCGAAATCGAACGTGTGGCCCATGCCGGGCTGGATGTCCACGCGCGCTTTCTGGAGCTGGGTGTAGAGGGCGTCGTAGATCTTGCCGATCGGGTCCGTGATCAGGTTGTTCCCCAGCTGCTTGTAGATGAGCCAGATGCGTTCGGACAAAAGCTCGATGATGCGGGTGGCGATTTCCGGGTGCGCCTTCACGGTGGGCTCGAAATTGGCCTTGCTGACCGCCATGAGCTTGGTCGGGCCGAACGCGATCGCGCTCGCGCTGCGCGGCTTGTTGTCCAGGAGCGACATTTCCCCGAAGATGTCCCCTTTTTTCAGCACGGCCAGGAGCACCTCGTTGTTGTCCACGAGTTTCGTGATCTTGACTTTGCCTTCCTGGATGATGTAAAGCTCGCTGCCCGGTTCGTGCTCCAGGAAGATGATCTGTCCGTCCTTGTAGAGGGAATAGAAACTTTCCTTTTTGGGAATGAGGACGTCCTGGGCGGGATTGATCTTGGCCACCTTGATTTTGGCGTTGGGCACAAAACCGCCGTCTGGGCAGAACTTGATGTAGCGCAGGTAGGCGAAGGCGGCCTGGACGGGCATCCGGTTGGCAAAATAATATTCCCCGATGTGGAAGAGATTGTTCGGGTCTTCCTCCAGGGAACTCTTGAAGGTCTTCTTGGTGAGGGTGGCGTCGTAAATGCGGAGCTGACGCCCGAAGTAACGCAGGATCTTCATCGCGATGGGCGTGTTCTTCTGGATCAGCGCCCCGAACTGGTCGCGCTTGACGACAATGGCGGAGGTGTCCTCCAGCGCCTGGGCGGTTTCGATGCGCGTCCGGCGGGACATGCAGGAGATCACGCCGAAGAAATCACCCACGGTCAGACTGGTCCCCTGCGATTCTTCCTGGGGGGCCGCGGAACGCGTTTCCAGAACCCGGCCCTGGCGGATGATGTAAAAATGTTCCGCTTCGGGCTGGTCCTCAATCATGATATAGCTGTTGCGTTTGTAATTGGCGACCGAGAAAACCACGTCTTCCGGCATTTTGACTCCGAATACGCGGATAGGAGGCCCTGCTTCCGTCCGCCAGCCCTATTTTATTACATCTGTTGGCATTATGCAACAGGAATCCCCAGCTTCGGTTCGGGACTCTCTCCGGGTTCAGCCGTAGATGGGGAATCTCTTACATAGATTTTCGACTTTTTCCCTCATACTGTTTAGGAATTTCTCGTCATTCCTGCGTTCCAGGACTTCCGAGATATAGGCGGAGATTTCGGCCATTTCCTTCTCTTTCATGCCGCGGGTGGTGACCGCCGGCGTGCCGATGCGGATACCGCTGGTCACGGTCGGGGGCTGCTGGTCGAACGGGATCCCGTTCTTGTTCACCGTGATCCGGGCCTTGTCCAGCGCTTCCGTGGCGTCTTTTCCCGTGATGCCCTTGGGGGTCAGGTCCACCAGCATGAGATGATTGTCCGTACCGCCGGACACCAGGCGGAAACCCTTTTCTGCCAATCCTGCCGCCAGCGCCCGGGCGTTGTTCACGACCTGTTTCTGATAATCATTGAAGGAGGGGGACAGCGCTTCCTGGAAAGCCACGGCCTTGGCCGCGATCACGTGCATGAGAGGGCCGCCCTGAATGCCGGGGAAGACGATGCCGTCCAGAACTTCGCTCATCTTTTTGATCCGGCCGCTCTTGGGGGCCGTGATGCCCAGCCGGTTCTCAAAATCCCTGCCCATCAGGATCATGCCGCCCCGGGGGCCGCGCAGGGTCTTGTGTGTGGTAGTGGTCACGAAATCGGACACGGGCACCGGAGACGGGTGCAATCCGGAAGCGACCAGACCCGCGAAATGGGCTATATCGGTCATCAGGTAGGCCCCGCAGGCGTCCGCGGCCTCGCGGAACTTTGCGAAGTCGATGATCCGGGGGTAGGCGCTGGCGCCGGCGATGATGAGCTTGGGTTTTTCCGCACGGGCTGTTTCGACAAGCGCATCGTAATCGATCGTTTCCGTGTCTTTCCGGACACCGTAGCTGATCACTTTGAAGAATTTCCCGGAAAAGTTGGCCGGGGAACCGTGGGTCAGGTGGCCGCCGTGGGACAGGTTCATGCCCATGATGGTGTCGCCGGGAGACAGGACGGAAAAATAGATGCCCATGTTGGCCTGGCTGCCCGAATGAGGCTGGACGTTCGCGTATTCGGCGCCGAAAATTTTCCGGGCCCTTTCCCGCGCCAGGTTCTCGGCGGTGTCCACGCAGTCGCAACCGCCGTAATAGCGGTGGCCGGGATATCCTTCGGCGTACTTGTTGGTCATGACGCAGCCCTGGGCTTCCAGAACGGCGCGCGAGACGATATTTTCGGAAGCGATCAGTTCCAGATTGAACTGCTGCCGCTCTTCTTCGCGGATGACCGCCTGATAAATTTCGGGATCGGTTTTTCGGAGGTGTTCCTGGTGGAAGGACATGGCGCTCTCCTGGTAACGGGATGGGATATTTTAGCGGGAAAACGCGGATAATTCAATTCCTGCGGGGTATTCAGGCGGAGAGAACCACTTTTTTGATGCGGCTTTTGATATCACCCACCGGATAAGGCGAAGACCCGGACGGGAACCGGGACAGGCAGAAATAGGCGTCCCGCAGTTCTTTTCGCTCGATCTGGCAGACGGTCAGGTTGTATAGGGCGTCCTGGGACCGGCCGAACGAAAGGCATTTCCGGAAACTGTCCGCGGCCCGGTCCACGGAACCCAGACGGAAATAACATACGCCCAGGTTGTAATGGGCCCGCTCGAACAGGGGGGCCAGGAGGACCGCCTGTTCGTAGTGGTTCATGGCTTTCAGGTATTTTTTCCGTGACATGAAAGCGGAAGCCAGGTTGTAATGAAAGAGCGGGTTGTTCCGGAAAACCTCCGTAAGCGGGGCCAGGAATTCACCGGATTTGACCAGGTCTCCAGCCCGGGCCCATTCGCGGGCCATCATCCAGCGAAGGCGCATGTCGCATTCTGCCGTTTTCCGGAACGCCGGGTCTTTCAGGATGGCTTCCACCCGGGCCTGGTCTTGCGTTAAAACGGCCGTATCCAGAGCGTCCAGGTACAGTTCGGGAAACCGGGAAAAGCGCGTCAGGAGATCGTCCGCTTTTCTTCGCGCGTCGTCCCGTTCGTTTCTCAGGATATGCCGGTACAGCGTGAATCGTTCCTCTTCCAGGGATAATTCGTAGGAGAGTCCGGCGGAATGAAGATGCCGTTCAACGGACGCGGGTGCCTGGCCCGGCGTCAGGCGGCCGCTTTTCAGGTTTTCCTTCAGGGCGAACGCCCTGAGAAACAGGTTTCGGGACGCGATCATGGCGTCCAGGATCCCGGGCAGTTCGTCCAGCTGGCCCGTCATGAACGCAAACCAGTATCGCGTATAGAGCGAAAGCTCTCCTGACGGCATTCCGTCCGGACCGAGCGTTTTTGCGATCCGGCGGTAATCCGACCGGTTCAAAAGAGTCAGGAGGAGCAGGTCCGCGCTCGCGGGGCAGTTTTCCTTCAGGCAGGATTGCCGGAAGAGTTTTTCCGCGTCTTCGAACGCCATGAGAAGGAGGGAAACTTTGCCCTGGCGGTAGAGTTTTCTGTCTTTGAGCATACGCCTTTCAGATACCCCTGGATCAGGATGTCGTTTCCCATATTTTCGACAGAAATCCCGTTCAGGGTTAGGGCGTTTTTCACTTTCCGGATCGCCGGGCCGTTGAACAGCGGCATGCCGATACCGCCCAGGACTTTGGCCGCCACGAACAGCATCAGTTTGTCCACGACTCCGTCGGACAGCGCGCTGTGCAGAAGGCGGCCGCCACCTTCGATCAGGACGGATTCGATCCCGAAGTCGGAACCGAGTTTGCGGACCACGTCCCGCAGACTGATCCGGCCGGACCGGATAGCCGGGAATTCCAGACACTGTTTTCCCGACCGGGCGCAGAGACGCCGGAACGACTCATCCACGCCCGCGCGCACGATAAAGAGGGTGCGGCCGCGGTCTCTCATGATGCGCGACGCCCGCGGCGTGCGGCCGTCGGGGTCCACGATGACCCGCAGGGGGTTTTTCAGTTTTTTGACCAGCCGCACGTCCAGGCGCGGATTGTCCTTCAATACGGTGCCCACACCGACCATGACCGCGTCCACACGGTTGCGGATAGTATGGACCAGCCGGCGGCTGTCCGGACCGCTGATCCAGCGCGATTCGCCGTCAGAGGCGGCCGTGTTACCGTCCAGCGTCATGGCCGCCTTGGCGATAACGAACGGAAAACCCGTCCGGATGTACTTTTCGAAGTCCTCGTTCAATTTCTGGATTTTGTCCCGGAATCCGTTTAGAATATGAACTTGGACGCCGGCCTTTCGCAGCGCCGTGATGCCGCGCCCGTTGACGCGGGGATTCGGGTCCCGGGCGCCGATAGTCACCGAACGGATCCCGGACCGGATAATGGCGTTCGCGCAGGAAACGGTTTTTTTGCCCGGGTAATCCACGCAGGGTTCCAGTGTTACGAACAGGTCCGCGCCCCTGGCTTGACGGCCTGCCTGCCTTAAAGCCACGATTTCAGCGTGATCGCGGCCGGCTTTTTGCGTGGCTCCGCGGCCCACAACCCGGCCTTTCGCGACGATCACGCATCCAACGGCCGGATTCGGGGAGGTCAATCCCTTGACGGACTCGGCAAGACGCAGTGCCCGGGAAAAAAAATTATTTTTATTCATCCAGAACCCGAAATTTTTTGCCGATTGATAATGCACCGATTGTGCGTTGCTGTGCGTTACGGTAAAACGCGTATCGATCAGACAAGATCGTCATAACTTCTTGTATTTTAATGAGATATGACGAATAAATCAACGAAGTCGGGCGGAATAATCGGAAATATCGTAACATGTTAACCTGAAAGGAATTAGTGGGAAGAAGCGGATCGGCCCGAAAAAAACGCATCCGCAGGTAAACGGGATTTTATTGTGCAAAACTGCGGTAGTACTAACCTTAAGAAGGGCATAGAAATAGGAAATTGTTGAAGAATTTGCCCGGGCTTGACTATAATTTTACCCGTTAAAGCGGGTAACAGTTAACCCGGCACAGGCCGGAAAAAAAATCGTGACAAATGAACAGCAGAGTCAAAACAGACAGACGGGGGTTGATCCATGGACGCCTGGAAAAAAGTGTACCAGGAACTGACCAAGCATTTCGATTCCTCGTTGAATAACGCCATTCTCGACAAAATCGTGTTCAAGGAAATCCGCAACGACGACACCATTGTGCTCACCGCGCCGGATCCGCTGACCTACGGTTGGTTTTCCGACAATTACCTGGCCCTAGCCAGAAAAATTGCCCGGAACCTCCTGGGAAAACACTACGAATTCGATATCCTGGTGGCACAGACCGATCAGTCCTACCAGGAAACGGCCAAAGCCGTCCGGAGAAAAGTTGAAAAACCCGTCCAGTACCAGCTGAACCCCAAATATACCTTTGACCGTTTTATCGTGGGCAGTTCGAACGATTTTGCGCACGCCGCGTCTCTGCAGGTTGCGACTCATCCGGCCAAATCCTACAATCCGCTTTTCATTCACGGCAATTCCGCCCTGGGAAAAACGCATTTATTGCAGGCCATTGTCCACAAGCTCATCAAAGACAAACCGGAACTGGGGATCTACTATACGACCAGCGAAAATTTTACGAACGAATTCATCCAGTCCCTGCGGAACGGGGAAACGGCCAAGTTCCGTAAAAAGTACCGCCAGTTCGACGTCCTCCTGATCGACGACGTTCAGTTTTTCCAGCAGAAGGAAAGCACCCTGGAGGAATTCTTCCATACCTTCAACGAGTTGTTCCAGAACCGGAAGCAGCTCGTGTTTGCCTGCGACCGTCCGGCCAAGAGCCTTTCGGCAGTGGAAGAGAGGCTCCGGACGCGGTTTGATTCCGGTTTGTCCGTCAAGATCGAATTCCCCAATTACGAAACCCGCAAGGCGATTCTTTTGTCCAAAACCGCGGAGGAAAAAACCTACGTGCCCGAAGACGTGGTGGATTACATCGCCCAGAACGTGGAAAGCGACATCCGGATCCTGGAAGGGTCTTTGACCAAAATCATCGCGTTTTCCAACCTCAAGAAGAAGGAAGTGTCCCTGGATCTCGCCAAGGAGATCCTGCGGGACAACATCAAGGTGGAAATTCCGAAAAACATCACCATATCGGACATCCAGCGCGTGGTGAGCCGCTACTTCAATATATCCGTGAACGACCTCAAAAGCGAGCGCCGCCTGGAAAACATCACCTATGCCCGTCACATTGCCATGTATCTCTCCAAGGAATACACCAACCATTCCCTCACCGAAATCGGCACGCTGTTCGGCAACAAGGCGCACACCACCGTCATGCGTTCCTCCGACAAAGTTTCCAACATGCTGAAAAAAAGGAAAAAGACCAAGAGCGAGCTGGAGGAGATCGTTTCAGAATTCTACAACGTCAAGAGAGAAACGGCGGAACGCTGAAAAACTCCAGCCCCGCTTCGTTTGACATGCCAGGCCGCCTTTTCTATAATTCCAGTCAGGAAGACAGGTAAGTCTTTACCGGGCCCAGCACCACCTGATCAGATCATGATCTGGTCAGGTGGTGCTGGGCAGCAGTCTTGGGCTGCGGGACTTCCTCAAGTGAAACCTAAACGTAATGACAGGTTCCTTTGGGGTACCCGTGGCGCCGGCATCGGACATCCGCCCGATTCATAATGCAAAAAGCGCCGTGTGTCCCCTGAAATATCGGAAAGGGGGATTGTGATGGCGTTGTCTGAAGAACAAATCCGTTCGCTTCAAGGCCTGACGGAAGAACAGGCCGCGCGCCTGCTCGCGCTCAACGGGCCGAATGAACTGCCCTCGTCCGGTAAAAAAGGAATCTTTTCCATCCTGTTCGGCGTGTTTAAGGAACCGATGTTCCTTCTGCTGGTCGCCTGCGGGGTTCTCTATCTGATTCTGGGGGATATCCAGGAAGCCCTTCTGCTGCTGGGTTTCGTTTTCGTCATTATCGGCATCACCGTTTATCAGGAAGGAAAAACCGAGCGGTCTCTGGAGGCCCTGAAAGACCTGTCCAGTCCCCGAGCGCTCGTGATCCGGGACGGAGCTCAGAAACGCATACCCGGCCGCGACGTGGTGAGCGGCGACCATATCATTCTGGCGGAAGGGGACCGAGTGCCGGCAGACGCCGTCGTGCTCTGGAGCATCGGGCTGACGGCGGACGAATCGCTGTTGACCGGGGAATCGGCGCCGGTCCGGAAAATACCGGCAGAATCCGTTGAGGACGCCGTGAAGCGTCCGGGCGGTGACGACAATCCGTTCGTCTATTCCGGAACCATGATTGTCCGGGGGCAGGGTGTGGCGCTGGTCCGGGGAACGGGCGTTCATACCGAGATGGGCGGCATTGGCAGGGCTTTGCAGTCGCTGTCTGCGGAAGAAACGATCTTGCAGAAGGAAACGGGCAAACTGGTCCGGAATATCTTCGTGATCGCCGCGGTCCTGTCCCTGGCCGCCGTTCTGATTTACGGGTTGACGCGTGGCAACTGGCTGGCGGGAATCCTTTCGGGTCTGACGCTGGCCATGGCCATGCTGCCCGAGGAATTTCCCGTGGTCCTGACCGTTTTTCTGGCCCTGGGCGCCTGGCGGCTGTCCAAGAAGAACGTCCTGACCCGCAAGATATCAGCCGTGGAGACTTTGGGCGCCGCGACCGTTCTGTGCGTGGATAAAACGGGCACACTGACGCAAAACAGAATGACCATCCGGAAGCTCTGGTCCGGCGGCAGGTTTTACGACGTCCGGATGGACAGGAAGGAAGAACTGCCGGAATTCGTTCACCGGCTCATCGAGTACGGGATCCTGGCCAGCAAAAACGATCCTTTCGATCCCATGGAAAAAGCGCTGAAACACTTGGGCGAGAACAAATTATCCCATACCGAACACCTGCACGGGAACTGGAATCTGATCCGGGAATACCCCCTGTCCCGGGAACTTCTGGCGTTGTCCCACGTCTGGCAGTCGCCTGACGGGAGCGAATACGTCATTTCGGCCAAAGGCGCGCCGGAAGCGGTCGCGGACCTGTGCCACTTCAGTCCGGAGCAACAGGATGCCTTGAACGGAAAAGTGGCCGAAATGGCCGTTGAGGGATTGCGCGTGCTGGGCGTGGCCTGTTCGTCATTCCGGAGAACGAAAGACCTGCCGGACGGCCAGCACGATTTCGTTTTCGATTTTCTGGGGCTGATCGGCCTTCAGGACCCGGTCCGGCCGGCCGTATTGCCGTCCATCCGCGAGTGCCGTTCGGCCGGCATCCGCGTCGTGATGATCACGGGAGATTACCCTCAGACCGCGGTCAGCATAGCCCGGCAGATCGGCCTGGACAACGCCGGGGAAACCGTGACCGGTCCGGAACTGGAAAAGATGGACCCGCGGGAACTCAAAGACCGGGTCAGACGCGTCAACGTGTTTTCGCGCATGGTTCCGGAACAGAACCTGCTTCTGGTCAACGCCC
>CAYMRH010000031.1:22588-22871 GCA_964392785.1 uncultured Brevinematales bacterium
CTCAAGGAAAACGGGGACATCGTGGCCATGACGGGAGACGGCGTGAACGACGCGCCGGCCCTGAAATCGGCCCATATCGGCATCGCTATGGGCGAACGGGGAACGGACGTGGCTCGCGAGGCGTCCGACCTGGTGCTCACGGACGATTCGTTCCCCTCCATTGTGGACGGGATCCGGATGGGGCGGCGCATATTCGACAACCTCAAGAAGGCCATGGCCTATATCGTGAGCGTTCACATCCCCATAGCGGGGCTTTCGTTATTGCCGGTGATCCTGAACTGGG
>CAYMRH010000031.1:22881-26957 GCA_964392785.1 uncultured Brevinematales bacterium
TATCGTGTTTCTGGAACTGATCATAGACCCGGCGTGTTCGGTGGTTTTCGAATCCCAGCCGGCGGAACGGGACGTCATGGACCGCAAGCCTCGCCGGCGGGACGAGCCGTTATTCGGGCCCAGGAGTCTTCTGATCAGCGCCCTGCAGGGCATCGTGTCTTTGGCCACCGTCGTGGCCGTTTACCGTCTTGCGTTCGCCTTCGGCCAAAGCCCGGCGGAAGCGCGGACGCTGGCCTTCATCACGCTCATCATATCCAACCTGTCGCTGATCCTGACCAACCGGAGCTGGACGGACAACGTGATCACATCGCTCAAGGTTCCGAACCCGGCCCTGGCCTGGGTGGCGGGCGGCGCGCTTGCCTTTTTAATGCTGGTCATCTATGTGCCGCCGTTCAGGGCGATTTTCCGTTTCGCTTTCATGCATCCGCGGGATCTGGCGGTCACGTTCGGCGCCGGGCTTTTGACCATACTCTGGTTCGAAATCACGAAGTTCGTGTTCCGCAGGAAAAAAGTCGCTCTGATTTCGGAAAAGACGAATTGAGGGAAACGACGGGGTCAGTCGAACACGATGGTCTTGTTGCCGAAGACCAGGGTCTTGTTTTCCAGGTGGTTTTTAACGGCGCGGGCCAGCACGGCTTTTTCCAGTTCGCGACCTTTGCGGATAAAATCCTCCAGGCCGTCCCGGTGGCTGACATGGACAACGTCCTGCGCGATGATGGGACCGTTGTCCAGTTCCTCTGTCACGTAATGGCTGGTGGCCCCGATCAATTTCACGCCGCGCCGGAAGGCCTGGTGATAGGGTTTGGCGCCCACAAACGCCGGAAGGAACGAATGGTGGATGTTGATGATGCGGTTGGGATAACGGCCTACGAAATCTTTGGATAAGACCTGCATATACCGGGCCAGCACCACCGTGTCTATCCGGTATTGCCGGAGAAGTTCCAGCTGCCGGTCTTCCGCGGCGGAGCGGGCGGCGGCGTCCACCGGGACCGTGAAATACGGGATCCGGAAGTAATCCGCCACGCCCTTCAGGTCTTCGTGATTGCTGATAATGAGCGGAATATCCGCGCGCCATTCCCCCGCCCGGGTTCTGAGCAGGATTTCATAAAGACAATGGTCCTGGCGGGATACGAACAGGGCCAGGCGCGGCAACGTGCCGGAGAACTTCAGCTGCCAGTCCATTTCAAAGGAGCCGGCCAAAGCGCCGAATTCGCCGGCCATCCGGTCCGGGGCGATTGTGAAACCCGCCAACTCCCATTCGATTCTCATGAAAAAAGTGGCGGTTTCGCGGTCGGTGTGCTGGTCGGAATTGATGATGTTGCCGCCGTTCCGGAAGATGAACCTCGAAATTTCCGCCACGATGCCTTTCCGGTCGGGGCAGGAGAGCAGGAGCACGGCGGTGTCGGGCTGTTTCATAATCGCTCCGGTTTCAGGCGTCGTATACGCAATATGGTAGCGGAAAGCGCCGTAAATCTCAAGCCGTCCGGGAAGACCGTGGCGCGGAAAGCCCTTTCGGCGATTGACAAATCCCGTCCGTTTTCCCTATAATAGAGATGGAAAAAGCGACGGACATTTGTCAGGAGGGTAATCCGGGTGGCTCCTGCCAGGAAAAAAACGTCCAGAAAAGGAAGCGATTCCCCCAATCTCCTCGACCATGAGGAGATGAAGAAAACCATCAACACGGGTCACGCCGTTGAAATCGATTTTCCGGTTCTCAACAGCACCATCCAGCAGACCATCCATTTCCTGGTGGACACCATCCTGAACAAGTATTCCCGCATGGATCTGAAGGAATGCGTGTATTCCTCCCTGAAGGAACTGGTCATCAACGGGATAAAAGCCAACGTCAAGCATACGATTTTCCGGGAAAACCATATCAATCCGAACGACGAACAGTCCCTGAACCAGGGCCTGTTGCTCCTGAAGTCCGTGATGAACGCGAAGAACCTTCAGGAACTGGAACAAAAGGCCGTGGAGAACAAGCTGAAGATCCACGTGAGCATCCTGCATTCCCGGGAACGGATCATCGTCCTGGTGGAGAACAACACG
Organism: uncultured Brevinematales bacterium; assembly: GCA_964392785.1. Taxonomy (GTDB): domain Bacteria; phylum Spirochaetota; class Brevinematia; order Brevinematales; family JAOACQ01; genus CAYMRH01. The sequence continues at coordinate 24,931 of CAYMRH010000031.1, forward strand.
CCCATGACGGAACTGGAGGACAGGCGGATCCGCGAGAAGTTCGACAAAGCCCTGCAGTACGACAGCATTGCCGACTACTACATGAACAACACGGACGATTCGGAGGGCGAGGGGATCGGCATTACCATGATCGTGCTGATGTTGAAAGGCCACCACATAGACCCGCACGCGTTCACGATCGATATGAAGAAAAACAACGCCACGCGCGCCAAGATCGAATTCCCGATCGACGATCCGCCCACGCTCACGCGCCAATCGCACTGATCCGGCCCTGCCGGAACGCGTCAAACGCTCCGGAGATCATGAAAAACCTGTCATATCGCTCTGACAGATTTCGGGTCGGAAAGATTCAATCTCAATCCGGCGATCAAGCGGAAATTTGCGGTTACTTTTCGTCGAAGAAGTAGGACTCGAAAATATCCGGAAAGTTCTTTTTCAGGTCGGTTTTCAGATATTGTTCCACTTCCCCTGCGGTATGATAATTCCGCACTTCCTTCCAGATTTTCACCACGTCCCGGATCCGCGATCCCAGGATGATGGACTTGACCAGGGGAATGTAGGTGGGGTTCACGCTGAAATTCCGCAGGCCCATGCCCAGGAGAAGGCGGATGTACAGCGGGTTGCGGGCGATTTCCCCGCAGACGGACACGGGTTTGTGGTTGATGTTGGCGTTCCGGACGGTATAGCGGATGAGCGTCAGGACGGCGGGGTGGAGCGGCTGGTAAAACTCCGCGACCTGCTGGTTGTTGCGGTCGACGGCCAGGGTGTACTGAACCAGGTCGTTGGTGCCCAGGCTGAAGAAATCCACTTCCTTGGCCAGCTGGTTGGAAATAATGGCGGCGGAAGGAATCTCGATCATCGCGCCGATCGGGATGTTGTATTTGAACGGCTTTCCCTCTTTCTTGATTTCCATCTCGCATTCCTTGTAGAGCTCCTTGATTTTGCGGACTTCGTCGATGCTGGAAATCATGGGGATCAGGATCTTGACGTTGTCGTTGAAAACGCTGGCGCGGATAATGGCCCGCATCTGCTGTTTGAACTTTTCGGTTTCCTTCAATAATACTCGGATGGACCGCCAGCCCAGGAAGGGGTTGGGGTCGTGGTTGCCCTTGCGTCCGGCGAAGAATTTGTCCCCGCCCATGTCCAGCGCCCTCAGGACCACTTCCTTGCCCTGGAAAATGAGAAGGTATTCCTTGTAGAGGTCGAACTGTTCGTTTTCGTTCAGGAATTTCTCGTTCGCGATGAAGATCAGCTCCGTCCGGAGCAGGCCGATGCCGTCAGCCCCGTGGCGGCGGGCGATGTTGAGTTCCATGGAGTTGGAGACGTTGGAGAGGATCTTCACGTCCTCGCCGTCCGCCGTTTTGGACGGCAGGCCGATGACGGAAAAAATCTCCTTTTCCTTGAGGTTGTAATTGACCTGAAGGTGTTTGTAGTCCTCCACGGTGCTTTCGTCGGGATTGACGATCACGATGCCCTTGTAGCCGTCCACGATGATCTTGTCGTTCTTTTTCACGTAGTTGAACAGGTCCTTGAGACCGAACACGGACGGGATTTCCATGGACTCCACGATGATGGCCGCGTGGGATGTGGTGCTGCCCGATTCGGTGGCGATGCCGAGGACGTGTTCCTTGGGGATGTGAAGGACTTCGGCCGGGGAGAGTTCCTCGGAAACGATGATGACGGGTTCGCTGATGGACGCGAGGTCGATGTCCCCGTACATCCGGCGGATGATGCGGTCCGCTATGGCCTTGAAATCCAGATAACGGCTCTGGAAGTAGTCGCCTTCCAGTTTGTCGAACTGTTTTTTGATCACTTCCAGTTCGCTGACCAGGGCGGCGTCCGCGGGGTAATTGTCGCTTTTAATGCGGTTCACGACGTGCTTGACGAAGAAATCCTCGTCCAGGAGGAGATTGTAGAAATTCACGATCTTTTCATGGTCGCGGTTCATCTGGGACCCGTTGTCGTTCTTCAGCCTTTCTATTTCGGCCCGCACGTCGTTCACGGCCTGCATATAGCGGGCGATTTCG
>CAYMRH010000032.1:0-26903 GCA_964392785.1 uncultured Brevinematales bacterium
GGACAGCCCTATGTTCTGTTCCAGGAAACGCTCAACGGAAACCGGCTGACCGTCATGACCTATACGCCATAACCTCATTCCACTCCGCCATCCCGGACACCGGATCCGCATTCCTGATGACGGGAATCCGCACCCTGACCACGCCGTCTTTTTTTGATTATTTGACACTGCGCCACTAAGATATTCTCATATCATCATATGTCGGAGGCACTCATGTCCCGGGTCATCATCATCGGCGGAGTGGCGGGCGGAATGTCCGCGGCCGCGCGTCTCAGGAGAAACGACGAGAACACGGAAATCATCGTCTTCGAAAAGGGCGAATATATTTCCTACGCCAACTGCGGCCTGCCCTATTACATCGGCGGCGTGATCAAGGACCGCCAGAAACTCCTGGTTCAGACGGTGGACAGTTTCCGCAGCCGGTTCCGGGCGGACGTCAGGACCCGCCACGAAGTCCTGAAAATCGATCCGAAATCGAAAACGGTTTTGGTCCGCGACCTTTCGCCGGGCGGCAATGAGTCCGTCGAACACTACGATAAGCTCGTCCGGTCCCCCGGCGCGGAACCGGTCCGGCCTGCCCTTCCGGGGATCGATCATCCGAGAATTTTCACCCTGCGCACCATACCGGACACGGACCGGATCCGGGAATTCCTGGACAAAAACAACCCCCGACGCGCCGTGATCGTGGGGGGCGGATACATCGGTCTGGAGATGGCGGAAAACCTGCACCGCCGCGGGATTTTTGTCACGCTGGTGGAAATGGCGAACCAGGTCATGACGCCCATCGATTTCGAGATGGCCGCCGTCGTTCATCAGCATTTGCGCGCCCGGAAAGTGGAATTCTACCTGGGCAGTCCCGTCGCCTCTTTCGCGGACGACCGCGGGAGAATTGCCGTGCGCCTGGAAAACGGCCTGGACCTAACCGGGGACATGGCGATCCTGGCCATTGGCGTCAGACCCGACACCCGACTGGCGCGCGAGGCGGGATTGTCCGTGGGGGGAAAAGGGGGGATTACCGTCAACGAATTTCTCCAGACGTCAAACCCGGACATCTACGCCATCGGCGACGCGGTGGAAATCGTTCACCCCGTCACCCGGCAAAAAATGGTCCTCCCTCTGGCCGGACCGGCCAACAAGGAGGGACGGATCGTCGCGGACAATATCGCGTTCGGCAACCGCAGCCGTTATACCGGAACATACGGCTCTTCCATTGCCAAGGTTTTTGACCTGACCGTGGGCGCGACCGGCGCCAACGAAAAAATGCTCGCGTCAGCCGGCATACCGCACCAGAGCGTGATCATCCACCCCAACGCGCACGCCAGCTACTACCCGGACTCTCTTCAAATGTCATTGAAAATCCTGTTCTCTCCCGCCGAAGGCAGACTTCTGGGCGCGCAGGCCGTGGGTTACGACGGCGTGGACAAGCGGCTGGACGTTCTGGCCGCCGTTCTCCAGAAGGGCGGAAGCGTTTCCGACCTGACCGAGATCGAACACCTGTACGCACCGCCTTATTCTTCGGCCAAGGACCCGGTCAACATGGCGGGATTCGTGGCGGAAAACGTTCTGACCGGCAAAGTCAAAACCGTCACCTGGGACGAACTGTCGCGATTGGACGCGAAGGAGACTTTCCTTCTGGACGTGCGTACTCCGGAGGAAGTCCGGATGGGCACCATTCCCGGTTCCGTCAATATTCCCCTGGATTCGCTGCGGGACCGCCTGAACCTCGTTCCGCGGTCCAGGCATATTGTCGTGTTCTGCCGGGTGGGACTGCGGGGGTATCTCGCCGCCCGCATTCTGACGCAAAGCGGTTACGCGAAAGTGTCCAACCTGTCGGGCGGTTTCGTCACCTATTCCGCCGCGGCCGGACAGCAGGACCTGCGGCACGTATTCGACGAATCCTACGATATGGGCGTCCAGCCGTCCGGGGCCGCGTCTGGAGCCGCCATCCATCCGGCCGCTCTGTCCGTTCACGCGCCGGGCCGGACCGTGGACGTGGACGCCACCGGCATGCAGTGCCCGGGACCCATCATGAAACTGAAATCCGAAATGGACAAGGTGTCTCCGGGGGACCGGCTGTCCGTCCGTTCCACCGATCCCGGCTTCTACAACGACGTCCCGTCCTGGACCAAGGCCACCGGGCATATTCTGGTTTCCCTCAACAGCGAAAAAGGCGTTGTCAACGCCGTCGTTGAAAAGGCCGTCCCGAAATCCGGGGGTTCCGCCGGCGTCGCGTCAGGAGGCGGCGGAAACGACAAGACCATCATCGTCTTTGACGGAGAACTGGACAAGGCCATCGCGAGTTTCATCATCGCGAACGGCGCGCTCTCCATGGGCCGCAAGGTCACCATGTTTTTCACCTTCTGGGGCCTGAACGTGCTGCGCAAACCCGGGAAGGTCGGCGGGTTGAAAAAAAATATTGTCGAGAAAATGTTCGGCATGATGCTGCCCCGGGGCAGCCTGAAACTGCCGCTCTCCAGCATGAACATGGGCGGAATGGGACCGAAAATGATCCGCTGGCTCATGAAGAAAAAGAAAGTGGAATCCCTCGAGAACATGGTGAAGGCGGCCATCGCAGGCGGCGGGCGGCTCATTGCCTGCCAGATGTCCATGGACCTCATGGGCATCCGCGCGGAGGAACTGATCGAGGGCGTGGAGATCGGCGGCGTGGCCACCTACCTGGAATGCGCCGAACACGCGGACACGAACCTCTTTATCTGAAAAACCGGGTGTCCGTCCTGGAAAAGGGCTCAAACGGCCTTTTTTCCTCTCGTGTTTTCACCGGTCCGTTTGATTGAATTCACCCCCCGAACCGGATATAATAGCCGGTATTCCTTTCGGGGGGCTCTCCTATGGGCAAAGCGCTGAACATGATCCGCGCCAACAAACAAGCCGCCATGCAGCTCATTCTGCTGTTCGGCTTGGTCAGTTTATGCGGGGACATCGTTTATGAGGGCGCGCGGAGCGTCAACGGACAGTATCTCAAAACGTTCGGCACCAACGCCCTGATCGTGGGTCTGGTGGCCGGGATCGGCGAATTCATAGGCTACGGAATCCGGTTGGTGTCCGGCTACTTTGCAGACAAAACACGCGCCTACTGGATCTTTACATTCATCGGCTACGGTCTTCTTGCGGCGGTGCCCCTGCTGGCCCTGGCGGGCGTCTGGCAGGTGGCGGCTCTTTTCATGGTCCTGGAGCGCCTGGGTAAGGCCGTGCGGGCGCCGGCACGGGACACGATCCTGTCCCAGGCCGCCAAACAGGTGGGCACGGGATTCGGCTTCGGATTGAACGAGGCCATGGACCAAATCGGCGCCGTAACGGGGCCCCTGATTTTCTCCGCCGTGTTTCTGGTCCGGGGTTTCGGGGATTACAAGACGGGGTTTTCCATTCTCTGGATCCCGTTCGTTCTGGTGATCGCCAGCGTCGTGATATCCTATCTCAGGGTCCCGGACCCCGAGAAACTGGAAAAGACGGCCCCGGTCAAAAGGGCGCCGCCGCCGGACCGCCTCACAAGAGTCTTCTGGCTCTATACCGTTTTCACGTTCCTGACCGCGGCCGGCTTTGTCAGCTTCGCCCTGCTGGGATTCCATTTCAAGTCGCGCGGTGTGCTGTCCGACGCGCAAATTCCCATGTTCTACGCGATCGCCATGGGCGTGGACGCCGCCGTGGCCCTCCTGATCGGCAAACTCTACGACCGATACGGATTGAAGATGCTTCTTGTCATACCGGTCCTGTCTCTCCCCATCCCGTTTCTCGCGTTCACGGACAGCACGGTCCTGGCCGTTGTCAGCGTCATGCTCTGGGGGGCGGCCATGGGCGTTCATGAAACCATCATGAAAGCCGGGATCGCCGACCTGACGTCGCTCAAGAAACGCGGGACGGGTTACGGGATTTTCAACACGGCTTACGGCGTGGCCATGCTGGCCGGAGGGGCTCTGGTGGGCCTGTTATACGACCCTTCCGCGTACTGGAAAGTGATCGCCGTCGCCGCGGGCTTTCAGATCCTGGCTGTGCCGGCCCTGGTGCTGACGCTCCGGTCCGCGGAGAGTTAAACGGGAGGTGTCATGAAGTACTGTATTATCCTGGGCAACGATTTCGAGGACGTGGAAGCCGTCACGGTCATTGATCTTCTCCGGAGGGCCAAAGTTCCCCTGGACATTTACGGCGTGGACAACACCGTGGTGAAAAGCCGCAGCAACCTGATGTACACGGCTGAAAAACTGTTCCGGTCGGAGGACGACATTTCTCCCGACCAATACGACGGCATCATCCTGCCCGGCGGCCCGGGCGTGCGGGAGCTGGCGGAAAACGCCGAACTCCTGAACGTGATCCGGAAATTCGACGGGGCCCGAAAACTGATTTTCGCCATCTGCGCGGCGCCTGTGCTTCTGGACAAGGCGGGAGTTCTGGACGGACGGCGGTTCACCTGCTATCCGGGAACCCGGATCGAGTCGGGGAAATGCGAGGAGAACAACGTGGTCACCGACGGCCACCTGATCACGTCCCGGGGCGTGGGAACGGCCCTGGAGGCGTCCATACATCTTCTGGAAAGGATCGTGTCCCGGGAGGAAGCCGACCGTCAGGCCGGACTGGTCCTGTTCAAATAAGCGGCCCGGGCACCGGCACGGTTTTCAGGATGGACAGCATCCTGTTGTGGAGCGGCCCGTTGGAAGCCAGTATGGTGTTGGCGGAAATGGCGTAAGGATTTCCCGAATAGTCCGTGACCCGGCCGCCCGCCTCCTCCACCAGCAGCCAACCCGCCGCGGTGTCCCAGGGCTTGAGATTCTCCTCGTAAAACGACTCGAAACTGCCGCGGGCCACGAACGCCAGGTCCATGGCCGCGGACCCCAGCCGCCGGAACGCGGCGAATACGGTCTGGATTTCCGCCAGCGTCCTTGTCAGGATTTCCACCCGCCCGCTCAGTTCGTAGGGAAAACCCGTCACGACCAGGGAATGCGCCGGTTCGCTTTTCGCGGAGACGCGGATCTGCTTTTTGTTCAGGAACGCGCCGCCGCCGCGGACGACGGTATAGAGCTCCCCCAGAATGGGGTTGTAGATCACGCCCGCGACCATCACTCCGTCCGCTTCCACGCCCACGGACACGCACACGAACGGCACGCGGTGGGTGAAATTCACCGTCCCGTCAAGCGGGTCAATGATCCAGCGGACGCCGGACGCGCCTTCGCTGACACGGCCTTCCTCCGCCAGGATGGAATGATCGGGAAACCGCTTGAGAATGGTGTCCGCGACAACCCGTTCGGATTCGCGGTCGTATTCCGTGACGGGGTTCGCGAAACTCTTGTAATCCACGGTTTTTTCGCGGTGAAAACCCCGGCGGACAATCTCGCCGCCCTTGAGGGCCGAAGTCACGGCTGTTTTCAGGAATTGGCCGAAGGAATTCACGGAATACGCTCCCGGAACAGAAGGTCCATCAGCGTGCGTCCTTCCATTTTCTGGAACTCCGGGGCGCTGGAGCGGCACAGGGCTTCCGAATAGGTCCGGATCGCGGGATCGGGCGTCACTCCCGCGCCGCTGATCATGAACGGCACAGCGTCCCGGGTGTGCTTGCGCATACGGATCGGGACGGGATGGTCCGGCACGACCATGACCCGCAGGGGTTCTCCAATGCACCTGTTGTATTCGTCCAGAAAAACCCGCGCCAGCCTTCTGTCGCAATCCTCGATCACGCGGATCTTCCCTTCCAGGTCCCCCAGATGGGAGCATTCGTCCGCCGCTTCAATATGCAGATAGACAAAATCGTTCCGCTTCAGGAGTTCCACGGCCGCCCGCGCCTTGTTTTCATAATTCGTGTCCGTAAAACCCGTGGCGCCCTCCGGTTTCACGGCCTCCATGCCGCCCAGGCGGCCAATGCCCAGGATCACGTCCACCGCAGACACCACCGCCCCTCTTTTCCCGTAGAGCTCCCGGAAGGACGGCAGGCCGGGTTTCCGGCCGCCGGACCAGGGCCAGATCAGGTTGGCGGGATTTTCGCCGCGGGACACCCGATCGCGGTTTACGGGATGGTCCGCCAGGATTTTTTCAGATCGGTTGACCAGGTCCACCAGCGTCGCGGCCGTGGCTTCGGAGGCGGAGTCCCCCGGTTTTGACGGACGCGGCAGGATGTCCCGCCACGCCATCCCGTGCGAGGAATCGGGCTTGTCGTAATCCACGTCGGGAGAAAATTCCCGGCCCTTCAAGTAAAGCAGATGCCTGTAGCTCACGCCCTTGCGGATCCGGATCCGGTCCGTCTCCAGCTCGGAGCGCAGGAACGCTATGATCTCTTCGGCTTCCGGTTCCGAGATATGGCCTGCGGAATAATCCTCCAGCAGACCGTCCCGCACGGTGATCAGGTTCATCCGGAAGGCCACGGTCTCGTCGTCCATGGGATATCCGGCGCCGTAGCTTTCAATGGCGCCCCGGCCGACGGGATACTGGCGCTGGTCCCAGCCCAGGACCGACATATTGGCCACGTCGGAGGAAGTGGAAAGCGGCTCCGGCAGCGTGACAAAAGTCCCGAACCGCGCGGCGGAGGCCCATTCGTCCCACAGCGGCGTACGGGCCGCTTCCAGGGGCGTTTTCCCGCCCAGTTCCGGGACCGGTTCGTCCGCCATCCCGTCAATTAGAAACACGATATACTTCATCCGTCAACCGCCCCGGCCGGAACGCTGGAGAAAGCTCCTGTAGTAATTCACGGCGTAGAAGACTCCCGAAAAAAGAAGAAGCCCGGTGGCCAGATACGTGCCGTAGCGCACAATGGAGCCGATGATCGCTCCCCACGGCTCGTGGATCGTGACAAACGAATAGCGGAGGGGATAACAGGCCAGAACGATGCCCAGCACGAATGTGGTCACCTTGCCGGACAACAGCGGCAGCATGATCATCTTGCCGGTGTTGAACGCGTAGAAAGCGCCCAGGGAAATGACGAAGTCCCTGGCCAGGATCAGGATGAAAAAGTAGAGCGGCGCGTTACCCCGGAAATACAGAACGGCGGCCACGATCACCGCCAGCAGCTTGTCCCCGATCGGGTCCAGGATCTGGCCGATCCTGCTTTCGCTTTTCAGCGCGCGGGCCAGGAACCCGTCCAGAAAATCGGTCAGGTAAGCGATCGCGATCAGGACAAACGCCGTAAAATTGGCCTCGGGATAGTTTTCCCGCAACTGCGCCACAATCGGAATGATCAGAAGGATCCTCAGGATCGATACGGCGTTGGGGATGGTCCACAGCTTGTCGGTGGAACGAGGCCGGGTGTTTTTCAATGGACGCGTCATGTATTACTCCGCTGTCAGGTAACCGCGCGGCTGGACGGTCACCGGGACTTTCTGGCTGCCAAATACGGACAGATCCAGTTCTCGCGTTTGCACTTTCAGATCGGGGAAAAGGACGGCGCCGGTTTTGTCCGTAACCCGTCCAAAAACGGACTGATACCCGTCGGGAAGTTTCTCCAGCATCTTGTCACCGGCCCAGGCGCCCGGCAGCGAAGAATAGAGCCCGGACGCGAGAACGGACGGGTCCTCCCTCATATTCGCCAGACGCACCAGGTCGTCCAGGCTGTTGACCGAGAAATATTTCGGAAACGATTTTGACAGATCCCCGTAAAAGGATGGCTCGCTGCCGCACAGGACCCAATAGGAACCCGGAGCCGCGTCTTCAGGCACGCGGATGGAGATGTTTTCCGTGCGGAAACCGCCCCGGTATTCCCGGAGCACCGCCCGGCCCCGGATCACGTCTCCCGGGAAATAGGCCGCGCGGTCCACGCTGAACTGTTCCATCGTGGCGAAACGGACCTGCCGGGCCACGCGCACGTCCACGGCCACGCCCTGAATCGCGACATCCCGGAAGGGATTCTGCGCGAAAACGGACAGATAGCGGGACAGGTCCCCGATCATGCCGTAAACGCTGAAGTAGGACGGATGAAACGCATACCGGAATTTCTTCCTGACCGTCCGGCGTTCTCCGGACGATAGCATCGTCATATCCAGGTCCATTTCGATCCGCTTGTCGTCAAAAAAGCCTGCGTGGTCAATGATCGCGGAGGAAACGGCGGCCGCGGCCAGACCGGAGAAATAACCGGGATGGTCCGTCACGCGAAAACGGTATCGCGTCAGGCCGGATCCGGTATCCGACAGGACGGACATATCCACGGGCACCATGGCGGGAACGTCCCCCGTCCGGCAGTACACTCCGGACGGACCGTCCTGCACCGTCGCGCCGATCGCTTCGGAGGAGGATCCCAGTTTGAACGAAACCTGCAGGGAGGGTATGACGGAATAGATGTACGCCCGGGAAACCGGAAGCCGCGAATGGCCCGACAGATCCAGAGGGTGGCCGAAAATAAAAACATCCCGGTTGGAAACGTAGGTAACCGTTCCGACGGCCTGAACGGTCATGTCCCCGTCCACCAGATTCACGGAAACGGCGTCTCCCGCTTTCAGCCGGCCGTCGGGACTTTTCAAGGCATGCCCCGTAAAAGCCGCTTGATCCGCACGGCCTGCCGCGCGGCCTGCCGCGGAAACCACGAAGGGGCCTCCGGGAGCGTCCCGCTCAAAAAAGCGGCCCACAAAATCCCCAGCCTGTCCTGAAAAACCGTTCACCATGACGGGGGTTGAGATATTCCTGAACCGTTCATCGGGCGCCTGCTGCGGTCCGGCAGCGCGCGACCCGTCCCCCGGGGTGTTTTTTTTCTCTGATAGCATCTGGCCGATCGGCTGGATCCCGCACAGGGGCTCCTTCGCGAACGGCCAGGCGAACGCCACGGCGCCCACCAGCTTGCCGTCCACATACACGGGACTGCCGCTCATTCCGGCGACCACTCCGGCCTGCCCCAATGCCGCCCCGGACAGCCGGGCCAGGATCACGTCTTTTTTGGGACCCACTCCGCGCATAACGTCCAGGATTTCCACGTCGAATCGTTCCGGTTCCCAGCCCCTGAACACGCTGAGCCCGTAACCCTTCATCCCCGGCCGCAGGTCCTCCACGGACATGAATACGGACGAAAACAGGACACGGGCCTGGGCGAAACAGATGCACGCGACGATCAACAGGCGCGTTACAGCCATGAGCCTCTCCGGATTTTTTTCGGCTGAAAATTATAGCATGACCGGGGTAAATTCAACAAAAAAAGGCCTCCCGCTTTCACGGGAGGCCTGGAATGCGCGTTTTCCGGCTTTTAGAACTTGTAGGTGAAGTCCATATAACCGAAGAGGTTCAGAATGGTGGCGTCCACCGAAGCCGGCCGCGCGTAGGCGTCAAAGGTCAGCTTGGCGGCAAATACGTCGTTTTCAAACTTGAGATACATGTTCTGGTCGTAGTTCATCCAGTTCAGGAATGACAGCCAGTTGTTGACCTTGAAATAGCCCGCGTCCGGCGGGTTGTAGTAGGATTCGGAATGGGAGCCGGCGTTCACCCACTCCCAGGTCCAGGAGTCGTTCAGGCTCACCGCAGAGTACATGCCGAAACTCCATTCTCCCACGATCTTGAAATCCGCGCCGAACCGCAGGAACGCCGTGTCCATGAGCGTGTCTCCGTAGGTGTTGCGTTCCGGAGTCAGGGTGTGGTTGTAATAGGTGTTCAACGTGGTGTTGAGGTAACCGGTCCGGATGTGCGTGCCCGTTTCATAATAATTGGTCGCTCCGCTAATGATCTTTCTCCAGGAATTATTAATCATGAGGTTGATGCCGTAACCCAGGGTCAGCGTAATGGCGGACGTGGGCATGATTTTCACACCGGCAAAGAGCGGCAACACGTTCGCGTTGAAGGTGTTATAATACTTGTTGGTCCCGTTCTCCTTATTGATGCTCTGCAGGGATTCGTTGAAATAACCGAACATGCCGTAAACGGCAAGATTGCGCGTGAAGTTATAGGTGAGACGCATATAGGCGCCAAAGCGGAAATAGTTGTCTCCCCAGATGTTCGTCAGACTCGTTGTGGTTGTATTGGAAGTGGCCGTGTCCACAATGACGCGGGGAGAGAAATCCAGCTGGAAACGGTCCAGGTTCAGAAGCAAATGCGGCGGAAGATAAATCTTGAACCCGCCGGCCCCGCCCAAGTTGGTTTTGGACACGCCGCCTTCCAGCCCACGGAATTCGGAAGACCCCGCGAAGAACTCCAGGAACATCAGGTCCCAGTCTTCCAGCTTGATCTTGATATATTCGTTGATGGGGAGGTCGATCTTGAAATCCACGTATCCCTTCACGAACGCCACGCTGCCTTTGTAGTTGTTGTTCGTAATAAACGTATTCGTGTCAAAGTCCAGCTTTTCCTTGTCCCCGACCAGCTGCCAAAGAGCCAGACCAGCAGCCATGGTCGCCTTTCCCAGTTTTATATTCCGGAACTGGACATAACCCGGGGAGGACGCATAACCCTGCTGGGCGCCCCACCGCGACTGCCAGGAATAATTGGACGAATCCAGGCTGCCCGGCAGTTTGATCGCGTCGCGGGTTTTATAGAGAAGACTGAAGGAATCGAGATTCAGTTCAAAACCCGTACCGCCGTCCTTGCCCTGCCAGAGGTCCACGTTATTCTGGGCCTCGGGTCCCCAGTAGGAAAACATCGGGCCGATGTAGTTGGTGTCCGTCACGCCGTCCTTGTATGCGCCGAACCGCATGAACAGCCGGCCGGATACGGAATAAGCCGCCGCCGCCACGCAGAGCAGCACGATGACCGCAAAAACTCTTTTCATGTCTCTCCTCCGTCTTAATTGATATTTCTATTTTACGCTCTGTCAACCCGGTTCGTGCAACCTTTTTCCGGAAAAAACCGGCAACGGAACCCGAAGGATCATATCCGGTCATGAGTAAATTCTAACATACGCCGGCATATTAATAAAGAAATCGTTAGAACAGGACTGACAACCGGAACGAGGAAAACAGATGCAGGACGGAATTTGTACCGGGAACGGCGGATAAAACACCCTTCAGCTCCACGCCTTCATGGGACCATTTCAGATAGACGTTGTCGTCATAATTCACCGAATTGACAAAAGACATCGGGTTAAAGACCCGCCCCGCGGCGTACCGGCCGGAAACATCCCAGGCCGCCGAATATTCCCGGATGTCGATCCGGACGGAGAAAAAGATCCCCGCCTCCAGGGGCCCTGAACGGCCCGTCAATCCGACCGAAAGAAAGGGGGCGTTGCGGTCATCAGCTCCGCGGGAATCCCAACCCGACTCCTCCCGATAGGCATTCGAGATGCCGTTGGTCACCAACAGGAAACTGTATTCCGGCCGGAACACATAACCGGCCCCGGCGGTCCAGGATATCCCGGGAACCAGATTGTAAACGATCCCGGCATAGAGCGGAACATCCAACACGGTACTGACTTCCGTCGAGAAACGGTCGTTGTTTTCTCCGTAAAACACCCGGATGGAGCGGGAATAGGAACAGGCCCCGTAGAAGTACAGACCGAACCCGCCCGGGAAGCGCAGAAAATTCCGGCTGGCCAAAGCGGCCGCCGTCAGGCTGGAGGCCATGTTCCGGTTTGTATTCAGATAACCTTCCGGGTTACCATTGATGGTATAAGTTTTTTCGTCGCGCCGCAGGGTCAAGGTCTGTTCTCCCAAAAACCAGCCGGCATCCAGTCTCGCGTTCAGGGGCAAACAGACATGATAACCGAACGCGGAAGCGTCGTTGGTATAGGGACTGGAAACGGACCGGGAATGCCCGGTCAGAATATCCATCACCAGCCGGTCGTCGTCCCGGACTCCGATCCTCACCCCGTCCGTAACGCGCCAGTCGGCCGCCAGATCGAAATAGAGGTCGTTGTAATCCAGGGTCGAATCCCTTGAGACCGCGGATATTTCTGACCGGTTCCAAAGCAGGGTCTGCCACTGCACTCCGGCCGCCAGCCGGACTGGACCCAGGGCGATTTCGGAAAACCTAAGATAACCGGGTGACGCCGTCCTGACCAGGCCGAAATCCGGGTCGGCGTTTGTCAGGGCGTCCAGCACGCTCGAGACGCTGGCGGTATTGGTCAAACGGGGCCTCAAGAGATATGTTACGGTGAGATTGTTGAAATGGATGCGGAAACCGGAATGCTCCCGGCCCCGGGCCAGATCGTCAAAATGATTGGTCAGGGCCTCTTCACCGAAACACGGGCCGTCCTGGCGGTAGGTCAGGAAAAAAGAACCGCTGACAGGATGGGATCTGACGGATACGCCCGCGGTCAACACGGCGGCCCAGAAAACCGCCGCGATCCGCGTCAAAGCCAAAGAACGATCGGAATTTGTCATAAATCCCAGCGATTTTTATTCCGCGCCGTTGACGGTATTCATCGGACAACGCCGTTCTCATTCATGCTCAAAGGAAAACATCCATCAGGCCGATGTCAGCCGGAACGCGTCCTGATTAAAATTTTACCGTCATGGTGAACGAACCGAAAAGGTTCATGATTTCACCGGCCAGGGCGCCCGTCCCCAGAACACCCTTGAATTCGAGCATGTCCTTGGACCATTTGATGTAAACGTTGTCGTCGTAATTGACGGTGTTCACGAAATTCAGGACCGAATCTCCGCCGGTGGCGGTATAGGCCCCGGGAATCTCGTAATTTTCCTGCGCACGGGATTGCGGATTCAATTCCAGATTGAAGTGGATTCCCGCCTCGAATTCTCCGGCTTTTCCGGTGGCCCCGACGGCCAACCAGGGGTTATGCCAGTGGTCCGTGGAAGTCAAAACGCTCCCGTTCTTCACGACGTTGGTGGTCAGGATCCCGACATCGTAGGACAGGGTCGTATCATCCACAACCACGCGGTATCCCAGGCCGATCGTCCAGGCGATCCCGGGCGCCATCCTGTAAACGATGCCGGCTATGAGCGGGGCGGCCATCAAATTCCGGACGGTCCGGTTGGTCCCGGGCGAGGGGCTTTCCTCGATCGCGTCAACCGAAGAAACGGATCCGTCAAAGGAAAGCCAGGCCCAGAGACCGAATGATTCGTTCAAATTGTAAACTCCGCGCACGAATACGCCGTAATCGATTCCCGAGCCCAGAACGATATTGGTCCTGGCGTTCAGGAGATCCTCTTTCCTGTAGTCCGTTCCGTTCATTCCGAAGAGACCCCGGACCTCGTAAGTGAATGCGCCCCCGCCCAAGTCCAGATACAGCGGCAGAACGAACCGGTATTTCATTCCGGTAAACGTGTTGGTCTGAAAAGAATTGCCCACGCTCTGTTCCTCGGACCGTCCCGTCTCATAATAAACGTAAGCGCGTTCGGAGTCCCGGAAACCCACGGCGAACCCGTCAGTCAGTTTCCAGTTCATGACCAGGTCCAGATAACCGGCAAAATTTCCCGCGGTGTAGGAGTTTGTGTCGTCCGTCAGGATCTGGTTGGTTTCTTTCCTGTATTCGTCGTAAACCATGGCGTTGACCTGGAATCCCACGGCGGACTGCAGAGCGCCCATTCTCAGGCCGGAGAACTGGAGATAACCCAAAGAGGTGTTTCCCAGTTCGGAAGGCGCGCCCACCAGGTTGATCCACCCCAGCACGTTCGTGGAACCCGCCGTAACCGGGGTCATGGGTTCCCTGAGCAGGTAGGTCAGCGTAAAACCGTCAAAATTCACGCTCAGTCCGGACGAATACAAACCCCAGGTCAGGTCGGCAACGGAGTTGTTTCCGTCCTGGCTGAATTGGACGCCGTTTTTATTGTACCTCAGAAAAACGGAGCCCGAAACCGGAAACGCCTGAACCGCGACCGAAAAAACGCAAAACAGCGTCAGGACAAACCTCATCATCCGGAATCTCCCATTATTTTTCCGTTTAGTATATTACGGACTTTAAACCTGTCAAGCCCGGCGCCCCTGACAATTGTCATTAAAAAAAGGCCGTCCCCTTTCGGGACGGCCTCCGTTATGGCTCTTTTCAGGAATTACTTTTTTGTCCAGTAGATTTCCGCGATGTCGTAAACGGAACCGCCTTTCGGGGAGGCCCCGATGCCCTGGGCCATCATCCAGTAGATGTTGACGGTGTCGAACCGGATGGCGGGATTGAAGTCGGCCAGCGGTATGGCCACCTCGCACCACTTCCCGTCGTCCTTGAAGCCGTATTTGCCGGGGTCCACGTTCAACCAGGATTCCGTGGCAAAGCCGTGCTTGATCCCCAGTTTGAACTTGCCGCTGTTTTTGGTGCGGATGAAAAACTTGAGGAAACCCTTGTCAAAGCCGGACATGTCCTTGTAGGTTGACGGGGCCACGTGTATCCCCCAGCCGAACCAGTCCACGCTCATGTTCACCTTGACTCTCCAGAAAAGATTGGCGCCGGTGGGAACGTCGGCGCTGTTGGTGACGGTTTCCAGCTTCATGCCGTTCCAGATGTAAATGCGAGTGTCTTCTTTCACCTTGCTGGTCTCTTCAAACTTGATGGTGGTACCGCCAGTGTAGAGTTCGCTGAACAGGGGATAGATAGCCGCGTCCTTTTTGGGAGTGATCTTCTTGAATTCTCCAACCGGTACGTCGGATTTGACCGCGCCGCCGCAGGAAACGAGGATCAGGGCAAAAAGAGTTGCAATAGACATGGGAAACCCGATCTTTCTCATGACAGTCCTCCTCAAACATATTGTCTTTTAAGCCAATTACGATCAACCGCTATTATACCACAGAGCCGTTGCTTGTCAAGGCCGTCAAACAGGCGTCATTCCCGCCCGTTAGGAAATTACTGCGGTTGATACACCCTCACCCAATCCACAAAAACATAATCCGGTAATTGGGTGTAACCCACGGGTTGCCGCCCGGTATAGGATGTGTTCACTCCTCCGATGGCCAGGTTGATAATGATGAAATGATAGTTGCGAAATTCGCTCATGACCGAATCCGATGTGGAAAGCCGGTAAAATTCCTTCCCATCCAGCCGCCAGATCACCTGGGCGGAAGTCCATTCGATCTCGAAAATATGGTAATTGTCGGCAAAAGTCCCGGAAGCCAGCGTTACCGTGCCCGATGAATAAGTATGGGATGCGTCGGATTTTGACCAGTGCAGGGCCCCGCCCACAGAGTTGAAGACGCCGTTCAGTCCGCATTCCATGATATCGATCTCACCGCAGGCCGGCCAGCCCACCGTGGTGATGTTGGTTCCCAGCATCCAGAACGCCGGCCAGGCGCCCTGGGCGTTAATGTCCAGACGCATCCTCGCGGCGATCCGTCCGTACCGGAACACTCTTTTTTCCTGCGTCTTGATGCGCGTGGAAGTGTAGTTCACGCCGGTCGGGTCTCCGATCTGGTTGAAATGAGCCGTGATCACGAGATATCCGTTGGAGATTACCGAATTAGTAGCTGTATATTCCTGAAGTTCCGCATTTCCCCAACCGGCATTATTGCCGATCTCATAGGTCCAGTTGGCCGTATCAAAAGTATTGAAGTCGTCCTCCCAGGCCACTTTCCAGATTGCGCCCGATGAGGGATAGCTGGACCAATGGATGTCGTCCAGATAGACCGCGTCACCGGCCGTAACGGAGTTGGAATTGCTGAGAAGGAACACGGCCGTAATCTGGGAGAGGTCCACTCCCGAAAAATCACCCACCGGCAGGGACACGAAGTGCCAGTTGCCGTCGGCCGAGTAATGGGACGCCGTCAAGGGAACCCAGGCCTCCTGCCCGCCCGCGGACCGGACGCCCACCATGAAAAACCGGGGCGATACTGTTTTGATGGTGAAATTAATAAATCCCGATGCGTAGTTTGTGCAGACCATCGGGGCGTTCGTGATCTCCATGCGGATCCAGCTTAAATTGGAAACGCGCGCCTGCAGTCCCACATACCCCTCCGACGGGCTGCCGTAATCGTTGGTGATCACGGTCATGGAATTACCCGCGGCCGCGATCGAATAAGACCTTGAATCCGACCCTCTTGATTCTGAAAAAACAGTCAGGGTATAGGAAGGATTTCCCGTTTGCGCGGATTTCTGACAGGAAGACAGAACTATACCCGAAAAAACGATCAAGGCCGCAAGGACCGCAGTCAGGTATCTCATGAGTCACCCTCCAACAGGCAGACCGGGAAACCCTTCCCTCAATAATAGGAAATCAAAACTCCGGAATTTTTGAATGTTTGCAACAGCAGGAATTTTACCATCTGAACGGTAGCATGTCCAGATTATGGAAAGGCAGGCATCGGGGCTATCGACTCAAAGACCAAAGACAACCCAACCGCCTTGCCAACCGCCAGAATCCGCCGGTAAATAAGACCGCTTTTTTTATTGCGCGGCTTCGGGAGACCTCAAAACCTGACCCGCTTTGAACGGACCCCGTTTTCAACGCTTCTCTTTTTCAATGTCCAGGAAAATAAAATCCGCGTTGGTGAGGGCGGGATAGGCCTCCATGAAGGCATTCTGGTCGGTATTGATCATGTTGGTGATCTGAACGGTGAATTCGTCCTTTAAAACATTCTTTTTCGCGCGGATATTGATCCGGCCAAAATAATAGACCTGCGGCAGGGCCTGAATGACCACGTTCCTGTTGGTAACGGACACCATCTTCCCGCTTTCAATCCGGTTCATGATCGTGACCTGTTCGTTCGTGACGGCCCGGGCCGGCTTGTCCAGCAGCTTGAACCGGTAGGAGTCCAGCACCCATTGATCCACAACGGAACCCAGGTCGTTATACCGGATGCCGATCTTGCTGATCCCCGCCGTGTCCAGAGGGATATCCGCCAGATAGAGATTGACTTCGTTGTCTTTAAGCGGATGGTAGAGGTCCGGGGATCCCGCAAGCATCAGCATGATCCCGGACACTTTTTCCAGATTTCCCTTTTCGACAGTCCCGAACAGGAACGCCCCGTCTGTTTTGTATTCCCGGAGAGCCGTGTTGACAATCGAACGCTGGACCATGTTGTCCTTCCAGACTTTCTGCAAGGAACAGGATACCGCCAAAAACACCGCGGTCAGAACAATTGCTTTCCTTAAAACCGATCTCATCTGCATCTCCCTGTTACTTAAAATATCCATCCGGCCTTGACGCCAACCTGGAACTCCGTGACGGTCGGAACATCCGCCGAGAATTTGATCAGAAAATTGAAATGAGGCTCAAAGAAGAACCCGCGCGCGCCGCTGACCACGATCTTGCTGCCGATCTCAGGCCCGACGCCGAACACGTGAACCGCGCTTCCGTCCTCGTTGAAGACGACGTCATCATCAACGATAAGGGATACGTAGTTGTAAAAAGGCGGTTGAAAGGAGAAATAGTATTTTCCGGAAATCCGGGGCGTAATGACCGTCATAAGACCTTCAGAAGTTTCCGCCTGACCATAAGCCGCCGCGATCTCCAAGCCCAGCACGTTGGCCATCCAGATTTCATAGGAAATACCGACACCCCAGCCCATCCGCATCAAAAAACGCAGAGTTGGCATGGTGTCCACAGACACGCAATGACCCACGTCAAAAGCGTGAAGAGCGGGCGCGGCGAAAAGAAGAAACAATAAAACCATCTTTTTCATGACTCGCTCCATGATATTCCCTGTTACTGGAACCCGATTATCAAGACATCATTATAAAACACGCCGGGCCAGAGTCAAGATAACCGGCATGACCCGATAACCTGCCCGAATCCGGAATCCCGCCCGTAAAAAAAAAAGCGGCGGGCACAAGGCCCGCCGCTGACGAGATTTTTTGGCAGTTAGAACTTTATGGTGATGTCCACGTACTCGAACATGCCGAACAGAGATGTTTCGTAGTTACCCGAACCGCCGTTGAAGTTACCTTCCTGGGCGATGGTGCCCTTGATGGCAACGTTGGCGTCCTCATACTTGATGTTCATCTGGCGATCGTAGTTCATGAAGTTCAGGAAGCTGAACATCTGGTTGGCGCCGGAAGAAACAACCGTGCCCGTGCCCAAACCGGTAACGCTATCACCATTCTGTCCTTTCAGATACCACGGGTATGTCCATTCATCATTCAAGCCCACAGCCGCGGCAATCGTCACGCTCCAGTTACCGGCGAACTTCGCGTCGGAACCGAACCGCAGGAAAGCCAGGTCCATCATGTTGTCGCCGTAGGTCGCAAACTCAGCTTTCGCGTTATTATCGTGGAAACCATAACGGCTGAACAAGGTGGTGTCCGTCACGCCAGGCAGGTTGGTACCGGCGTTGTCGTTAACAGTTGTGGTGGAAGCATACTGGATACCCCAACCCACAGTCGCCTTGATTCCCGGTCCAAGGGCCAGCACAACGCCGGCAAACGCGGGAATGGCGATACTGGAGCTGCTCGAGCGGGAGTTGGTCACGATAGAAGCGGTGCTCAGAACGTCGCGGTCAAAGTCATAGGTGGAGGTGTAGTAGAAACCGCCCATGGCATACACGCTCAGGAAGTCCAGAAGGCCGACGCTCGCTCTCACGTAGCCGCCCACTTTCATCTTGCTGGTTTCGTCGATATTATTGGAATCGGACGAAACAAGGTCAAGATTTTCGCGGGTGGTGGTCGTGTCGTAAACGAACAGAGGAGACACGGTCAGATTGACAGGGTCCAGATTGATCAGCACGTTCAGGGGAACGTAAGCCAGGAAGGAAGACCCGCCCAGCACGTCGTTGGTCAGGCTCTTGTTGCCGCCCCACGTCGCGTTACCGAAATCGAACTCGAAGTGCATCAGATCCCAGTCGTACTGCTTGATGGTGATCATGTCGCCCAACGGGAGGTCGAACTTGTAGTCAATGTAGAACTTGTTATAGGAGAGACCAATACCCGTATCACCGCCCGCGTTGGTTGTTCCGTTGGTGTTTGTGCTCAGACTGTAAGAGTTAGCAAACGCCTGATGCCAGGAAAGACCGATCTGCATATTCAGAGGTCCGGCCTTGATGTCGCGGATCTTGAGATAACCGGGGGAGGAAGCAACCAAAGACCTACCCCACCCATTCTCATCATAGTAACCGCTACCGCCGGGAAGGTTACCGTTCAAATCTTCCAGTCCGTAAGGAATAGAAACAACCGGTCTCATCTTGTAGGTGATACCGAAAGTGTCAAAGTTCAGGTCAAAACCGGTACCGTCCTTCTGCTGCCACAGGTCAACGTTGTTACCCGCTCCGGCCCAGTATTCAAACACAGGACCCTGCTTGTTGAAACGGGTGTACATTTTGCCCGATACCGCGAACGCCCCAGTCGCCACGGCAAGGAGCACGAAAACTGCCAATACTTTCTTCATCAGAAAATCCTCCTATAGAATTTTTCTGCTTGAATATAAAACGCTTTTTTGACCGTGTCAAGAGAAAACGCACATTTTTGGGGCCCAAATTTGCCCCATTTTTACGATAAAAACTCCGGAATATTCATGTTTTACTGGTGTTTTTTCAATTTGGCGGTTGCGTACCATGTCCGAATTTGCTTCAGATTCAGAATTTTCAGTATAAAAATCGGTTGTTTCACATGACCAGCAGGCCGGTTTACCATTAAATGAGACCTTTGCATAATCGCTGGACCAATCATGAACCATTATTGAGAACCCGCCCCCTGTCATTCCGATAGCACTTCTTTAGCTTAACTTCTGAGGAATCTCATTGATATCACAATAATAACCCGACGGGATTCCTCAGAAGCACAGCAGACAGCAAGAATCGGAATGACGGGGCGGCGGCTGCCCAAGCGATTATGCAAAGGGCTTAAATATGAATACATGAGATATATCGCGGGGCGGCAGATACAAAGGGTTCGGAATAAAGACGAATCAGTCCTGAGAACGATTTTGCAACAGTCAGGAAAATGGGGTTGTTTCGGGCCGGACATTTTCGAGAGCGTATCGCGATCAGTTCATCAAAAATTGATCTGATGACAATTATAAGGAACAAAACTCCCTGTTGCGCTTTCAACCCCTTTCTACTATAATTTTATCTGAAAAAAACGGGGTCACCGATGAAACTCACCATCGCGCTTCCCAAGGGCCGGCTGGGGGAAGAAGCCCAGGACCTGTTCGTGAAATCCGGCGTTCTGGACGGTCCGCTCACGGAAAAGGATTCCCGCAAACTGCTGTTCGAGGGAAAGAGTTTCCGCGTCCTTCTGGTCCGGGCCTGGGACGTGCCCGCCTACGTGGAAAACGGCGCGGCCGACATGGGCGTGTGCGGAAAGGACGACCTGGCGGAACACGAAGCGGACGTTCTGGAACTGCTGGACCTGGGTTTCGGCGGCTGTCGGATGACCGTGGCGGCCAAAACGGGCACGGAAAAAAAGGACCTGTTTTCCGGATCCTTCCTGAGGGTCGCCACCAAATATCCCGTGATAGCCCGGAAGTTTTTCGCCGGAATTTCCGTCCAGGCGGAGATCATCAAGCTCTACGGGTCGGTGGAGCTGGCCGCGGTCACGGGCATGAGCGACTGTATTATCGATATCGTGTCCACAGGCAACACGCTGAGGGAAAACGGCCTCTCCATTGTGGAGGAACTCTTTACGTCCTCCGCGCGGCTCATCGCGAACCGGGCCAGTTACTACAGGAACCCGGACTCCCTGAAAGACATCACGAAGCGGTTGGCGGGTGTCCTTCCGGCCGGCCGCCGGGCGGGGGCATCTTGAAAACGGCTCTTCCGGCCCTGCTCACAGTCCTGATTTTTTCACTCTCATTACCGGCGCATTCCTTTCAATCCCGCCTGAGCCATCTGGGCATAGGCGTGAAGGGCGACCTGAACATGAGCCGCGCCCCGAACGACGTTTTATTCGGCCTGGCGGTCAATACCCCGTATCTGTTCAGCCGGGTTGCCGTCCGCGGGACGGTTTACCAGGGTTTTTACCGCGGAATACCCGTGGCCTCCTCCAGTTCCAACGAGCTCTGGATGGGATACACGGCCGCGTCCGGCGGGATCGTGATCGCGCTCACGGAAGAAACCAAAGTGGGCCGGCCTTATACGGAATTCGGCTGGATCGGGATCCTGCCGCACCCGCAGTTCACGGACTCGCCCTACGCCTGGGGCGTGTACGGCGTCCTGGGCATGGATTTCCTTTTCGGTGCCGAGGATTTTTTCGGGATTTTTCTGGAGGCGGGCGCGCGGGGCATGATGACCGGCGGCACGGCCGAACTGATCCGCAAAAGCCCGGTGTACGGCAGCGGCATCATCCTGACCATCGGCGTCCGCTTTTTCCTGTAACGGGACGCCTCCATGCTGATCCTGGGAATCGAAACGTCCTGCGACGAAACGTCCGCCGCGCTGGTGGAGGACGGGCGCCGAATCGTGACATCGGCCGTTCATTCCCAGGCGGAGATCCACAAAACATTCGACGGTGTGGTGCCGGAAATCGCGTCGCGCAATCATCTGGAAAAAATCCTTCCCGTTCTGGACGAAGCGCTGGCGGCTCGTCCCGCCGGATCGGTTGACGCCGTGGCCGCCACGAGCGGCCCGGGTCTGATCGGGAGCCTTCTGGTGGGACTCTCCGCGGCGAAGGCCGCCGCCTACGCGCTGGACAAACCGCTCATCCCCGTCAATCACATCGCCGCGCACATGTACTCGCCGCATCTTTTTTACGATATTCCTTTTCCCTACATCAGTCTGGTCGCGTCCGGCGGCCACACTCTGCTGTACCGGGTCCATTCCCATACCGACGTTCGGCTTATGGGATCGACCATTGACGATGCGGTGGGCGAGGCCTACGACAAGGTCGCCAAACTCCTGGGTCTGGGGTATCCCGGCGGCCCGGTGATTGACCGTCTGGCCCGCGAAGGCGACGCAACCGCGATCCCGGCCTTCCGCGACATGCCCAAAATATTTCCGGACAATCCGGGGGACCGTTACAATTTCAGCTACAGCGGCCTGAAAACGGCGGTGGCTTACCGGCTGCGCGGCCTGGAACTGACCGAGCGGACCGTCCGCGACGCCGCCGCCGCGTTCCAGAAGGCCGCCGTGGAAATACTGGTCCGGAAATCGCTCAACGCCCTGGCCGACTGCGGATATAAACGGCTGGTTGTTTCGGGCGGCGTGGCCGCGAACTCCGCCCTGCGTAAAGAATGCGAACGGCTCCGGTCGGACGGCTACGAAGTTTACAGCGCCCCGGCGGAATACTGCGGCGACAACGCGGCCATGGTGGCCGGACGCGCCTTCGCGGACTATCAGAACGGCGTCCGCGGCGGACTGGAAACGGACGCCTTCAGCCGGCTGGATTTCATCCGGAAGGGAAAAAGGATCTCGCGCAATGGATAGCGGATATATTGGTCGCGGGGCGTGCCCCGTCTGCGGATCTGAAAAAACGAAAATGCCGCACCGCTATCCGGACTCCGTTTTGCTTTCCTGCCGTGGGTGCGGAACAAACTTTCTGATCCGCTCGGGACGGCCGGGAAAACAGAAAAAATACGACCGCGAGTACTTCACCGGAAACCACGCGCGCGCCTACGGAAAAACCTATCTTCAGGACGAACAGAACATCCGTTCGTATTCCCGGAGAAGACTGGAAACGATCCGCCGTATTCTCTTCTGTCGCGATCCCGAGGACACGGCGCGCGGCCGTTTTCAAACCATCCTGCGGCGCAGCCCCCGACGGAGCCTTCGGCTTCTGGATTTCGGATCGGCATTGGGCCTGTTCTGCGACGAGGCGGCGCGGACGGGATTTGACTCCGTTGGTGTTGAGATTTCCTCCTACGCCCGCGCTCTGTCAAAAAACAAATTCGGCGTCCGGAGCGTCCGCGCTCTTGACGAAGCCGGCGGAACATACGAAGCAATAACGGCCTGGTTTGCCCTGGAACACCTGGAAAACCCCGCCGGATTGCTGAAACGGCTCGCCGGTAAAATCAGACCCGGAGGCGTTCTCGCGCTGGGGTTGCCCAACGGCAACGGGGCGTTTGCCCGGTTCGCGCCGGAGCGCTATTTCAAAGCGCGCCCGCGGGAGCACTGTTTTGAACCGACCGTCCGGGGTATGCGAAAACTCCTTTCCGCCGCGGAGTTCCGGATCGTGCGCACGGAATATTTCGGCCTGCACCCGGACCGCGCCGGATGGCCGGACAACGCCCTGACGCGAGCGCTCCAGAAATTCCTGAAACTGGGAGACACTTTCGAAATCTATGCAAAAAAATTACCTGCATCCCGTCCGCATCGGCGACCTTAAAGTCCCGAACAATCTCTGGCTCGCGCCGCTCGCGGGTTATTCCGACCGATCGCTCCGCATCCTGGCGCGGCGTTACGGCGCGGGACTGGCCGTGACCGAAATGGTCAGCGTGGAGGGTCTGGTCCGTCTGGACAAACGGACCTGGCGTTACCTGGACCTGGAGCCGGAGGGACTCACCGTTGTCCAATTGTTCGGAAAAAACGATCCCGGCAAATTCGCGGCCGCGGCCCGTTTGATCCGGGAAAAACTGACCGGCTTTTCCTCCCGGATTGTGGACGTCAACTTCGGCTGCCCGGTCCGCAAGGTGGTCCGCGGAGGCGCGGGTTCGGCGCTCCTGAAAACACCGAAGGCCATGGGCGACATTGTCCGGGCGCTCAAAGACGCCGGCATGACCGTGTCCGCCAAGATCCGGTCGGGTTTTGACAGCGTTAATATAGAAGAGACCGTGCCGGAGCTGGATTCGGCCGGCGCGGACGTGATCGTTGTCCACCCCCGTCTGGCCACTCAGTTCTATCACGGCCGGGCCGACCACGCCCTCACGGCGCGCGCGCGCCAAATGACGCGGAGAATCCTGGTGGCCAGCGGAGACATCCGGACGCCCGAAAACGCCCTGTCCGTTTTCGAAACGACGGGCGCGGACGCGGTCATGATCGGTCGCCGGGCCGTGGAAGGCGCGTATCTGTTCCGGCAGATCGCCGATTATCTGGAAACCGGCCGCTATCACGAATACTCTCTGGGAGAAATCAAGGATTACCTCCTGGAATTCGCGGAAACGTTCATCCGGACGGAACACGCGGCCACCATCGTACCCATCCGCAGCGCCATTTTGCACGCCATCCGCGACCATGCGGGCGCGCGGAACATCCGCAGCCGCCTGGCGCAGTCGCGGACCCTGGACGAACTGAAAGCCCTCCTGGCGGAATGGGATACGCCGGGTCGTGAAAATGGAAATTAACCGGCTTCCGCTGTAAAATCATACGCCGCCGTTTTTCCGTTTCACGGATGAGGAAGGACCCCCATGAAAGTTCTGGTCGTCAACTGCGGAAGTTCCTCTCTCAAATACCAGCTCATCACCACCGGCGACGGCGCCGTGATCGCCAGGGGGATCGTCGAAAAGATCGGCGAAAAAAGTCCCGAGCACGGCTGGACACGCCGTTCGGGCGAAAAGGTCCGCGAGTCCGTTCCCGCCGGAACGCACACGGAAGCCCTGAAAACCGTTCTGGTCAACCTGACCCGTCCGGACAACGGCTTTCTCGGATCTCTCCCCGAAATCGACGCCATTGGCCACCGCGTGGTCCACGGAGGCGAGGAATTTACCGGCTCCGTCCTGATCGATGAACGCGTCATCGCGTCCATTGAAAAATATTCCGAACTGGCCCCCCTGCACAACCCCCCCAACCTTCAGGGCATCCGCGCCTGCCTGGAGGTCCTGCCCGAAACCCGGCAGGTGGCCGTGTTCGACACCGCGTTTCATCATTCCATTCCCGAACGGTCTTTTCTGTACGCCATCCCTTACGAATATTACAGGAAATACGGCATCCGCCGCTACGGGTTTCACGGCACCTCACACCGGTACGTGGCCATGAAAGCGGCGGAGTTCCTGAAAATTCCGTCGGAGCGTTTCAACGCCGTCACCTGCCACCTGGGCAACGGATCCAGCGTCACGGCCGTCCGGAACGGAAAATCCGCGGACACCTCCATGGGCTTTACGCCTCTGGAAGGCGTGGTCATGGGCACGCGCTGCGGCACCATAGACCCGGCCATCATTTTCTACCTGATGGAAAAGGAAAATCTTTCCACCGCGCAGATGAATTCGATTTTGCAAAAGAAAAGCGGTCTGTTGGGGCTGTCCGGAGTTTCCAACGACCTGAGAGACATCAATGCGGCCGCGGAGTCCGGCAACGACCGGGCGCGGATCGCGGTGGAATGTCTCGTCCACAGCGTCCGTAAAGCCATCGGCCAGTATCTTGTGGAACTGGGGCGCGTGGACGCCGTCGTTTTCACGGCCGGGATCGGAGAAAACGAATGGCACGTCCGCCGGGATTGCGTCGTCGGCCTGGAAAATTTGGGCATTGAACTGGATGCGGACAAAAACCGTTCCGCCAGGGGAACTCTGGCCGACCTCAGCGCCCCGGGTTCCCGTACGCGCGTCCTGTGCGTCCCCACCAACGAGGAACTCATGATCGCCCTGGAGACCCAATGGGTCCTGAATAACGTCTGAGAAAGCGGGAGGAATCATGGACTGGACACTGGTCTTATTCAACACCTTCGGCGGCATCGGCCTGTTTTTGATGGGCATGAAGATCCTGTCGGACGGTTTGCAGAAAATCACCGGAGACAGCCTGCGCAAGATCATGAACATGCTCACGGCCAACCGGTTCATCGCCATATTCGTGGGCACCGCCGTCACGGCCATCATCCAGTCCTCCAGCGCCACCACCGTCATGACCGTGGGTTTCGTGAACGCCGGCATTCTCACCCTCCAGCAGGCCATCGGGATCATCTTCGGCGCCAACGTGGGCACCACCATCACCGCCTGGATCGTGATCCTGCCCATCGTGAAGTACGCCCTGGTCATCGTGGGAGCGGGCGTCTTCATGAATTTCTTCTTCAAGAACGAAAACCTGAAGTTCGCCGGGGAAATCCTGTTCGGATTGGGCATCCTGTTCCTGGGCATGCAGTTCATGGGAATTGGCGTCACACCCCTGAGGCAATCCAAGTTTTTCACGGACCTTTTCCTGCTGATCAACGGCAACTCCTATCCCGTGATCATCCTGGGCGTCCTCATCGGCACGTTCACGACCATGCTGGTCCAGTCCTCCAGCGTCACCATCGGCATCACGATCGTCCTGGCCACCGCGGGACTCATCAACTTTCACGGAGCGGTGTCCCTCATCCTGGGTGACAATATCGGCACCACCATCACCGCGTTTTTGGCCAGCATCGGCGGAACCCGCAACGCACGCCGGACGGCCCTGGCGCACGCCCTGTTCAACTTCCTGGGGGTCTGCATCATCCTGGTCTTGTTTTATCCGTTCACGGCCCTGGTCAACGGCATCATGCCGGGTAACGCGGATTTCATGATCCAATCCGCGGCGGAAGCCGCGCGTTACGGAAAATCCGTGGGCTCCCGCCCGCTGATCGGGACCCATATCGCTCTCGCCCATACGCTCTTCAACGTCACCAACGTCATCCTCCTGACGGCGTTCATTCCGCTGCTGGCCAGACTCTGCCAGAAAATCATACCCGTCCGGGACAACGAACGCCGCGGAGAGGACAAATTCTCATTTTCTTTCGTGAACCGGTCGCTCTTGTCCATGCCGTCCATCGCCATAGCCGAAACAGAAAAGGAGCTGGGCGTGATGGCCGAACTGGTGGCCAAAAACGCGGCCAAGCTGGAGAAGATTTTCGCCGAGGAAGGGAAGATTTCCGACCTGTGCGAGACCATCATGCAGAATGAAAAAAAGGTGGACGACTACCAGAAGAACATCACCGAATTCCTGCTGTCGGTGTCCCAGCAGGCGCTCTCCCACCGGGAAAGCGTTTTGGTGGGCAACTACATCACGTTCGCGCATAATATCGAGAAGTTCGACGATTTCGTGGAACGGATCGGCATCATCCTGAACAAGATCGAACGCAAGAAACTGAAGATCACCAGGACAGAGCGCGCGGCGGCCCTGGAAATCTGCCGCGAAAACGTCTCGTTTTTCGACCAGGCCATCGGCATTTTCCGCAGCCGCGGCCGTGACGAGGGCTTTCTGAACATCGCGGAAGTGAAGCGGAAACGCATCAAGGAATTGATCAGCCAGGCCAAACTGAACCACTTCGAACAGATCCGGGAAAAAGTCCGTCAGGATGACGCCGCCATATTCTACATCGACATCCTGAACAACCTGAACGGCATGCGCGCGGAGGCCTTCAACATCGC
>CAYMRH010000033.1:0-3441 GCA_964392785.1 uncultured Brevinematales bacterium
CGGCGCGGACCATGACCCCGTTCGCGTTCAGGACCGTGATGGCGCCGCCCTGGAAAGCGCTATTGCTGCTGACGGAACCCGTAATGACGTTGTCATTGCCGGTGATATGATAGCCGCCGCCCCAGCCGCCGGAAGAATTCCCGTTGACCAGGCAGGAAAAATAATTGGAGAAGGAATTGGACAGGGTGATGCCGCCTCCGCCCGCCTTGCTGCTGAAGAGGCTGGCGCTGTTGAAACCGACCGTGCCCGAAACGGAATTCCAGCCGGTGTCGGCGCCCAGGTAGAGCCCGCCGCCCACAAGAGAACTGTTGTGGGAAATATCCGCAAAAATCCTGTTGGAAAAACTGCCGGATGAAATGAAAACGCCTCCGCCGATTCCGTTGCCGCTCTGGTTATAGAGAACGGCGGCGCAGACAGTGTTGCTCACCCCGTTCATCCAGACTCCTCCGCCGTTGCGGGAAGAGGAGTTGTTGGATACGACGGTATTGGTCAACAGGCACGAAACGATGTTTGTGAGGAAGAGGCCGCCGCCGTTGGAGAGGGCGGTCAGCGTGCCGGTCGCCATTCCGTTCCGGATCAGAAAACCCTGGAGCACCATGTTGCTGACGCCGGAGGCATACACTACGTGTTCCAGCCCGTTGGTGCCGTCCAAAACACTGTAACCTGTCACGGATAAAAATCCGCCGTCCCATCCTCCGCTCACATGCAGGCCGGAATTCGTGATGACCAGTCCGAACCCGGTTGGCTCCAGCCCGGAACCCGGCGCGAAGACTCCTTCGGCGACGTAAATGTTGGTCAAACCGTTCGTCAGCGCGTTGCTGAGAGCGGCGGGGAGTGTCCGCAGGGGCGCGGAGCGGCTCGTGCCCGCGTTCGCGTCGTCACCGTTCGTGGACACGAAAACGCCCGTCAGGTCCGGAGACGGATTGCCGGTGCCCGGCCCCGTTCCGGCAGGCACGGGTGCGACACTGCAGGAGACCAGTGCGAGAAAGAGAAACACGTATGCGTGAATCTTCATGATCATGCGGCCTTCAATCCACGAAAAAGTTGACGGTATTCGTGGGACTGACATTGCTCAGGATATCCATGGCGAACGCACGGAACACGTGGGTCCCGCTGTCCAGAAGGATTCCCTCCAGGCCCCAGTTGGTCAGGCCCACGGGCGTGAAGAAACCGGTATTGTCGATGCTGATGTAAACGGACAGCACGCCGCTGGAGTCCGACGCCGTTCCGGAGACGCTGACCAGCCCCGTGTAATGCTGATCCGGGGCGGGGGAGGTGATTTGAATAGTAGGCGGAGTATCGTCGTTGATGAAGGTAAACGAAACCGTGTTTGTTTCGGAAGTGTGATATCCGTTATCCAGGGAGAAGACGCTGACGGTGTTCGGGCCGTCTAAAAGAACCATGTTGGAAAACCAGTTGGTGCCCGACAGGGAGGCGCGGATAAACGGCCCGCTGTTGGCGGACAGATAGACGGAACCCGCGCCGTAATCGTCCACGGCGGAACCGGACAGCCGGAACAGGTGCTGCCTGCCGATGACGGTCTGGCCGTTCGTGGGAACGAAGAACGCGTTGGTGGGGCCCGTGTTGGTGTCCCGACGGTCGAATGTGCCGGATGTTATGATGTATGGTCCCAGGCTTCCCAGCGCGCTGACGGGAGTGTAGGACGGAACAAGACGCGCCAGAAAAATGGTCGCGTTGGCGTCGGAACCGCCGGTGACGTAGGGGCAGTTCCAGTAGCCGTCGTTGTCGATCGGGGTGTAGGGCGCCGCTCCCCACGGCTTGGGCCACCAGCCTCCCACCACGTAGATCCAGAGGCTGATCCGGTATTGGGAAGGCGTAACGCCTGTCACGCGGCCGTAAACCCGGCTGGTAGATCCGATAGGAGGCACGGACGTGAACACCACGGACGGTTCCTGCCAGGTGACGCTGACGGACATTTCGTTCGTCACGCTGGACACGTTGGACAGATCCAGAGCGAAGACCCTGACGCCGTGATTTCCCTCGGGCAGGTCCAGGTTCGTGCTCCAGTTGGTGGTCCAGTTGGAGGGGTCGTTCAGCGGGGCGAACGGAGATCCGTTCACGGAACAGAAAACGGTTCCCATACCGTTGGAGCTGGAGGCGTTGCCCATCAGGCGGAACTGGCGGTAGAGCGTGGAGCCGTCTGCGGGATAGGTGATTTGAATGGCGGGGAGATCGGGGCTTTTCTGATAGACGCGGACCCAGTCCACCGTCATGGTCTGGGGAAAAACGGTGGTCCCGTCCGGGCTGCCCGGCCAGTTTCCTCCCACCGCCACGTTCAGGAGAATGAAAAACGGGGCGCGGAATTCCGAAAGCCCGTCGTCGGAAATGTCGTAGGAAAAAAACGTCCTGCCGTCGATGCGGGATGTGACCGTGTTGCTGTTCCACTCGGTTTCAAAAATGTGAAAATCGTCCGCCAGCCGGCTCGCGATATTGGTGGAGGTCCCATGACCGAAATAGGTGTTGAAATTCTGCCAATGGAGCGTGCTGTAAACCGTGCTGTCCCCGTTCGTTCCGCCGCCCACCATTTCCAGGATGTCGATTTCCCCGCACTGCGGCCAGTTGGATCCGTCGAAAACGTCACCCAGCATCCAGAACGCCGGCCAGATGCCTTTGCCGTAAGGCAGGCGGATTCGCGCCACGATCTTTCCGTACTGCCAGGCGTTTCGGCCCTTCGTTTTCAGCCGAGCCGATGTGTAGGCGCGGCCGCCGTAGGATTCCTGGAGAGCCGTGATGACCAGATTGCCCCCGGTTACGGCCGCGTTATTGGTGCGGGACGTGTAGTATTGCAGCTCGTTGTTGCCCCAGCCGGAAACCCCGGTACCGATGTCGAACACCCAGTTGTTGGTATTGACCTCGTTGCCGTCGAATTCGTCAGACCAGATGAGATTCCAGCCCGGTCCCGGTTCGTAAAGGGTTTCAGTCTGGGATGACCCCCCGGAGGGAGGTCCTATGGGATTGACGACACAGGAAAAGATCAGCAATCCGGCCGTAAGGACAAAACCGAGCCGATAAACCATAGCTTTTTAAACCGGGATCATCCGGATATCTAAAGATAATACAGGACGCCTGACCGGCTTGTGCAATGCCCGGATGGGTTTATTTTCCTTCCACCACGCAGCCCCTTTCCAGAGGGTGGATTTTCCAGCCGGTTGCGCCGGCTTCGGCCAGTTCGGAGGCCGTGGTTTCGTCACGGCCTTTCAGGAGGAAGATCCCGGCGGGGTTTTTCACGTGGGCGGAAACCCAGTCCAGGATTTCCCTCACGCTGCCGTAGGCCCGGCTGGTCACGGCGGCGCTTTCTTCCAGGACGAACGGTTTGTTCAGGTCCGCCACGGTCACCGGCAGGTTGAGTTTTTTTGCGGCAAATTGAAGGAAGGCGAGCTTTTTGGAATCGACCTCGGTGACGGTGAAACGCCGGTCCGG
>CAYMRH010000033.1:3541-23918 GCA_964392785.1 uncultured Brevinematales bacterium
ACCAGGTCGTTGCGGACGGACAGTGCCCGGCGCCGGGACAGGCCCAGGTTCGCGGTGGGAGAGCCCACGTCGTCCGTGTGGCCGCCCACTTCGATCCGGATGGCGGAGCCGAGACCGTGGGCCTGGGGGTCCGCTATGATTTTCCGGATCACGTCGGTGACCTTGGCCAGGGTGGTTTCGCTGTCCGTGGAAATTTCGGCGCGTCCCAGTGCGAACCGGATGGCGGACACGCGGATGCGCAGGCCTTCCGGAGTTTCCTCGATCAGGATTTCTTCGGGCGTCTTGGGCGAGGGTTCCGGTTTTGCCGGAGACGGAGCGGGAGAATCAACCCCGGCAGGACGGGTGTTGAAATTCTGGTCCGCCCGGAAATCGGACGGGACAAATTCGTCCTTTTCCGGAAGGATCAGGTAGTAAGCCGGGCTGTCGGTGTAAAGCGTGTCCGTAAAAGGCGTAAAACGGAACAGTTTGCCGTCCGGTTCGCCTTCGGGATGAAGCTGGGCGATCAGGATGGCGTTGGAAAAAGCCCTCAGGTCTTTCAGCGGAACGTAACCGCGGTAGATGCGGAACTCCGCGTTTTTTAAGTTGGCTTTCCAGGACAGATACACGTTTCTGTCCGCGCGACGGACGGTCAGTCCGGTTATGGCCACTTCCTGGGTGTGAAGCGCCGTGAAGGACAACCCGACCGACAGGAATATGAAAATCCTGATCATAATGGAATTCATGATGCACCCCCGTATATTATGGTCTGACGGTTTTCAGTTGTCAAAAAAGGGGCACATATTCGTTGGTAATGATCCGCAATTCGGAAAACGGGGCGATCAGTCCTTTTTGGGTTCCGTCAGGACGAAGTCGTAGTTTGTCAGCTCCGGAAAAGACTTCCGGAAGCGTTCGCGGTCTTTTTCCATCGCATTGGTGAGCCGGAGATCGCGCTGGCCCGGGATTTCGTCCACGGCTAATCGCCCCAGGTAATTGACCCGGTTCGATTCCAGGGTCAGCGAGTACGTGTCCAGGAACCACATTTCCTTGGTTGTGCCTCCGCTGTTGTGGCGTACGGCGATCCGGGAGATGCCCGTAACGGCCGGGTCCTGGTCTATCAAAAAACCTTCGATCCCCCCGCTGACGGGAAACGCGAGATCGGGCCCGTCCCGGAACATGATCACCAGCCCGTTCACGGGGCCGTCCTTGACTGTTTCCACGGTCAGATAGACGAACGCGCCTTGGGCGCTGTATTCGCGGGTGTCTTCGGGACGAAGGGGGCGGCGGATGGCCATGTCGTTCCAGTTGACGCAGGAGGCGAGTGTCAGAACGGCGAAAAAAAGCGGGAACAGGCGCTTCATCTTGCAGTCTCCTTAAAAATGGATATAATCACTAGTGTAGCAACCGGTGGGCGATATTTCAATCTTTCCGGGATCGATTGATTGTGATCCGCTTCCATCTCCGACAACTGATAATTAATCCCCATTCTCGTCCAAAATCAGGCTGGACGCCACCAGGTAGTTCCGGAGCGCCTTCCGGAGATCGGGATCCTCAACGGCGGAGACGGTTTTGTCTATGGCCGCGCGGGTTTCCGCGGGGAGCTTCAGACGCGCCTTTTCCCGTTTCTGTTCGGCCGTGCGGCTGATATCCCCCAGGCGGAACCGGATGGTCTGAAAAAGCCGGCCTGTTTCCTCTCCCCGGTAATGGGTTATGATATTGTCCCGGAGCGAATCCTTCTGAAGCGACAGTTCCTGGATCCAGATGGGGTCGTCCACGGCCACGGTGAGCGTTCCGCGCTGGAGGGACACGGGCAGTGAATGCTGGCCCACGCTTTTTCCCGCGATGGAGTCCCAGTCCCGGCGCAGACGCCCCAGAAATAGAAACTGGCCGGGGATTTCGCGGTCCAGGAAATTCCGGACCAGAAACTTCAGCTGCTGGACGGGACGGCTTTTACGCATGGGATATTATAGCAAGATTAGATTCTAGTTGCCAGTTGTCAGTAATGACCCTCTTCATTTCAAATAAAACTGGATACTGACAACTGGCAACTGGAGTCTGGCAACCCGCCCATTGGAAACTTCCGGCGTTCTTCCTTAAAATAAACGGTCATGCGCATTGAGACTCTGGTTACGCCTCCGTTTGACGTGAACACCTACGTTGTCACCGGTTCCGACATCCGGACTTCCGTCGTGATTGATCCGTCCGCGCCCTCCCAGGATCTGGAAGACGCACTGAGGGACCTGGACGTGAAACTGATCCTGATCACGCACGGGCATTACGACCACATCGGCGGCGCGGGTTTCGCGAAAGAACTGACCGGGGCGCAAATCGCGGTGCATGAGCTGGACGCGCCCGCGCTCACGGAACCGGAAAAAAATCTCTCCGGCTGGTTCGGCTATCCCGGTAAAAGCCCCGCCGCGGACATTCTGATTCCGCGGGACATGCCGGCAATCCGGCTGCCGGGCCTGGAAATGGAGATCCTGCATGTTCCGGGGCACACGCCCGGGTGCGCGGCCTTTTACTGCGCCGCGGACGGCGTCCTGTTTTCCGGGGATTTCATTTTCAACGGCGCGATCGGCCGCGTGGATTTCCCGGGGAGCGATTTCGGGTCCATGAAGGAGTCGCTCCGGAAGATCCTGGACTATCCCGACGCCACCCGCGTTTATCCCGGCCACGGGAGCGCGTTTGTCCTGGGGGACTGTAAAAAGCATCTCCGGTTTTACCTGAGGGGCGAAGAGTGACGGGACCCGGCGATATCGTTTATCATCTGCCCGAAGAACTGATCGCGGCGCATCCCGCGGAAAAACGGGAGGGGTCCCGGCTTCTGGTCGTGGACCGGAAAAACGGGACGCTGGCAGACCGGCAATTTCCGGACATCCTGGAATACCTGAATCCGGGGGACTGCCTCGTGATGAACGAGACGAAAGTGTTCCGGGCGCGCCTGAGGGGAACGCTCCGGCCTTCGGGAAAAAACGCGGAGGTCCTTCTGGTCAGCCGGACGGGGCCGCGCTCCTGGACGGCCATGGTGAAAAATTCCCGAAGGATCCCGCCGGGATCGGTCCTGGAAGTGTCCGGAGTCGCGCTGAAAATCCTGGACGCCGCTGGGGAACACCGCGCGGTGGAATTTGAAACCGCTCTGGATTTCGACGCCATAGACGCGATCGGGGAAACGCCGCTTCCGCCCTATATTGTCAAAAAGCGGCGGAACCGGAACGAGCCCGTCCTGCAGGACGGGGATGCCGAACGCTACCAGAGCGTTGTGGCCCGGACGCACGGTTCTGTGGCCGCGCCCACCGCCTCGCTCCATTTTACGAAAGACATCCTGTCGGAAGCGGAGCGGAAGGGAGTTCGCCGCGCTTTCGTGACGCTGCACGTGGGGCCCGGGACCTTCAAGCCGATCGGCGAGGGGGAATGGGACTCGTTTCGGATCCACAGCGAGGCGGTGGACGTTCCCGACGAAACGGTCCGGGCCGTACGGAATACCCGCGAAACGGGCGGACGCGTGGTGGCCGTGGGGACCACTGTGGCCCGGTCCCTGGAAACAATGGCCCGCGATTCGGATGACCCGGCCCGCTGGAAGGCCTTCCGGGGCGAAACGGACCTGTTTATCCGGGGGGAATTTCCCTTCCGCGCGACCGACGCGCTCCTGACCAATTTTCATATGCCCCGTTCCACGCTGCTTCTTCTGGTCCAGTCGTTCGGGGGGCGGGAATTGCTCCGGCGGGCCTACGAACACGCCGTTCGGGAGCGATACCGGTTCCTGAGCTACGGCGACGCAATGCTGATCCTGTAAGGCCCTGACGTCAAGTTTGGCCCGTGAATGATCGAAAATACTGTAGGAATGCCGTTCCCGGCGGACGGCCGCGCCCCCGATTGATTTTATTCCGGATTCATATATAATATCCCTGTTGTCGGCCTGTCGGTTCTTGCGGGAGGTTGTCCTATGTTCGGGAAAAAACATGATTTTGAGGAATACCTCAAGCTTCTCAAGCAGGAAAACACCCGTCTCCGCAAGCAGATGCAGGAAGCCAACCGCATCATAGAAATGTACGACAAGGTTTCCGAGCTCACCAAGAAAGAACTCATCGAAAAAGACGAACTCCTCAAAGCCCACGAGATCGCCCAGGAACTGTCCCGTATCGAGCAGCTCGACAAGGAGCGGCAGATCCGCGCCCACGAGGCGATCGAGGAACTGTCCCGCAAGGAACAGCTGGAAAAGGACATGGAGATCCAGGCCCTCGAGAAGACGGAGGAGCTGGCCCGCCTGGAGCAGATCGAAAAAGACAGGGTCATCAAGGCCTATGAATCCACCATGAATCTGGCGTCGCTCGAAATGCATGACGCGCGCAAACAGATCCTGGCCCTGGAGATCGTCAAGGAATTCGCCCGTCAGGAGCTGATCGACAAGGACCGGCTGAACCGCGCGCTGGAAGTGGCCAACGAACTGGCCCGTCAGGAGCTCGTGGAAAAGGACCGGACCATCCGGGCCCAGGAAATGGTGCAGGAACTGTCCCGCAAGGAACTCCTGGAATCCCGCGGCGCCGAGAAGAAGATCCAGGTCACCACGCGGGAACTCCTCATGCTGCTGGACGCGTACGAAAAAATCCTGGAGCTCCAGCGCCAGGAGCGCATCGGGGACGACCGCATCGTGCGCGCGTTCGAGATCATCGACGAGGTCAAGCGCCAGAAAATGGTGGAACTGTCCGGGACCATCCAGGCCTACGAACAGGTCCAGGAGTTCGCCCGGAAGGAACGAGTGTCAGACGACAAGATCATCAACGCGTTCCAGAACGCCACGGAAATGAGCCGCACGGAGCTGATCCAGCTGGACAAGACCATCCAGGCGCACGAGATCGTGGCGGAACTGTCCCGCCGGGAGCTCATCGAACGCGACGAGACGAACAAGGCGCACGAGATCGTGGAGGAATTTGTCCGCAAGGAACTCATCGACAAGGACCAGATGAACGCCGCCTACGAGATCGTGGAGGAGCTGGCCCGCAAAGAGCTGATCGAAAAGGACAAGATCATCAACGCGCACGAAATCGTGCTGGAACTGAACCGCCGGGAGCTGATCGAGGCCGACAAGGTGAACCGCGCCTACGAAATCATAGGCGAAATGATGCGCCTGGAAATGAAGGACAAGGACCAGATCAACCGCGCGCACGAGATCGTGGAAGAACTCCTGCGCTGCGAGATCATCAGCCGCGACAAGATCAACCAGGCCCACGAGATCGTGGAGGACATGGCCCGTCACGAGATCATGGACCGGGACAAGATCATCAACGCGCACGAGGTGGTGGAAGAGCTGAACCGGCGCGCGCTGATCGACGCGGACAAGCTGGCCCGGGCTTTCGAGGTGGTGGAAGACCTCATGCGCGGGGAACTCAAGGACAAGGACCGGATCAACAAGGCCCACGAACTGGTGGAAGAGCTGCTGCGCAAGGAAATGATCGAACGCGACAAGATCAACAAGGCGCACGAGATCGTGGAGGACCTGGCGCGCCGGGAACTCATGGACCGGGACAAGATCATCAACGCGCACGAGGTGGTGGCGGAACTGAACCGGCGCGAGCTGATCGAGGTGGCCAAGATCAACCAGGCCTACGAGATCGTGGAAGACATGATGCGCAACGAACTGCGCGACAAGGACCTGATCAACAAGGCCCACGAGATCGTGGAAGAGCTCATGCGCAAGGAAATCATAGAGCGGGACAAGATCAACCAGGCCCACGAGATCGTGGAGGAAATGGCCCGCCAGGAAATCAGCAGGCTGAAAAAGCGGAAAAAATGACGCTGCGGGCGCCGGAAAAGCGTGGTATATTGAACCGATGATGAAAAGAATCGCGATCTGTTGCGCCCTGCTGACGGCCTGCGCCGCGCTCTGGGCCACGAACCTGACCTTCATGCCGTTTTATCCCTTCAAGATCGGCGAAAAGCTGCATTTTACCATTCACGTCCTGGGCGTTTACATAGGCGACCAGGAAATATATTTGGAAGAGCTGGGAGAAACGAACGGGCAGCGGGTCGTGGTGGGCAGCGGGCATCTTTACACCACGCCGGTGATCTCCGCGCTTTACAAGGTGGACGACCGCGAACGGACCTGGTTCATTCCCGATAATTTTGTCCCGATTTACTACGAGCGCTGGCTGAACGAGGGCAACTGGAAGGACAACGTCAAATTCCGCTTCTTTCCGGACCGGAACAAGGTCATCATCTCGCAGAGAGTGAACGGCTGGCGGGAAGATCACGTGGCCTATTCGGGCGTTCTCCGGAACTACCTGACGCTCATCGCGAGCATGCGCAGCGTGGATTACGACTACCATATTTTCAACGGGATTCCCGTGGAAATCAATTACCTGTTCGGGACCGCGCTGAAAACCGCCAGACTCAAGCCGAAATACATCCGCCAGAATTTCAAGGGCAAAGGCACTGACATGATTTCCCTGGAGGAGATCGGCGGGATCGGAATGCATTTTTACGTGTCCCGGGACGCCGACCGGACCCCGCTCAGGCTCGTGATCCCCACTTTTGAAGTGCTGGGGTTCAAGACCATCAGCGTGGAGGTGGAATTGAAGGAGTTCCGCCGCGGCAGTCAGGCCATTCTGCCCATGTCCATGATTCCATCCGGAGCCACGGGAAGCGCCCCGACGTCCTCGGCGGAGTCACTGGCGGAGAATACGAACGCCCCGGCCAGCTCGGCATCGGCGCGGAGCGTTTCCTCCCGCAAAGCCGTACTGTCAAAATCCCCGTCTTCCAAGCCCGCTTCTAGTTCCTCCAAAAAGCCCGCCGCCTCGTCCGTGTCCAGCCGGTCTTCCGCCCGGAAGTAATGGAATCATGCGATTTTTATAACGACAAATTGCGGGATCGACAATGGCTAAGTTCAAAGAATGAAATATAACAGAGGTGTGACATGATTTTTATAAAGAAATTTTACTATCCGCTATTTATTCTGGTTGTCGCAGTAGCCGCATTCAATCTGTTATTTCATGTTCACGATCAGATGATTCAGGATTGGGATGAATCGCGCCCCGCGGTAAACGCGTATGAAATGGTAAAAAATAACAACTATATCATGGGCACATACTTGGATCAACCTGATTATTGGAACACAAAGCCTCCGCTGGCACTATGGTTTATGGCAGCTTCATATCGAATATTCGGTTTCAATACTTTTGCCATGCGGTTTCCGTCCATTTTATTATCGATTGGCACGGTGATTCTGATCCTGTTAATTGTTCGAAAGCACTTTGGACAACTCGCGTCGTTGATATCGGGTTATATTCTTGGAACTTCAATAAATTTTATCATCTATCATGCCGGTAAAAGCGGAGATTATGAAGGGGGACTCACTTTCCTGACGACCCTGTCTTTTTTTCTGTTGGATTACTTTAAAAGGAAACCGGTCCATTTTTATCTGGCTTTCTTTGTTGCCGGCCTGGCTTTTCTCTATAAAAGTTTTGCGTTTTTACCGATCCTTCTCGTCTTGGGCGGGTATATTGTTGTCAATCAGCATTTCCGGAAACTGAAATTGTCTGATTATTTATTCATGTTAATATCAATGATTGCGCCTATCTTGATTTGGGCTTTGCTGCGCATGCAACAGGATGGGTTGAAATTCTTCCAAGCCATGATCCAAAATGATCTGTTCGCGAGGACCCAGATGGTGATCGAGGGGCAGGCGCGAGTCAACATTCTGTATTATGTTAATACGATCATCACCGGAATGATGCCTTGGTCTTTTCTTCTATTTGTGTTTCCATTCTATAAAAACAGGCTGCGCTTCCGGTCTATCCGTAAAGGTTTCCCGATTTCCTTAGAACTGAACGGCTTTTTTAAGTCTTCAATTTTCTGGCTGTGGATTGCGTCGATGTTTATTTTATATGGTTTAGCAAAGACAAAACTGTACTGGTATATGGCCCCAGTCATACCGGCATTTGCCGTTTATTTTGGATGGAATATTGCCGATATGATTGAAAATCGCAATATGCCCAATCTGTTTTTTCGCATATTCCGCAAGGCGATGCCCGTTATACTTCTAGTTCTTATCATTGGTGCCGAAGCATTATTTTTATGGTCTGGACGATATACATTTCCTGCGGATCAGGGTGTGTTAATGTCCATGTCACGGAACGAAATAATTCCTGAAGCCAGTTTTTATTTTACCGACAGGACAACCCAGTCCAGAACATTCCTGGTTTGGGTAACGAAAAATTTCAGACCCGGAGTCCTGTCCGAGAATGATTTTATCGAAAAAGCCCGTTCAGGCGACAGGCTGATGGTATCCGTGAAATCGGATTTAAAAACAATGATCGGAACCCATGGATTGTCACTTATTGTTTCTAATCAAGATTGGGTCGTGCTGGAAAAACCATAAGGGACAGCAGAATTTATTCGAAAGCACGAGTGACTGTTATCTTCAGGATTTTCTCAACTATGGTTTGAAATACCTTGTGACCAAACCGGTCTTCCTGCGTAGATCATCCGAATACGCAGGAGGACATCATGAAATACAATTTAATTCGGTTGATCGCGGTTTTCACCGCGCTGTTCTCGGGCTTATCCACGGCCGCTTTTCCCGCATCTGTCCGTTTCCAGGGCTATTCTTTCCAGGCCTCGGTGCACCGGTCGGGCGGGAGGCCCTACCGGGAACATTCCGAATGGGGCCGGCCCACGCTGAAGGTGCGGCCCGGCGAGGAATATTCCATCGTGATCCGGAACCCGCTCCCCGTGAGGGCGGCGGTGGCTCTTTCCATCGACGGTCTGAATTCGATCGACGGCAAACGCACCACGCTCAGGAACGCCCGCAAGTGGATCGTCGAGCCGTATTCGTCCGTGACCATTTCGGGCTGGCAGACGGGCATGAGCACGCTCCGGAAGTTCGTTTTCACCGACCAGCGTGACGCGTACGCCCAATGGAAGGAAAACCGGGAAGGAAAAAACTACACCCGGAACCTGGGCGTGATCGGCGTGGCGTGGTTTTGGGACGCGCGGGAACTGGACGCCGTGCTGAACCCTCCGCAGCCGTTTGCCGAGGACGAACAGGTCCGGCTGTCCGAATCCCTGCGGAACAAGAGGGACGCTTCGTCGCCGTCTGCCGGAGCGAGGGCGGAATCCAAAGCGGGCACGGGAATGGGGAGTCAGGAGCAGCATCACGTGACCGAAGTGGAGTTCGACGCGAACACCGGGATGTTCTCCGTGCGCGACGTGCTGAAAATCCACTACGAATTCGCTCGGGACATCCCCCGGCCCCAACCGTTTATTGAAGACGGCAACGTGACACGGAATTTTGCCGAGGATATGTATCGGTAAATTGTACTTCATCCTTTGTTTACCCCGAGCTGAGTCGAGGGGCGGAGGATATGTACAGGTGAAAGAATCAACTACAAAGGCACTAAGACACAAAAAACGAAGTTATGGGCGCTCCGCGTCAGAACGATACGACTCAATATTGTCGCTCGCGCTCGGCGCCTGCCCCGAGCGAAGCCGAGGGGTGTCTTTGCGGCTGGATCAATATCTTTTCCGCCGGGTTTTGGAAGATTTCTTCCGGGATCCGGCGGTTTTATTATGTACGGCGGGTTTCGGGCCGGATTCAATGTCGTGGTGCGGAAATGTTGCCGTAAGGACGGATCGAGGATAAAATATAACGGTTGTGGGATTATATAATATTTCTATCAGTTTAAATCGCTTAGAATAGAGGCCCCTTTATTTTCGCTTCGATTTCACTTTTTTCGGTCAATTTTGGTAATATCATGAACGGGTCGTCTCATGCAAAAACAAACAGAGCCATGATGTCACGAACCGTGTTATTGTGCATAAAGACGGATGTTCATTTGATAGGTCGATCGAAATGAAAAAAGTCGCGTTCTATTTACTGCTGATCTCCGGTGCGATCCTGTTGGCATCCTGTCCGGGCACTTGGGTCCCTCCGAGTTGGAGAATTCAATACCAATTTACCGATAACGGTACGAACGCAATATCCAACCTGCAATGCGACCTCTATCATTTCAGCAGTTTTGTTGAAACGAAAACGTCGAGTGATATGGGCTATGTCTATTTCAATGTAGTCGAGACGGAACAGGATAAATATAAAACCTTGGATCAGTTCCTGAGCGAGTTTGTTCTGACGGTCAACGACGTCGATGGAACGAACAACCTTGGACGGTTCATTGCCACGAACCTGATCCCTCAAATAACTCAGGACAAACTCGTGATCATGATCCTTTCGAATTGAGTAAATATTGCCGCATAGGCGGTTTCGGGGTAAAATGGACGGGCTG
This sequence comes from uncultured Brevinematales bacterium, assembly GCA_964392785.1. Taxonomy (GTDB): domain Bacteria; phylum Spirochaetota; class Brevinematia; order Brevinematales; family JAOACQ01; genus CAYMRH01. The sequence continues at coordinate 13,795 of CAYMRH010000033.1, forward strand.
GTGATCATTAAGATCGCGTCAGCAGTCTTGGTAGTTAAGAGGCCGAAAATGACAAATCAATTTCGCGTTCTGATCGCTGTCGTCTCCATCTTCCTGATCGTGTCCTCCTGTTCCCTTTTCAATCAGACCCGGACGTTGACCGTCTCGGGTTTCATCCGGCAGAACGGGACCAATATCAATTTCGCCAACTTCAGGACAAAACAGATATTCCTGGAACTCACACGTGCCATCAGTTCGTCGTCGAGCGCGATCCTCAAGAACGACTCAACGACCTACGCTACGTATTCCTTGACGGTTACGATCGACAGCAGCACCAGCGACAAGAAATCCTTTAACATGAACGCCCGCGTCAAGACCTATTTCAAGGACGCCATCACCGGTCATGACATTACCAATGCCTCCGGGGAATTGTGCTATGAGATGTTCGTCAAGACCAATTCGAACACGGAGTTCTCTGTCGACTTTTCTCGGGATACCGAACCGGTCAGCCGGACGGTCAATTTCGAAGTCCTGTATTTCTCTTACTCCCTGGGTTCGGTCCCGACGAACGCTATTCCTTACTATACTGATAACTGACAACAGGTATTCGGGGACCGGGCGAAACCAAGATTGCCACGGGCTTTTCTTATTCGATATTATGGGCTCTATTCCAGCCGGACGACGGGCATGAACGCAAAGAGCGGCATTTTGGACAAGTTCAGGGTCGATTTACCGGTTGCAGCCGAGACTGACAGATCGTGGCTTGTGATTAAAAAAGAATAAAAAACAAGGTCCTTCGACTCCGCTAAGGACATGCATGGGCGCGCCTGGTGGTTCGACAAGCTCAGCACGATGCTCAGAGAACTGTCTCGGGCAGGCGCCGAACACGAAAGATGAAATGATCAGTTTTGTTATGACGCGTATCGTCCAAACTTTCGTTTGGGCTTAGTGCCCTTGGTGTCTTGGTGGTTGGAAATTCCCCAATTTCCGCAGGGTTTTGGAAGGTTCCTTCCGGGATCCGGCGGTTTTCTTTTTCGCGACGGTTAAAGTTTATCTCGTCACAGCCCGGACCAGATGGCTGTACAGTCCGTAGAATTCCTTTTTGGGCAGGCGGGTTTTCAGCACGGCGTTCAGGTAATTGTAATAATCTAGGTCGCGGATCTCGATCTGGTCCTTCAGTTCGTCGTATAACGGGGTGCCCGGCACCGGCGTTAGAATGGACACGACGGGGATGTCGATCCCGTAGCCTTTGATGGCCGTTTCCAGCGCCTGAAAATCCCGCTCGGTGTAGTCGCAGGAAGCGATGAAGTCCCCGACGATCCTGATTTTCAGGTCGTGAAGGATTTCCACGGCCCTGTCGATCACGGAGGCGGAATACTTCTTGTTGAAGCGGTTCAGCCGGTCGTTGTTGATCTCCTCAAAACCCACGACCACATGGGACAACCCGACGCTTTTCCAGGCCTTCAGGAGGTCCGGGTTTCGGGCAATGGTGTCCGCGCGGATGTCGGCCAGAAACCGCTTGCGGATCCCGTTCTTTCGTATGGATTCGAACAGTTCCCAGGATTGGGGAATATTGCCGAACGTGTTCGCGTCCACCAAACGAACGATCTTCGTTTTTTTCAGGAGAGCCAGGTCCCTCACCACCGAAGCGGTGCTTTTGGACAGGTATTTGTCGTTCGTGATTTTGGGGATCGCGCAGAAGGTGCATTTGTGCGTACAGCCCATGGCCGTGCACAGGCAGCCGATGTTGAACTTCAGGAAGCCGACCTGGACGAAATACCGGTTGCGGTATTTTTCCACCAGCCCGTAGGACGGGGCGCGTTCTTCCGCCAGGTCCGCCGCGGTAAAACAGGGGCGCGTGACGGGCAGGTCCGACCCGGGGCGGGTCCTGACCATTCCGGGGATATCGGGAACATTCCGGCCGGCCAGGCTGTCCGCCAGACGGCGGAAACTCACTTTGCCCAACCCCAGGCAGACGTAGTCCACCGTATCGACGTTGAAAAACTCCGGCTGGTAGGTCGCGTGATGGCCGCCGACCACGACCGTCGCCGGGCTCATGCGTTTGCAGATTCCGGACAGTTTCACCACGGTATTGGCTTCGCAGGTCACGCCCGTGATCCCGATCAGGTCCGGACGGAACGCCGCGATTTTTTCCTCCAGCGGGAGAGGGTCCGCCTTCATGTCGAAGATGTCGGTTTCGTAAGGGTCCAGGTTTCCCGCGATCTCTTCCAAAGCCAGCGGTTCGCCCTTGAATGTCTTTTTGAAAAAATTGACGCCGTATTCCTCTTCCAGGACGCTGCGGTCGGACCGCGGCGGATTGACCAGCAGGATTTTCATGGAGCGCCTTCCCGGTCAAACCACGGTCAGATGCACGCCGGCGTAAGTGAACCGGGCGCTTTCCGGGACGCTCAGGAAAATGGTCTGGCCTTTTTTCAACCGGCCGGATGTCCAGAGCTCTTCCAGCATGAGAAAGGCGGAAGCGGAACCCACGTTGCCCACCCGGGTCAGATTGGTAAACCACTTCTCCTCCGGCACGTCGAAGCCGGCCGCGCGGAGGTCCTCCTGCAGGGGCTTGCGGAAAAATTCGCTGGACAGGTGGGGTAAAAAGAAGTCCAGTTTTGCGGCGTCCAGGCCGCGGAGCCGTTTCAGGTCCTGGGCGAACCGCCCGCCGTAACGGGTAATGTTTTCCTTCAGGATCTTGATGTCCTGCTTGATGTTGAAGACGCTGTTCTTCAGCCAATCCTCCGGCGCCATGTCGGCGAAACCGGTGACGGTACCGTCCGGGTTTTTGTCCGCCGCGAAATACATGCAGGTTTCCAGTTCGTTCGCGTAGGACAGGATTTCCACCCAGTCTATCCGGAACGAAAGGCCGTCCGGATCCGGTTCTTTTTCCAGCAGGGCCACGCCGGCGCCGTCGGACAGCATCCATCGCAGGAAATCCTTTTCAAAGGCCAGGATGGGGTTTTCCTCCAGAAGTTTCAGGTTCTCGATTTCCTTTTCGAATTTCTCGGCCACCAGAAGACGCGAGCACCTTTCGGAACCGCCCGTTATGGCCCTGTTCTTGTTGCCGGACCAGAGGGCCATGCAGGCGTACTTGAAGGACTGCATGGCGGAACAGCAGCTCCCGCCGTTAAAGACCGCTTCCATGGCGGGAGAATCCGTCAGGAGCCCGTGCACCATGGTGGTGTGATTGGGAATGATGTGGTCCGGCGTGGAGGTGCCCAGGGCCAGCAGGTCTATGTCCCGCAGGGACGCCGGGCGGCCGGTTTTCAGGAGTTCCCGGATCGCGAGACAGGACAGGTCCGCGTTGGTGTGGGTGGGGCGCTGGTTTTTATCCAAAGCGTAATAGCGGTTTTTGATGCCGTTACTTCTCAGGATGATGTTCTTGACGCGGGACGGCTTGCCGCCAATGAGTCCCAGATAGTCCTCGATCTCGCCGTTACCGACCGGGTTGTTGGGAAAATATTTTGCCAGCCGTGTGATGAATACTTCGCTCATGTCTGCGTCTCCGAAACCATGAAAATAATTCTATTGACGCCCGTTTATTTTCTTCGGGATCTGCGCGGTTTTTTTGCCGATGCGGTTTTTTTCTTTTTTGCAACCGGTTTGCCCCTGACCGCATTCCGCTTTTTGACCGGCTTTTTCCGCGAACCGGATTTCCTGGCAGGCGCCGTTTTCTTTCCCTTTCCCGCGATCAGATTCAGCGCGCTGCCGGCCTTGAACCATTCGATCTGGTTCTTGTTATAGGTATGGCGGAGTTCCATCGTTACCGTTGAGCCGTCCGCATGCCGCACGGTCATCTGCAGGGGTTTGTCGGGTGCGAACGCCGCAAGGCCTTTGATGCTGACGCGGTCGCCGTCGCGGATTTTGTCGTAATCGGCCGGGTTGGCGAAGGTCAGGGCCAACAAGCCCTGCTTCTTGAGATTGGTCTCGTGGATGCGGGCAAAACTTTTCACGATCACGGCCTTGCCGCCCAAATAGCGCGGTTCCATGGCGGCGTGTTCGCGGCTGGAACCCTCACCGTAGTTTTCGTCGCCGATCACGACCCAGTCCGCGCCGCGGTTTTTGTAGTCCCGTGCCACGGCCGGAACGGGCTGGTCGGCGCCGGTGAAGATATTTTTTGTCTTGCCGGTTTCTCCCGTGAAGGCATTGACGGCTCCCAGCAGAAGGTTGTTGGAAATGTTATCCAGGTGCCCGCGGTATTTCAGCCACTCGCCGGCCATGGAGATATGATCCGTGGTGCACTTGCCGCGGATTTTGACGAGCACGGGCGCGTCTGAAATGTCCCGGCCGTCCCAGGGGGCGAAGGGTTTCAGGAGCTGGAGGCGGTCGCTTTTGGGGTCCACGGCCACGTCCCGGGACGCGTCCCGAGAAGCGCCTTTTTCCTTTTTGACGATTCCGTCGTTCCGGCTGTCAAAGGACTTGGCGGGGAGTTCCTGGCCGTGCGGGGCTTTCAGCCGGATTTTTCTTCCGTCGGGAGTTTCGATTGTATCGGTCCGGGGGTCAAAATCCAGCCGGCCGGAGAGCGTGAGCGCGAGGACCATGTCGGGACTGGCCACGAAGGCGTGGGTGTTGGGGTTTCCGTCCGCGCGCTTGGCGAAATTCCGGTTGAAAGACGTGATGATGGTGTTGCGGGGGTCTTTTGCCTGGCCCGCCGGCTGGCTGGCCAGATCAGTCCGTTTCCACATGCCGATGCAGGGGCCGCAGGCGTTCGCGAGGAGCGTGGCGCCCAGTTTGGTGAGCGTTTCGAGCAATCCGTCACGCCGGACGGTTTCGCACACGGTATCCGAACCGGGGCTGATGTAGAGCGCGCCCCGGGGTTTGATTCCGTCCTGCGCGGCCTGGCGGGCCACGGAAGCGGCGCGGGAGAGGTCCTCGTAGCTGGAATTGGTGCAGCTGCCGATGAGTCCCGCGCTCACGGTTTCCGGCCAGTTTTTCTCGCGCGCCAGTGTTTTCATTTTTGAAAGCGGCGTGGCCAGGTCCGGCGTGAAGGGGCCGTTCAGGTACGGTTCCAGTTTCGAAAGATCCAGTTCGATCACCCGGTCGTAGTAACGCTCCGGGATTTTCTCCGCTTCATCGTCCGCGCGGAGGTGTTGCCACGCGGCATCGGCCAAAGCGGCCGCGTCCCGGCGGCCGGTGACGGCCAGGTAATTTTTCATTTTTTCGTCGTAAGGGAAGACCGACGATGTCGCGCCCAGTTCCGCGCCCATGTTGCAGATGGTGGCCTTGCCCGTGCAGGACAGGGACGAACAGCCGTCCCCAAAATATTCCACAATGTGACCCGTTCCGCCCTTCACGGTCAAAAGACCCAGCAGGTGAAGGATCACGTCCTTGGGCGACGTCCAGCCGGAGAGTTTTCCGGTGAGGCGCACGCCGATGATTTTGGGCCATTTCAGTTCCCACGGCATGCCGGCCATGACGTCCACGGCGTCCGCGCCACCCACGCCCACGCCGATCATGCCCAGACCGCCCGCGTTGGGCGTGTGGGAATCCGTGCCGATCAAAAGCCCGCCGGGAAAGGCGTAATTTTCCAGGATCACCTGGTGGATGATTCCCGCGCCGGGTTTCCAGCAGTCAATGCCGTATTTGAGCGAAACGCTTTTCAGGAAGTCATAGACTTCCCTGTTTTCCCTGAGCGCGCGGGGCAGGTCGGCGTCCGCCCCCTTTTCCGCTTCTATTAAGTGGTCGCAGTGGACTGTGGTGGGGACGGCGGCCGTGGCGCGGCCGGCCTGCATGAACTGGAGGAGCGCCATCTGCGCCGTGGCGTCCTGCATGGCCACGCGGTCGGGGCACAGGTCCGCGTAATCCGCGCCCCGGGACAGGCCCGACTGCGGTTTTTCGAACAAATGCGCGTAGAGGATCTTCTCGGCGAGCGTGATCGGGCGTCCGGCGATTTTCCGGCCGATTTTGACTTTCGATCCGAAAGAGGAGTAGAAACTGCGGATCATGTCGATGTTGCGGGTCATGAGAGGGACTCCTGTTGGATTTAAAAATGGGCGCCCTCGGCTCCGCTCAAGCACCTGCCAGTATGGTTTCATCAGTTCGCTGCCTGAGCGGAGCCGAAGGCAGCGAATGTATCACAAACTCTTCAGCGTGGGGAAGAGGATCGTGTCGCGGATAGAGGCGGTGTTGACCAACAGCATCACCAGCCGGTCCACCCCGATGCCCATGCCGCCGGAGGGGGGCATGCCGTATTCCAGCGCGTTGATGTAGTCCTCGTCCACGAACATGGCCTCGTCGTCGCCCGCGGCCTTCTTTTTGGCCTGCGTGAGGAAGCGTTCGGCCTGGACGAACGGGTCGTTCAGTTCGGAAAAGGCGTTGGCGATCTCCCAGCCGTTCACGTAGCACTCGAACCGCTCCACGAATTCCGGATTGTCCTCCTTGCACTTGGAGAGCGGGGAAATCTCGGCCGGGTATTCGTAGATGATCGTGGGTTCGATCAGGTTGGGTTCCACGTATTCCTCGAAGAGGACGTTCAAAATGGCCCACTTGTCCTCGCCGCGGTCGCCGATCTCGTCAAAGCCCCGGCTTCTGGCCAGGTCCAGCGCGTCCTTGCGGGTTTTGACGGGGGCCAGGTCAATGTTGCCGATCTTCTGGAGCGCGTCGGTATATTTCATCTTGTTCCATTTGGAGAAGTCCACGGCGCGGCCCTGGTATTCGAATTTCGCGTCGCCCTTTACGGTTTTCGCGAGGGAGATCATCATGTCCTCGAAGAGGGACATCATGTCCCGGTAGTCCGCGTAGGCTTGGTAGAGCTCCAGCATGGTGAACTCGGGATTGTGGCGGGTGTCGATCCCCTCGTTGCGGAAATTGCGGTTGAGCTCGAACACGCGTTCGAACCCGCCCACGATCAGGCGCTTGAGGTAAAGTTCCGGCGCGATGCGCAGGAACAGGTCCGTGTCCAGCGCGTTGTGGTGCGTGACGAACGGACGCGCGGCGGCCCCGCCCGGAATGGCCTGCATCATGGGCGTTTCCACTTCCAGGAAATTCCGGTCCTCCAGGAAACGGCGCATATGGGAAATGACGGCAAAACGCGCGCGGAAGTCCTTTTTCACGTCGTCGTTCACGATCAGGTCCACGTAGCGCTGGCGGTAGCGCACTTCCACGTCGGTGAGTCCGTGCCACTTTTCCGGCAGGCTGTTCACGGCCTTGGCCAGGAGCGTGAAGTCCTCCACGTTGACGGTGATCTCGCCCTTGTGCGTGCGGAACACGCTTCCCGACACGCCCACGATGTCGCCCACGTCCAGCAGTTTGAAGACGGAGAGTTTTTCCTCGCCCAGCACGTCCAGCCGCGCGTAGATCTGGATGGTCCCCTGTTCGTCCTTGATGGTGGCGAAGGAGGCCTTGCCGAAATCCCGCAGGAGCATGATGCGCCCGGCCACAGTGGTCTTGAATTCCCTGTCGCCGTCGGCCGCGAACTTTTCCTTCACGGCGGCGGATTTGGCATCCGGCCTGTAGAAATTGGGCCAAGGGTTGATCCTGCGCGCCTTGAGGTCTTCCAGTTTTTTCAGCCGGCTCGCGCGTTCGTCTGTGGGCTTGTTGTCCTGTTCGGGCATGGGCGGCTCCTAGATAATACGTTGAAATTATAATGGGAAAGGGGGGATAAATCAACGGAGGCCGGTACAACTCAGGGTTGGTATCGCTTAGAACGAAATGCCTATGGCGATTTCAGGGAACCCTCCCATGCCTCTACCCATACCATAGAAATTCTCATCAGATTTATTAATTACATTCTCGCGCAGAACACCAACGCTGCCTTCCGCAACAATAACTAAAATGCTGAAGTCAAACCGCATTCCGATAACTGGTGCGATGCCGTATTCCATGGTTGAGCCGGCGTTATAGGCGATATAACTTATGAATGGTTGAACACCAATATAAAAATTGCTTAAAACGGGTATGTTTAAAAAACTTAGGAAATAAATATTGAATCCAGATATCAAACTGATGCCCCACAATTGCTGCAACGAGATTAATGGTGTTGATTGGTATGCCTGTCCAACCATGCCCCAATCTTTTGGCAACCAGTAGACCGGTTTGACAGAAAGTTCAAATAATGAGGAAAATCTCAGACGATAATCTAATGCGATTTTGTTTTGATAAAAAGGATTGAGAACATCGATTAGGATAGCATTCATTCTGGGAGTGGCGGCATTGGTGGGTTGTGCATACGCTACCAATGGCATAGAGCTCAATATAATAAATATACCCATGGTCAATACCCGATCTATCATAAAGATGCCTCCAAAGTTATTTTTTAAATGTTTGGTTCGCCTTTCGGCCAGATATCGAGAATAACATAACAACGGCGGAGACCTTTGTCAAAGCATTTAGTTAAATAGAGTTGATTAGCCCGTCTTATCTGTTATAATCTTGAACGTTTGATGATGAAGTTAGCGCGACTATTCTTTCTAATTTCAATTACTGTTCTCCTGTTTGTCTTTTCCTGTTCCTACCAGATCCCCCCGATGCCTTACGATCAGGGGTCCTGATGGCAAATGGTGACAAATTCCGCCCCCTTCGCCGGCCGATACGCGTTTTCCACCCACGTGTTCAACGACCGTCTCTGGATCGCCGGCGGGAACGGGGTTTCCTATTTTAATGACGTCTGGTCCACGCCAGACGGCACGAACTGGGAAATGGCGGCGTCCGCGGCTCACTTTTCCACGCGCTTCGGCCACACGGGCGCGGTGTTCAACAACGCCCTCTGGATCATGGCCGGAAAGGATTCCAACAACGTGACAAACGACGTCTGGTATTCCGCGGACGGCACCAACTGGTCCAACGCCACGGTTGCCGCGGATTTTCCCGCCCGCTATTCGCATGCGGGCGCGGTGTTCAACGGGGCGCTATGGATCATGGGCGGCTATACGGGTGTTGCGGTGAACGACGTGTGGTTTTCCGTGAACGGGACCAACTGGCAGCGGGCCACGGCCGCGGCCGGGTTTTCCCCCCGGTACGACCACGCGTCCGCGGTCTGCGGCGGCCGGATGTGGGTGATCGGGGGATATGCCGGCATGGCCACGAACGACGTGTGGTTCACCTGGGACGGAACCAACTGGACGAACGCCGCGCCCGCCGCGCCGTTTTCCGCTCGTGAACGGCTGACGGCGGCTGAATATAACGGCCTGGTCTGGGTCACGGGCGGTTATGAACCCGACACGGGCAACCGGAAAAACGACGTGTGGTATTCGGCGGATGGAGCCAACTGGACGCTGGCCGCCGCGGCAGCCGGGTTTACCCCGCGCCGCCAGCACGGTATGGCCGCGTTCCGGGGCTTGCTGTGGGTCATAGCCGGGAACGAAGGCGCGACAGACTATTTGAACGACGTCTGGTATTCCCGTTGAACTCCTGACATTTCCCTGACACCGTCCGACCCATTGACTTAAACATGCGGCATATCTATAATTTTCCGGATGCGATAGAGGAGATTCCGATATGAAGAAACTGCTTTTATTGGCCGTCACGGCCGCGTTTCTGGCTTCCTGCGCGGGCTATTTTGACATGGCGGACCGGGACAGCGAAAAGAAGGGCTTGAAGCCCCTCGGGCTGGTGGGCGGCGGAACCTTGAGCGACGACGATGCGCAGGACCAGAGCCCCTTCCTGTTCCGCAGCGGAGGACGCACCTACCTCTTTTTCTCCTCCGACCGCGGCAGCCCCAATCAGATGAATATCTGGTACGCCGAGATGGACCCGTTCACGGAGAAATTCTTTGCTCCGGTCAGGATGAGTACCGCGATCAACACCACGGCAAATGAAGAATCCCTTGTTGTTTTCCAGTGGACGAACAGTTTCATCTATCTGACTTTCCTGCGGCGTGATTCGGGCAATATGGTCGTTACTTATGTGCTGGACTCGTCCCTGAACCCTGTCAGCAACCTTCAAATTTTTACGAATACCAACGCCGCAATGATCGGACTGGTTCAAGACAGCGCGGAACCAGAACTTTTGATTGCCACGGCGTCTGATACCGTGGTGCGTTACTCGTTCCAGACGGGCGTTTGGGTGTCCAACACCGTCATTTCCAATATGGGTTTTCCCTCAGCGTCGGCCAACGGCTTCCGCCAGGACGGAAACGACTATTTCATTTTCAGCACCACCATGTTCTACCAAGGCCATCACCAGATCTGGGGCGGCGGCACCGT
>CAYMRH010000033.1:23928-26102 GCA_964392785.1 uncultured Brevinematales bacterium
CCGTGGTTCCCGGGTTCTACCCCGTCATGTTTTACGCGTCGCCGTTCAACGATTTCACGCCCTTCGTGGATCCCGACACCTACAAGGTCTATTTTGCTTCCGATCGTTACGGCCTGGGAAATTTTGATCTGTACCGCTACAACTGGCTCACGTTCGATCTGTTCATGATCACGTCAAACCCGGAGACGAATATTCCCATGCAGATTGTGTATGTGAGCACGAGCGGGAGCGACGGGAACAGCGGTTTGAGCCCCGATTACCCCCTGTCGAATATCACCCACGCGATTGAACTGGCCGGATCGTCCAATATCAATATGATTCTTGTGGCCGCCGGTGTTTATACTCCCTTGAACGGCGGTCTCATGGAGAACGGATCGGGGGTACGGATTTTTGAAAAAACCAACATCATGATCACCGGCGGTTATGACCCGACTTTCTCAGATGTTACGGGGATGAGCGTTTTAGACGGTGGAAACACACTGGATCGGATTGTTCTGATTGAAAACAGCCTCGGTATCTATATGGAAAATTTTGTCCTGCGGAATAATGCGGCGGCGGCCGCAATCGATATTTTGGGAGGAGGCGCGCTCTTTACCAATTCCTTTGGTTGTATGATTAATTATTCGGTGATTTCAAACTGCTGCGCATCGAACGGGGGTGGAGCGGCGTTTTATATGAGCGATGCCTGCAACCTGTCTTTCGTTACGGTCTCGTCTAACACAGCCACAAACGGCGGCGGCGTTTTTGTGTACGACCGGCTCGTGGATCTCATCAGCCTGACCAATATCAATAATCTCGCAGTGAATCAAGGTGCCGCATATTATTTCCAGAGCACCCCTTGGGCAGTTATTGGGGATAACATTATTACCAATAATCTGGCCTTAGCCACGAACAGCGTGATTCATTTGTTTGCCGGGGGAGATGGCAGTCAATTAGTTATTTCGGGCAACATTATTGGCGGCGTTGGCGCGAACAGCTGCGCGATTTACGAGGAAGCCGACGTGTTTAATCATTCAATCGCGAATAACGCGTTTGTCAGCTTGGGGCTCACGTATCTTTACAGGAATTACGTGGCGGGCGAGACGTTCATTACCACGGCCACAGATTGGACAAACATCAATGTCGCGGATTTTATGGGCGCGACAACCGCGACGGGTAATATTTTATATTAAATAACTGAACCGCCGTCGCGTCCGGCAACCGCGTGACGAACAGGTAAAGAATCGGATTTGGCCCATGGCGTTGACTTGCTCACATTATTGACCAAGGCCCTGCCCGGCACTTTTATTTTTCCAGACCAAAACGCTTGAGATCAGAATATGAATTCAGGAGTCAGGCGATCATGACGATCAGAACCGCATTAGCGAAACGGATATCTGTTTTTGTGATGGCCATGATTTGTGTTTCAGGGGCCGCTTTCGCGGAAACGCGGCTTTCAATATACTCGTCACAGGACTGCTACGGCGACGGAGCGGGTGTGTTCACTACCGCCGTTCTGGACCGTGACCTCATGGGTGGTTTTGGCGTTGGCGCGGGCGGTTCGTTCGGCGGAGTTTCCTTTTACGGATACAGTCTGTCCATACCGGAAGTCTTTCTGAAGGTCTATTACCGCATTCCGCTTGGCCGTTTTTATGCCGTTACACCGGCTCTCTATGCCGGAGCGGATTTTATCGAATACACATCCGCCGCCACGAACTATTCCCTGGCCGCCCTCATGGTCTGGCCGCAGGTTTCCCTGGAGGCGCGGGTCACGGAGAATTTTTCCGCGGCGGTGCACGCGGGCTACGCCCTGTTTGCGGGCAACGGCCTGACAGCCGGGAGATTCCGTTTTGGCCTGGCCGCCAGCATCATATTTCCGGATCATATGGCAGACGGAGACCTGAACAGGTCCCTGAGGGAAAGCGTCGCGTCAGCCGGGCCTTCCATTTCCATGCAGGAAAGCGGAACGGAAGTGCTGTTGAACATTTCCGACGTGAACTTCAAGACGGACAGCGATGCGCTGGAAGGCGGGGTCGTACCCGAACTGGAGGAAATCGCGAAGAAAATATCGAAATCCGGCATCGCGCGCGTTGTGGTGGAAGGCCACACGGACAATACGGGAGACGAAAGCTACAACCGGGTTCTTTCCGAAAAGAGGGCGAAAAACGTCGCGGACCTGTTCGTGAAAAACGGCG
>CAYMRH010000034.1:0-20669 GCA_964392785.1 uncultured Brevinematales bacterium
GAATATCCCTGCCGCCCTTGCCGATCACGACGGCCAGTTCGGCCTCGTAGTCCACCCGGGCCGCCATGGACGGGTAAGAGACCGGGGCCCCGTGCGCCAACGCGGCCGTGGGAGGTTTTAAAAACAGAACGGGTTCTTCCGGAACCGGCAGGTCCAGTTCCCGGGCGTGCAGTTTATAATTCTGTCCTACGGCCACGATCTTGGACGGCACGCAGGGCGTCAGGACGGTCAACCCCAACAACGGCCTGTCCCCCTGCGCTTCGCGGGACTGGAGCGACTCGATCCGGGTGACCCGGTTGTTGTTGACCATGCCGTAAAAGACGGACGAACCGTCGGAGAATCTGCCCAGTTTCATAAAGTTACCCGACAGGAATAGGGCTGAAGCCGGAACCGGACCGGTTCCTCTCAGAACGACTCACGCGAATTTCGGCCGTATTTCAGAATGAGAGTCCCGACGTAATGATCGATCTTTTCCATGCTGTCTTTCGAGATTTCCTCGTACTTGAGACCCACCACGTTTCCGTTCACGTTACGGACAATGCCCCAGAATTCCAGATCGCCGTCTATGGTATCCGGGAGCTTGCAGGATACCCGGACCAGGTCGCCCAGGACGAATATCTGTTTGACTTCCATGCCCACGCCGCCGGTGGAAATATCCACGATCACGCCGTCGCCCTGGAATCCTTTCAGGGAATAATGCGCCTTGATACTGACGCCGATGCGTGTCGGTCTGAGAGTCGACATAAGACGTCCTCCATTCCCCCAGGGCCTATTTGCCCTGAAAAAGACCCAAATCCATTTCCTTCTGTTCTCCGGAAGACAGCTTGTCCATATTGCGGACCGCAAATACTTTTCTTTCCATATCAGAAAGACGGCCTTCCAGGGCCGCGGAAAGCCGCACGCCCTCTTCGTACAAAGCCATGGCTTCCTCTACGGAAACGCCCTCTTCCAGCTTTCCGACAATTTCCTCCAGGCGTTTCATGTCCTGCTCAAACGAACGGACCGTCTTATCGGATTTCTTCGCCATTCCGGAAACCTGCCCTTACGCTGTCTCCAGGAATTATAGGACAAACGAGCAAAAAAATAAAGCAAATGACCCGTCCGGAGCCCGATTCCGCGTTCAGGGGGTGCCTCCGGGCACTGAAATCGGTTGAGTCCGCCGACCCTGCCGATCTCCTGGGCCGGACGTCGGGAAAAAAGCTGCGGTCAGGTCATCCGTGGACAAAAGGCCTGTCAAAATTGCGCAGATTAGCGATCTCAGGTATAATATTTCCCGTTGTCACCCCATGGAGAGGTGTCCGAGTGGTTTAAGGAGCGCGCTTGGAAGGCGCGTGTGCAGCAATGTACCGGGGGTTCGAATCCCTCCCTCTCCGAATCCGGCGGTAAAAGCGCGGCCGGCGTTTTTTTTACCGCTTTTCTTTTTCCCTTTGACATCTTCCATCCTCTCCATTAATCTGATAAAATACGGGCAGAGGAATCTGAACCCTTTTCCCGCCAAAGCGTGTTATATTATCCTGTCAGACAGTTTAAGGAGGCTTGATATGAGGAAAATCCTGACGGCGGCGCTGATCCTTCTGTTCGCCGGGGTCACCCTGTACGGACAGAATTACTCCCGCCGCGAAAAGAGGTTCGCGGAAAACGTCCTGAAAAAAACCGTCAACGTGATTCTGGCAGCCCAGAAAACCGTCCAGAATGGCAGAGTCTACACGGGGGATTTGGCCAAGGCCGTCCGGCACCAGAGATTCGCAAAGTTTCTGCTTGAAAACGGGAAATACGACCGTGCCGTCCGTCAGTCCCTGCGCGCCCGCCAACTGGCTTACGCGGCCATGAAGGCCAACCGCGCGCGTTACCGGGAGAATTTCGATCGTGACGAACGGAGAATTTTTATCACTCTCAACATCAATGACCTGGATGTGGAAATCAACCGGGATATGCCCCGCGACCGGATCGATGACCGTGACCGCGGCCGTGATCGCGACAGAGACCGCGACAGAGACCGGGGCCGGGATCGGATCGACGACCGCAATCGTGACAGGGACAGAGACGAAAGGAACAACCGGGACGCGGCAAAAGACCGTGACCGGGATGAGAAACGCTACAGCGACAAGGACGAGGACATTGTGGACCTGAACATCAAAGTGGATATCCAATAATCCTGAGCCGAAGCATTTGCCGATATGGTGGCCGTCCCGGAAGGGGCGGCCTTTTTTTAAAACTCCGGATGTCAGCTGCCCACGAAAGCGCGATACAGAGCCAGAGCGAGATTTTTATCTTTGGATCCCTTCACCACCGCGCGGGCCTGCCGGAAAACGATCATATGATAATGACGAAAACGGATTTCCAGAAAAAACGCCGTGATTTTCTCCACGCGCGCATACGGGGAAATCCGTGTCCTGAGACGCTCCAGGTCCAGCGACACTTCGTTCATGGGCGATATGGCTACGGACTTTTCAGAGCACGATACGGAAACGACGTCGGCATATTCGCCCGTGGCGAACCGGTAATGTCCCTGGGACACCCCGCAGTCCTCCCGTTCATCGAGCGGATGTCTGAGTTGTCCGTCCATACCGTAAAGGCCGGCGTGCGGCAGCGATCCGGCAAAAGCCGACAGCAGTTCAACGGCTTTTCCGGCCGCGACTGCCGGCTGGACAACCGCCGGGCCGGGATGACCGTAATATTTCCGGCATTCCAGACAGGCCTTGTTCCGGCCGGACGGGACATCCGGCCGAATAACGGCTATCATCCATTCCCCGTCGTGCAAAAGAAGCATTGACGGCTTGCGGGACCGGATGGAGATGTCGTTCACGGTGTATTTGGATTTGAGGCTGTCGGAGACGTCGATCAAAAGGTCGGATTCCTCGAAATAGCGGGCGTAATGATGGTTGAAATGCTCTCCGATGAATTCGCAGCGGCCGGGATGTCGGAATTTTTCGCGCTTGAGGTCGTAACCGGATCCGACCAGGAAAACGGAATGGCCGCCCAGGGCGCCGAGCAGGTCCTTCTCAAAACCCAGGCCGCCGGCCACAGCGATCCTCATGCCCGGGAAACCGGTCCCGGGATCATTGCTGGAAACCGACCCGGGACGCCTTCGCGCCGATATGGCTCTTGATCTCGTTCTGGATCGCGTCAGAGAAATCCTTCTGGGTCACGAACCGCTGGCCCTCATCGCGAAGGGCCGCCTTACGCGCGGCGTTGTAAACCACGTTCGCGATGGACCCGCCGGCCAGTTCGTATTCGGCCAGTTTCCGGAAATCCACGTCCGGGGACAGCGGCATCTTGTCGTTCACGTGCACCTGCCACAGGCGCAGGCGGGTTTCGTATTTGGGAACGTCAAAACGGATCTTCACGTTGAAACGACGGTTCCACGCCGTGTCGAACAGGTCCACCAGGTTGGTGGTGGCTATGAACACGCCGTCGAAATTCTCCAGTTCCTCCAGCAGGAGATTCTGCATCTGGTTGTATTCCTTGTCCGCCGCCTGCATCACGGCGCCCCGGGCGGAGAGCAGCTGGTCCGCCTCGTTCATGAACAGGAACACCCGCTTTTTGGACGATTTGGCGTAACGGTAAAATTCGCGGAAAACCTTTTTCACGTTCCGGGTGCTTTCTCCCACCCAGGAACTGACCAGGTTGGAAGCGTCCACCTTGAAAAGGTCCGACCCGGCCTCGCCGGACAGTGCCTGCGCCGTAATGGTTTTACCCGTGCCGGACGGTCCGTACAACAGGATTTTCACGGACCCGAACGCGCTGGAATTGAGATTGGGCTTGACGCCCCATTTTTTCATGGTGTCGGCCGCTTTGGTGAGGTCCACGGCCCCGAGAAGTTCCCGCTTGACGTCCTCTTCCAGGATCACGTTCTCCAGCGTCACTTTCGGAACCACGATCTCGTACAGGCCCCGGGCGCGGGACGCATCCCCGGTCTTTTCGTCTTCACGGGCCTGCACCGACGCGGCCTTTCCCTTCTTTTTCCGGCGCCCGGCGGCCCCGTCGGAAAAGATCAGGTTGTAGATCTTGTCCTTGGTGATCGATATCGACGTGAAATTGGAGGTGAGCCCCTCGAATTCGCCCTCTTCTCCCGCGGGAACGGGCCGGGGCGGCATGTTCTCCATCTCGGGACCTTCCTGGTCCTCCGGATAGGGGTACGGCGGATAGTAATCCGTGGGCGCGATGAAGTTTTCCTTCACGAACAGGCTGTCCTTGGCGAAACACTTCAGGATGAACTTGATCTGCGACGGGATGAAGGCGATATTGGCCAGGATCTCGTCAATGTTGGATATGATGAATTCCTTGACCGTCACGACCTTATGGATGAAATAGAGCAGCACCACGAATTCGATGTTGGTCAGGGTGTGGTCCTTCAGGAACTGCACCAGGGGAATCTTCAGGCCGGATTTGATGATGGTCCGCTGGAACCGCTTGAGCGTGAGCGCGAATTCGCCCTGGACGTATATGTCGTCCTTGATGAAGGACGCGGCGTAATTGAGTTTGAAAAAACTGGACAGGAAGAACAGGTACTTCATGATGTTCGTGATGTCGTTCAACAGCTCGTCGATGTTCGCGTACTGGGTCGCCAGGCGGTACTGCGTGATGCCGTAAATATTCTTGCCGATGAAGTTGGAAAACAGGGAGTTCAGCGCGAAGGGCGACAGGAACACCTTCCGGTTGTTGTAGAAATCCGCGATATCCTCGATGTTGAGAGAAGACCCCAGCGAATCCGAATCCTGGAACATGACCATGCTGCTCTTGATGAAACCGCCGGCCGGGTCCATGATCCGCCCCAGCGCCCGCAGGGACAAAAACGGCAACCGGTGGAAGAAACACATGGCCTGCCAGATGTTCACGCCGTTCTGACCGTATAAACTGCCGCCCAACAGAAGCAGAACGAACTTTTTTTCCTCGTAATTGAGTTTGACGCCGGCCACGGGGTTGAAATCCCGCACGGCCTTGCGGTAGGACCAGATCGTATGCTGCTGGATCACAAACACCTGGTTTTTCCGCCCGCCGCCGGAGTACCCCTCGACCTTGAAATTGTTCTTGACAGCAAAGTTGCTGAATTTATGGAACAGGACGATGGCGTAATCGATCAGGACGGAAATTTCTGCGCTCGTCATAAAAACCTTCTGTCTGTCGTCAACAAGCCCGTTATTATAAAGGAAGATGCGCGAAACCGCAATACCGGGAAAACCCGGAGCAATAAGCCGGAAATCAGGCGGTGGCCTTTTCCACGCCCGTCCGGAAACAATCCAGATCGCCCCAATTGCCCCGGATGGTTCCCCCTGAAACGCTCTTTTTCAGCAGCAGGAGATATTCCGCGCGGGGAATTTCCCTGGCGCCCATCCCGGCCAAATGCTCCGTTTTGACCTGGGAATCGATAAAATGAAACCCGTTCTGTTTCATCAGGTCCGTGAGGACCGCCAGCGCCGTCTTGGAGGCGTTGTCCGCGCGGTTGAACATGGACTCCCCGAAAAAGCATTTCCCGATCGAAACGCCGTAGAGACCTCCGGCCAGTTCATGCCCCCGCCAGACCTCTACCGAGTGCGCGTAACCCTCGTCATGCAGACGGCAGTACGCCTCCAACATATCCGGTGTAATCCATGTGCCCCGTGCGCTTTTCCGCGGCGCGGCGCATGACGCCATCACTTCCCTGAACCGCGTGTCCAAAGTAACCCGATACCCGCTCGTTCTCAGAAAGCGGCGCATTCTCCTGGAAACGCGGAACTCTTCAGGAAAAATGACAAACCGGGGATCCGGAGACCACCAGAGAATCGGGCTTTCCTCGTCGTACCAGGGAAAAATCCCGCTTTGGTAAGCCAGGAGCAGGCGTTCGGTCGAAAGGTCGCCCCCCACGGCCAGGATTCCTCCCGGGTCAGCCATTTCCACGGTCGGGAAAACCAGATCACCGGTCAACTGGAAAATCGGCATCCCCCACTCCCGAATGCCAATATAATTGATGCCGCGAGCGCTGTCAACACACCCGGACAAGAGAATTTTGAGAAAAACGCCCGAATATGATAAACTAACCGGAATCGGAGACATCATGAGCATCATCAACGGCGTGGATAACGGCAAAAAGGCCACCTTGCTTCTGGCCAACGGCGAAGTGTTCCGCGGACGCGCGTTCGGACATCCGGGCGAAACCATGGGAGAAGTCGTCTTCAACACCTCCATGACCGGCTACCAGGAAATCCTGACCGACCCGTCCTATACCGGGCAGATTGTCACCATGACCTATCCCGAAATCGGCAATTACGGCGTCAACCCGGAAACCGTGGAATCCGGAAAAATCCAGGCGGCCGGTTTCATTGTCCGCGAACTGTCCCCCATCGCCTCCAACTGGACCAGCGCCGGCACTCTGGACGACTACCTGAAAAAACAGAACGTGGTCGGGATCGAGGGCGTGGACACGCGCAAACTGACCCGCATCCTGCGCATCACGGGCTCCATGAACGGGATCCTGTCCGCCGTGGACCACGATACGGCCAGTCTGAAAAACAAGCTGGAGCACGCCCCCGACATGGCGGGTCTGGACCTGGTGCCCAGCGTGTCACGCCAGGACGTTTTCCGCTGGAACGAATTCAAAAACGGCCGCCCGCACGTGGCCGCTCTGGACACCGGCATCAAGACCAACATCCTGCGCCTTCTGGACAGCCGGGGCTTAAACGTCACGCTGGTGCCGGCCACCACGCCCCCGAAGGACATCCTGGCCCTGGATCCCGACGGGCTCTTCATCGCGAACGGCCCCGGAGACCCCGCGGCCGTGACCTACGTGATCGAAACCATCCGGGAACTGCTGGGCCGGAAGCCGATGTTCGGCATCTGCCTGGGCCACCAGATGCTGGCCCTGGCCCTGGGGGCCAAAACCTACAAACTCAAGTTCGGACACCGCGGCGCCAACCAGCCCGTAAAAAACCTGGCCACGGGACGCGTGGAAATCACCTCCCAAAACCACGGCTTCTCCGTTGTGGAAAACAGCCTGCCGGCTGACGTGGAAGCCACGCATATCAACCTGAACGACCGGACCATCGAAGGCATCCGCCATAAAAAGTTCCCGGCGTTTTCCGTCCAGTACCACCCGGAATCCTCGCCGGGACCGCATGATTCCCAATACCTCTTTGACGATTTCGCCGAGATGATCCGGAAACACAAGATCTTATAAATCCTGTTCACGGGGGAGAATTAATAATATGGATAGGAAAAATCTTTCCGAACACCGCCTCTCCAATCACATCCTGTCGATCCGGGGTGAAATGGTTATTCTCGATTACGACTTGGCCGAGCTCTATGGAGTTGAAACAAAGAGATTAAAAGAGGCGGTCCGGAGAAATCGCGAACGTTTTCCTGGGGATTTCATGTTTGAATTGACTGAAACTGAAACGGTCAACTTGAGGTCGCAAAATGCGTCCTCAAGATGGGGCGGTCGGCGTCACGCGCCTTTTGCTTTTACCGAGCAAGGCGTTGCCATGCTGTCCGGGGTACTCAATAGCCCGAAAGCCATTGATGTCAACATCGCCATCATGAGGACATTTGTCCAGCTGCGGCGCCTCATGGAACAGAACAGGGATCTGGCCAGAAAAATCAACGAACTGGAGAAAAAGTACGACGAGCGATTCAGCGTCGTCTTCGACGCGATACGCCATCTGGTCGCGGAAAACGCCAAACCACGGAAGAAAATTGGATTCTAAGTCCTTTCTGAAGTAAAATCTGTTCATGGACCTTTTCAAGAACCGGAACCTGCCGCTGTCCAAGCGGATGATGCCGACCGCCCTCGCCGGCTTTTTCGGGCAGACCCACCTGGTCGGCAAGGGCAAACCCGTCTCCACGGCCCTGGAAAACCGCACCATCCACTCCATGATCTTTTACGGCCCGCCGGCCACGGGAAAAACCAGCCTGGCGGAAATCATTTCCCGGGAACTCCATTTCCGTTTTGTCCCGACCAACGCCACCACGCTCACCACGGACGAGATTAAAAAAATGCTCGCCGAAGCCGAATCCCGCGCTACGGCGGGCGAACGGACGGTCATTTTCATTGACGAAATCCACCGCCTGATCAAGCCCAAGCAGGACGCTTTTTTGTCCAGCCTGGAAAGCGGCGAAGTGACGGTGATCGGCGCAACCACTGAAAACCCGTATTTTATCCTCCAGCCGGCCCTGCGGTCCCGTGTTTTTATCTACGAATTCTTTCCCCACACCCGGGAAGACCTGGAAAAGATCCTCGATTACGCGATGACCGCCGACGGGTTCCTGAAAAAAATCCGCATCGCCTTCCAGCCCGGCGCGCGGGAACACCTGCTGGATGTGTCCAGCGACGCCCGGCGGCTCTTGAACACACTGGAGCTGGCGGTTCTTTCGAAAACCCCTGCGGACACGCTGGACATCACGAAAGAGGACATTGCCGGCATTCTCCAGAACGCGGACACGAAATATTCTGATTTTGAGGGCCACTACGACGTGATCTCCGCCTTCATTAAAAGCGTGCGGGGAAGCGATCCCGACGCGGCCATATACTACCTGGCCTTCATGCTGGACAGCGGGGAGGACCCGCTTTTCATCGCGCGACGGCTCATCATCCTCTCCGCGGAGGACATAGGCCTGGCCTACCCCGAGGCGCTCACGGCCGCCGTGAGCTGTTACCAGGCCGTGGAAAGGATCGGCATGCCGGAAGCGCGCATTGTCCTGTCGGAAACGACGCTCCTTTTGGCCGGCGTACCCAAAAGCAACACGGCCATCATCGCCATCGACAACGCCATGACCGACATCAAGAACGGCAACATCATGAACGTTCCGCCGCATCTGCGGAGCTCGGGTTTCTCCGGCGCGAAGGACATGGGCCGCGGCGCGGGTTACCGTTATGCGCACGATTTCCCCGACCACTACGTCAGGCAAAACTACACCGAGAAACCCGTGTCCTACTACGAACCGGGATCTCTCGGGTTTGAGAAAAAAATAGCGGACTGGCTCCGCAAACTCAAAGAGCGCCCCTCCGATGAGTGAACTGGTCTTCCTGGGCACCGGAACGTCCAGCGGCCTGCCCGTTCTGGGCTGCCATTGCGAAGTCTGCTCGTCGGCCGACCCACGGGACACGCGTCTGCGGACCAGCGCCTGCGTCCGGACGGATTCCGGCGAAACGATCCTCCTGGACGCCGGTCCTGATTTCCGGATCCAGGCCCTGCGGGCCGGCATAGAACGGACGGACGGCGTGCTCGTGACGCACGCGCACCAGGACCATATCGGCGGACTGGACGAATTACGGCAGATCAATTTCGCGATGAAACGGTCCATTCCGGTTTACGGGAACACCCGGGCTCTGGAGGAGATCCGCCTGCGGTTTGATTACGTGTTCCGGCCCACCCAGGAAGGCGGGGGAAAACCGAAACTGGATCTGGTCGAGGTCGGAGGGGAGTTTTCTATCGGAAAAACGGCGGTCCTTCCGCTCCCGGTCCTGCACGGGGACATCCCGATCCTGGGATACCGCATCGGCGGGCTGTCCTACGTCACGGACGCGAGCCGGGTCCCGGAAGAAACATTGGAAAAAATGAAGGGGTCAGAGATCCTGGTGCTGAACGCGCTCCGGTACGAACCCCATCCCACCCATTTCAGCCTCGGGCAGGCGCTGGAAACAATAGACAGAATCCGTCCGCGCGAGGCCTATCTGGTCCATCTCACGCATCATTTCCTGCACGCTCGCGACGGCGCCAAACTTCCGGCGAACGTTTTTTTCGCGGCGGACGGGCTTGCCATCCGCGGTTTCCAGAGCGGCCCCGTCAGCTTTTGACGGAATACGTTTCGTGGTGCACGGCGTTTTCGCCTTCCGAAAACGCCCGTTCCCGCGCTTCGGACAGGCGGGTCAGCACGTCTGACGCCGCGGGCGGCGCTTCCAGAAACGTGACACAGTTGACCAGGTACCGGATCGGATTGGCTGTCGCCTGGCTTCCGGTGATCTCGCCCAGCATCCGGCGAATTTTCTCCAGGATGGGCGCGGCGGCATCGTTGCCGCTTTCGGGGAACAGGATGCCGAACTCATTGTCCCCGATGCGGGCGGGGATATCGCTTGTGCGGACGCTGTTCTTGATGGTTTTGGCCGTGAACACCAGAAGGAAATCCCCTTCCTCCGCTCCCGACAGCCTGTTGACCTCCGAGAGGTTCAGGATGTCGATCATCGCGATGGTAAACGGACGCTTGTAGCGCTTGAGACGGTTCCATTCGCCTTCGACGGTTTCCATGAACGATTTGCGGTTGGCGATGCCCGTGAGCGAGTCCTCGCGGACCAGCTGTTCTTCGCGTCCTTTTTCCGCGTTCAGAAGCGAAAGGACCATCGAGAATGCCAGAAAGACAACCAGCGCCATCACGAAATTCCAGGCTGAGGCCAGGTCCAAAGCCGCCGGGGACAAGCCGGTATCCGCGGCGAGATAAATGACGGCGGAAAAAACCGAAAGCGCGATTCCCTGCCATTGCCCCAGAAAGAGGGCGGCCAGACCCACAGGAATCATGTAAAAAGGAAGAACGGACAGGGGCTTCCCGCTCAGGTAATCCGCCGCGCCCGCCGCCAAAGCCACGATCACGGTCGCGGCCAGAACCAGGACTTTTCTTTTCTTACCCTGAAGAAGAAAACGGCCCATAAATCCCCCGCCGGAACCAGGATGGTAGAGACGCCGAAAATGACAGGAGGTCTGAATTTCGGCACGAATCCCGGTTTCTCCGAGTATCTTCTATTTTAATCATATCGGGCCTTTTTTGTAAATAGCTGCAACCGAAATATTGACTGTTGATGTTTTATGCGTCCGGGGGTATAATTTACTGGGAGGAGTCATGATCCGTTTTCTGGTCGCGATCCTGTTGGCCGCCGCATTTCCGGTCCTGTTCGGTGACATGGGCGCCATTGTTCCCGCCGGTGAAGTTTCCGTCAGCGAACCCGGACAGAAAGCCCTGATTTTTCACAACGGGACCGAACAGATCCTTCACCTGTCCACGGACATCCGTTCCGACAGGCCGGTTTCCATAGTCCGGTTCATTCCTTTCCCGTCGGAACCGGAAGTGTCTTTGGCGCCCCCTCATATATTCACCTTCCTCGAGAAACTGGTGCGCCTCAAAAACCTGCAGATCGTCATTCAGATGCGCGGCGGCGAAACCCGCGAGGCCCCGGCCCAGATCACCAGCCGCCAGAAACTGGGCGCCCACACGATCACCTCGATCCGCGTGGACAGCCTGGACGGGTTCCGGGACTGGTTCCGCGCCTTCGCCAAACGGGAAAACCTTCCCATGAAACAGCCCGGCGCGGCCGTGGAATCCATCCTGGCCGATTACATATCCCGCGGCTACCGCCATATCGTGTTTGACCGCGTGGACCTGACGGGCCGCGAACAGACCGTGGAACCGGTCACCTACCGCTTCGCTACAAAACAGCTGTACTATCCCCTCAAGACATCCAACACTTTCGGCGGCAAAAGCCTCATCATCGTGGGCGTTGTCGCGCCCACGGCCCGTCCCGCGTACGGATTTCCTGAAGCGGGTTTTTCCGTCAGCACGACCGCGAATCTCACCGACGGAGAAATCGGCCGGCTGGACCCGGGCGCCGTCCTGTTTTTCCGTGGCGTAAAAAGAAAAGTTCTTCAGATTTATCAGTATTCCGGCAAAATGGATTTCCAGGCGGACATCGTTACCGACCCGCTGGACGGCGTGCCCGAAGTCCGGGCCGGCGGAGGATTGTCCGATTAATCGGAGGCGTTATGGGGAAACTGGCTTTGGGTCTTCATCCGAAAAACGGCATGCCCATCAAGGCCATGATCGTGGACGATTCGAAAACGATCCGGCTTCTGTTGAAGCAGATCCTTCTTTCGGAAAAATTCGAGATTGTCCTCGAGGCGACGGACGGAGAGGACGCCATTCGCCAGCTCCGGGAAACGCCGGAAAAACCGGCCCTCTACTTCAGCGACATAGAAATGCCCAATAAAAACGGCCTGGAGGCCCTGAAGGAAATCCGCGCGTTCGCCCCGGACATGAAAGCGATCATGATCACGGGCGTCAAAGACGAGCAGATGGTCAAGGAAGCCATCAGCTTGGGAATTGAAGGCTATATCGTCAAACCCGACGGCCCGACGTTCAACCGCAAGGAATTCCTGGAAAAGCTGGCCAGGATCCTGAAACGGAACGACTACCTGAGCCAATCCGCCTGACCAAGGCCTGCTTCACAGACGGAAGAACGCCCCCACTTCGATGGTGGGATTGACTCTGAAGCGTCCGTTGTTCAGGAAAAACCCGTAACCAATCATGATGTCGAACGAAACCCGGTTCACGATGGAGAATTCCACACCCGGACCCACGCCCACACCAAAGACATTCTCTTCAAATATGGATGTGGATGAGGAATAAGTGGATTCGGAAGGATAACTGTAGTAACCGTAACCGTAATAGAGGCGCTGCTGGTAATAGTTGGCGTAACTCACGCCGGAATACAGGAAGAAATTGAACCAGTTGTTTCTCAGAAGGGACTTGAAACCCGTCACGCCCACGCTGATGATCCGATACTGGTCAGCCACAATGGGCAGAAAAGCGATTTGGATCCCCCATCCGTCAAAGTAGCGGTAGGCCAAACCGGTGCCGGTGCTGATGCCGGCGTGAAAACCGATGTAATGGGGATTGTTGTAAATGGTCTTCGGTTGCTCAGCCGGCTCGGCTGGCTCGGCCGGTTCCTGCGAAAAGAGGAAATTCGCCCACAGAATGAACAGGGCCGACAGGACAAAGTATTTCTTCATATCCACCCCTATTTGATTTATTTTTCATACCGGTGGATTATAACACAGCGGAAATAATTAGTCATGAAATCCGGCGCCGGGACCGGAAACGCCAAAAATTTTTTACCGGTGCTGTAACCTTTTCGGCAACGGAAGGGTAATTCAAGAGGTAAACCGGGTTTCCGGAACGCGAGGAGTCTATGACCGGATTCAACCTGAAAACCCTGGCCTTGACAGTCATTTTCGCGTTATTGGCGGGATTGGGTCATGCCGAAACAACCCTCCGGGAAAGGATCCTGCAGGCCAGAAACCGCCCGAATCCCACCATTGTCCGTATCAAAATCCGGAAAGCCCTGAAAAGGAAACAGGCCATCCGGAAAGCCCAGGAAAACAAGGTCCAGGAACGCAAGGCGCCGCCGGTCCAGAAACAGCCGTAATTCAAAAACCGATACAGCCGGGATTGTGCATGGACGAACGAGACATCATCCGCAGGGCCCGTAACGGGGACCTCAAGGCCTTCGAAGAGCTCGTGGCCCTCTACCGGAGGCGCGTTTACGCGTTCGCCCTCTACCACACCCGCAGCCGGGCCGACGCGGAAGACATCTCGCAGGAAGTGTTCTGGAAGGTCTACACCTCGCTCCTCCGGTTCGACCCGGAACGCAAGTTCTTCTCCTGGCTCTACGCCATCGAGATGAACGTGATCCGGACCTTCCGCCGCCGGAGAAAGATCCGCACGGTGCCGATGGACGACGTGGACCCCGACTGGTTCGGGTTCCAGGACCGGGGGCTTTTGACCGCGGACGACCGTCACGTGGTCCTTCAGGAACTGGCCAAGCTGGAGGAGCGTGAACGCCACATGGTGTACCTGAAATACGTGGACGATTTGTCCATCCGCGAGATCGCGGAGGAATTTTCCCTGACGGAGGAGAACGTGAAAGTCCGTCTCCACCGGATCCGGGAAAAAATGCAGAAAAACAGCACGGAGGCGGCCCATGAAACGGCAGTATGCTGATTTTTTGAACGGCGAGAAATGGATGGAGATTCCGGAACCCGCAGGGCTCCAGGACCGCATCATGAACCACATTGACAGGCGGATCTACCGCCGGATGAACGCCTGGAACGTGTTCCGCTTCGCGACCGTGCCCGCCTTTGCCGCCTGCGCCGTGCTGGCGGCCGCGCTGCTCGTGAACGTTTTAAGACCCACCCGCGTGGTGCTCGTCTATCCCAACGCGCCGAACATAGACAGCGTGGAGATCGTCGGGACGTTCGGCCGCGTGAAAAAGACCATCCCGATGGTCCTGGACGAGGAACAGGGCATCTGGCGGGCGGAGATCATCTCCCGCACCAAGTACGTGGACGACTATTCGATCCGGGTGTACGAGGTGGAAGAGAACGGGGACGATACGTCGATTTGAACGGTTTTGCCGAGAGATATTTTTGCCACAAAGACTCAAAGAACACAAAGATACTGAGTTATTATGACGCGGAGCGTCTCATCCCTCGGCGCTCCTTTATGTCCTTAGTGACTGAGTGGTGAACTCCGTCTTCTTTCCGCTCCCCTCTCGAACTCCGCTTTCAACTTTTTCGCCATCCCCGCGATATTCTCCGCGCCCGTGATCTCGCTCACGATCGCTGCCGCGCGCGCCCCGCGGGCTGCGATCTCACTCACGTTCGAAAGCTTGATTCCGCCGATGGCCACGGACGGAAGGGGGATGTTCTTCACGCAATAATCCAGAAAATCCAGGCCGAGCGGCTCCCCGGCATCCGGTTTTGTGGACGTGGCATACACCGGGCCTACTCCCAGATAATCCGCGCCTTCCTCATGGGCTTTGCGGGCCTGTTCAGGCGTCAGGACGGACATACCTATGATTTTTTGTCCGACCAGTTTCCGCACTGCCGGCAGTGGCAGGTCGGTCTGCCCCACGTGAACGCCGTCCGCGTCACAGGCCAGGGCCAGATCCGCGGAATCGTTGACCACGAACAGCACGCCCGCCTTCCGGGTCAGTTCCCTGATCTCCAGGCATTCCCGGAATTTCTGGAGCGCCGTCTTTCCGGTTTTGTCACGGTACTGGACGGCGCAGATACCGCCTTGTATCATACCCCGGACCACCTCCGGGTTTCCCCGGCCCCTGGAAAATTCCGGGCCCGTGATCCCGTAAATGCCCCCGGGAAAAGCAGACAAAACCACCGTTTTCCCCCGAAATTCAGCCGCCGTCCGAATAGTTGACAGCGCCTGTTAAAAAGTTCACAATTATACCACATTTTCACGGACATTCACAAAAAGGAGAATTCCATGTTCAATCTTATTTACATAGCCGCTTTTGTCCTGTTCATCCTGTTTCTGACCATCAAGGTCGTGACGGAATACGAACGGCTGGTCGTGTTCCGGCTGGGAAAATTCCACAAGGTCAAGGGACCCGGCCTGGTGTTCATCATTCCCGGAATTGACCGGACCATGAAGGTGGGTCTGCGCACGGTTACGCTGGACGTGCCGCCCCAGGACATCATCACCAAAGACAACGTGTCCGTAAAAGTGAACGCCGTGGTCTATTTCCGCGTGATCAGCCCGGAGAAATCCGTCATCGAGGTCGAGGACTTCATGTTCGCGACCTCCCAGATATCCCAGACAACGCTCCGGAGCATCCTGGGCCAGTTCGAGCTGGACGGCCTGTTGTCTCAGAGGGACAAGATCAATTCGGAACTCCAGTCCATTATCGACGAAGCGACCGACCCCTGGGGCATCAAGGTCTCCAAGGTGGAAATCAAGGACGTGATCCTCCCCGAGGAAATGAAGCGGGCCATGGCCAAGCAGGCCGAAGCGGACCGGGAGAAACGGGCCAAAATCATCGCCGCGGACGGAGAATTGCAGGCGTCCACAAAACTGCTGGAAGCGGCCCAGAAAATGGCGGTGGAACCGATCAGCGTCCAGTTGAGGTATCTCCAGACCCTGACGGATATTTCCGCTGAGAACGCCACCACGGTCGTCTTCCCGATTCCCATGGATCTCCTGAACAGTTTTATTAAAAAGTGAAAAAACGTCCGCTATGACAGGCGATTTTGAACCCCGAGATCCACGGTAACGGGCAGACTGCCGGCTCCGGAGAAAGCGATATTTATTCCACACGACCGGCCGCTTTCTTTAAGATATGGACGGCCAATGCCGATTTTTGAAAGGAATAAGCTCTGTTTTTCGGCTTATTTGAGGGCTTGATGCAGGGTTACAAAAACTACAAGGAAGTCGAGATCGAAACGGCCAGCGGCATGAAGCTGGTGGTCATGCTTTATGCGGGCGCCGTCAAATATCTCAATATCGCCAAGGAAGGGATCCAGAACCGGAAGCTGGACCTGGCCAACAACAATATCATCAAGGCCCAGGACATCATCTCCGAACTGATGACATCCCTGAATTTCGAGGCGGGAGAGATCGCCAACAACCTCTACAGTCTCTATATTTATATGAACCGCCGCCTGCTCGAGGCCAACATGCAGAAGAACGTCGAAATCATCGACGAAGTGATCAAACTCCTGGCCACGCTGAAAGACGCGTGGGAAACCCTCCTGAAAACCCAGAAAGGCGGCGAGAGCCCCCGGAAGGGTACGGGCCGGGTGAACATCTCGGGATAGCCCGCGATATTCTAGCGAGGTGCCGTTATGCCGGCGGAAAACCGGGAAGTCCTTGACGATTTCCTGTTGGACATGGACATTGAAACGATCACGATCGACGATATGCAACCGGTGGAGTTGCCCGCGTCCGCGTCGGGCCCCATGTCAGCCGATCTCTCCGCGGGCGATCTCGCTTCCAGCCAGGTCATGGGCGACCTCAAAATGGACAACGTCACGATCGAGGAAATCAACCTGGGCGCGCCTGCGGCCGGCGGCGCTCCGTCCGCCCTGTCCGGCGACGACGGCACACCCCGTTCCGTGACCATCAACATAGGCCAGGCCACGATCCAGGGCGACCTGAAAGGAGACGTCCAGGGTCCCGTTTATACTTCCGGCGCCACCGTAACGGCGGAAGCTCCCGCTGCCGCGCCGCAGGAAGTCAAGACGAACAGACCCGTAGAGAAAAAAGCGGACATACACGAGATCGAGATGGAAACCCTGCCCCTGCCCGACGACGAAACAATCTCCATAGATCTGGGCGCCATGGAGTCCCTGGCCGCGACGGCAACACCGGCGCCCGTCGAGCCCGATTTTCTCCAGCAGGGCATTGAAAGCGATATTACCCTGGGCGAACTGAATAAAATTGAGGAAATCCCCGAACCTTCCATGCCGGTCCTGTCCGACTCGGACGATATCCCGTTTGAAGCGCCTCAAACGGACGCAGCGGAACTTGTTACCCAGCCGGAACCCGAGCCAGTCCCGGTGAGACAGGATCGCCCGGTCCGACAGCCCGAAAAACCGGCAGACGTCAAACCGGAAACGCCCGAGGTCCAATTCAGTTCCGAGGACGACATCATCTTCATAGACGGCAGCGAGCTGGACAAGATGATTTACGGATCCCGCGCGTCCGCGGCCGTCGGAAACATTTCCGTAATCGAGGAACAGGAACCCCCTATCATCAGCGAACCCGAAGCGCCGGAAAGCCATGAAATGCTGATCACGGCCGCCGATCTCAACGTCCGGGAGAAAGTGCCCGTGGCGGAAGAGATCATCACGGAGGAAATCCCCGTTTCCAGTCTGGACGTCCCGCCCTTGGACGAAGGCATCATCCGGGACAACGATCCGGCCATTGAGGAAACCGGAATCACCGTTCCGCCGGCCGCGGACCAAGCCGCCCTCCCCGAATTCAACATCGACCTGTCCGTCATTCCCGACGTGGAACCTGTGGAGGAAGACGAACCCATAGCCCTCTCTCTGGACGAGCTCAACAACATCGACATCTCCGACGACCAGCAGGGCTTCATTGTCGAGACCGCCGAAAACCGGCCGCCCGCTCCCGAGGACGACGAAAAAATCGAGATCTCGCTGGACGAACTGAACGAAATCCAGAAGGACATATCCCCCGAACGCGGCCGCGAAGAAAGGGCCCGCCTGATCGAACAGCAGCTGGAGGGAATGAGCATCCAGTCCCGCGAGGACCTGCGCGCCGTACTGGCCTATCTGGACACCCTTCTCGAGGAACTGCCGGAGGACAAGATCCGCGAATTCGCCAAATCGGAATACTACGACCTGTACGTCAAGATCCTGGAAAAGCTCGGGATCTGACGCGGGACCGCCGTTTATGGGTTTGAAGAGTCAGGCGGCCGGATTCCGCCGTTCGCTCGTTCAGGATCCCCTGTCCAGCCTGGAAGACTACTACTCCGGCAGAAACCTGTCGCGCGAAGAACTGTCCGAACTCCGCGAAGAAATCGAAAAACGGATCCGCGAAGCCGGCGGGAACCTGGACCGCAAGCTCATCGACATGCAGACGCTCTTCGAAGTCGGCAAGGAACTCAATTCCTCCTTTGACAGGGACCGCCTGCTGGACATCCTGCTGCTGACCCTGATGGGTCAGTACCGTCTTTCCGAAGCGGCCGTTTATCTCCTCTCCGGAGGCCGACCGCTCCTGTCCGGCCAAAAAGGATTCGAAAAACCGGCGGAATTTCCCCATTCCCCCGACACCATCGCTTTTCTGTCCCGTCAGGATTTTTTAACCGCCGAATCCGCGCCCCCGGAATACGCCGACCTGTCCGGATTCCTGATGCAGTCCGGCGCCTCCGGGATCGCCGCCCTCACGAACAAGGACAAACCCGTGGGATTCCTGGTCCTGGGAAAAAAACCGAACGGGGAAGCGTGGGTCGATGACGAACGGAATTTTATCGCGACCCTCGCTTCGCTTTCCGGAATCGCGCTGGACAACGCCCGTCTTTACGAGGAACTGAAAGAGGCCTACCAGCGTCTGGACAGGAAGGTGGGCGAGCAGTCCGCGCTGTACGACATCAGCGCCCTGATCAACACGTCCAACGATTTCCAGACCGTTCTCTCCCTCCTCATGGAGACGGTTTCCACGGGGTTCGGTGTGAAGTCGGGTTTCCTGTTCACCGTCCGTTCGTCCGTGGCGTCCGAAAAATCGGCCGGCGACGCGACATACACCGTCCGGGCTTCTGTCGGGTTGGGCGACCGGGTTTCCGGCCGCGCCATCACGCTTTTTCCCGATGAACGGAAATGCCTGACCGAAAACCGGACATCCGTCCTTTCCGGAAGCGACCGGACGCGGGATTTCTGTCCGGCCGTAGAGCACTACCTGTTTGTGCCGCTGGTGGGCGTCGACACCCGCATCGGGGGCCTGGTCATCACGGAATTGGAACGCGACATCCTGCATCCTAAAAATTCGGACCTGGTGCACCTGTTTTCCATCATCGCGTCCCTGTCGGGCCCGCCTTTGGCGCTGACGCAGTACCTCCAGGAACAGAAGGACCGGGTTTTGGACCCGCTGTCCCCCATTCTCGAACTGATGGAATCCGAAATCCGGAAAGCCGCGGAATACGGCGTGGAAGTCGCGTTCGTCATGCTCTCCCTGAAAAACCTGAAAAAATACGTCGAGACATACGGACCCGAGGAAGCCTCCGCGCGACTGGACCGCCTGAGCCGCACGCTCGCGTCCCGCGTCCCGCCGCAATCCGTTGCCATCCGCTACACCCTGAACCGGTTCCTGTTCATTGTCCCGGGCATGGTGGAAACCGACGCGGACGACCTCAAGGAAGTCCTCCAACGCTGCGCCCTGGAAGAATTCAAGAGCGACCGGCAGATCGACATCGGCGCGGACGCCCAGTCGGCCCATTACCCTTCCTCTGGCGATCAGCCGCTTTCGCTGCTGATCCGCATTGAGTGACGGCGCGGGTCTGACGGAGGGGAACATGGCCCAACCCACCCTGAGGGAGATCCTGAAATCCGAAACCCAGAAAGCCCAGATTCTCCGGCATGACGGCGCCCTTCTGATCCGCGGAAACGCGGAAACCGGGAGCGACATCACGGCCACGGACGATATCGAGATCGACGGAGACGTGAAAAACGCCCGCGTCCGATCTCTCCGGGGGAGCGTGACGGTGCGCGGCGCCGTTTCCGGCGCTTCAGCCCAGGTCCAGGCCGGCGGGAACATCCAGGCCCGCGAAGTCAGGAACTCGACGCTGAAAGCCGCAGGCACCATTACCGTGTCGAAACGGGCCCAGGACGCCCGGCTCTCGGCCCGGCAGAGCGTGGCCGTGGAAACCGAGGAGGGCGTGATCGAGGGCGGCGAGGCCGTGGCCGGACGGGACATTCTGGCCAACATCATCGGCAGCCGGTCCCGCGTCCAGACCGCCGTCAAGCTCGTCAATTTCAAGCAGTCGGAACTCTACGCCTTTGTCCTGCGGCACGAGCAGGAAATCGGGGACCTCCGGCGCAGCATGGAAAAACTGGACAAGACCATAGCCGTGATCCGGCTGCTGGGGGAAAAAGTGATCCTGCTGCCCCCGGATAAAAAGCAGGAACTGGCCCTGAAGGTCCGGGATTACAACGCGCTGAAGGAACGGCTGACCCGGCTGGAATCGGAAAAAAGCCGGCTCCAGGGCGAGAGCCGGACCGGCGGAGATCTGGAACGCACCGTGATCGCCCGTCAAGTGCTGCACGAGGGCTCGATCGTCACGATCGACAACGCGCAGCTCCCCATCCAGAAGGATTTTAAACGGGCCATTCTTTACAAGAAGGGCATCATTATCATCGCCGATTACGACGACTTTATGCGGAGAAAAAAATCCGCCTCTGTCTGATCCGTTTGTCCCGCCAGTCACCGTCCCGGAATCCGGAATAATTTGTCTTATCCGCCCGGCACTCTTATAATCTGGATTATTTTTTCGGAGGGGAATTCCATGGATTTCCATCAGGACGATCAGCCCAGCCCCCGGAAAACGGCCCCCAGGATCGACTGGAAGATCCTGGCCGGTTTGGCCGTGGTCCTCATATTCGCGGGCTACATCTTCATCC
>CAYMRH010000034.1:20679-25887 GCA_964392785.1 uncultured Brevinematales bacterium
TTCATCCGTTTCTTTGTTTTCGTGTCCGGCTCTTCCGCAAGCGCGCATGAGAAAACTCTCGCATCTTACTACGAGGCGGCTGTGAAAAATGACACGAATATCCTGAAATCTCTGGTCACGGAAAATTTCACGGACGAATCCCCCGCGCAGACCTGGGCGGCCGGCCGGTACGAGATCTTCGCCTACTCCCATGAAAAAACCGCCCCGGACGCAAAATCCGGCCCCGAAAGCACCAACGGCCGCAAGGCGGTCACGGACATGATGCTGTTCAGCGTCACGGCCGAAGAAAGCGGCCGTCGCGTGTCCTATCTTCTGGAAGCGTATTTCACTCAGGAAAAATCGCAACCCAGACTGGTTTCCATCCGCAAAGTATCCGTGGGAAGAAATATTGGCCGTTGACGGTCAGTCAAAAAAACGTATCAGGCCAATCTGTTATCAGAAAAATGGCCGGCAGTCTTTGGAAGGGCTTCCCAGTCGGCCAAAAGGCCGTCCAGTCGGTTCTTCAGGGAATCGGCCTCCAGGACCAGGGTTGTCAGCCGGTTCTGGTCCTCCGCCAATGACGCGCCTTCCTCCAGAAAACGGCTGAAATCCCTCCGTTCTGCGACGGACGACGCGTTCAGCAGCTGGTCCTGATTCAAATGGGACTCCAGTTCGCCGGAACCGTCTCCCAGCCTTCGCACCAGCGACTCCATATGGTCCCGCAGTTCCTTGGTCACCTCGATCACGTTCAGGATATAGACAAAAAGACGCTCCATGCTTTTGGAGAAATCGTTGAAAATCGCGTCATTCTCCCGGACCAGGGTTTCTTCGGCCAGAGAATTCTCCAGCACCCGGCTGATGCTTTTTCCGATCGCGCCCGCCTCCTGCCGTGTCACGTGCGCCACCTCGCGGATTTCGTCCGCGATCACGGAAAAACCCCGCCCCGACTCGCCCGCGTGATGGGCTTCTATGGCGGCGTTAATGGACAGCATGTTTGTCTGTTCGGAAATTCCGTCAATCACGTCCACGATGAACCGGACCTTGTCAGTTGAAATCCGGATATCGTTCATCGCCTTGAGGTTTTCCGCAATCAGTACCTTGCCGCTGTCCGTGCGGGAAATGAGAACGTCGATAAACTGCGCCACTTCGGAACTGCTTCCGGTCATGCTCTTGACTTCGCTGAAGAATCCCGTCCAACGGTTCCGGACAATCGGCATCAGGAGAGACCGCGCGGACAGATCGGAAACCAGGCCGGACAGCAAATCGGTCCGGGACTGGAATTCGCCCTCCACGGCCAATTCTTCAGAACGTCCCTGGCGGAAGGAATCCAGCAGTCCGGACAATTCTTGCCCGTGGGTATCCATTTTTGTCCTGAGTTCCCTCAGGAGGGCGTCCGTTTCCTCCATGCCGCGGCGGAATCCTGCCACGGGAACGTCCGCATCCCCGATCAACCGCCGGAAGGACTCTTCCGCTTCCCGCACCTTCCCGTTTTCCTGTCTCGCGTTTTGAACGGGAATCCGGAGCGTACGGTATGCCGCAACGGCCGTTAAGACCGTCGCCGCCAGATACAATCCGCCGGCGGAACCCGTCCGTAAAATCCAGAGCCGGGATACTCCGGTCATCAGAACTGTTTCCGCGGCCGCGCCGGCCAAGACCAGCGCCAGGGCAATCCGGTCCGGCCAGGGGCTGATTTTCCCCCGCAGTTTCCTCCCGGGCCCGACAACCGCAACGGCAACCACAAGCGCGGGAATCAGCAAAAACAGGGGCTGGAGAAAAGACGTTTCCGTAGCGGCAACAGAGGACCCGTCCATCCGTTTCAGGACAGCCAACCCCCGACCGGCCGCGAGATCGGTCGCAAAAGCCGCCGCCGCGGCCGCGATTGCGGCAGAGAAAACCGCCGCCAGTGAAACGATCCGGTATTTTGGATCAGCCCGGAACCGCAGGTGCCTGAAAACCGTCGCGGCCGCCGTTATGATCAGGACTATACGGACCTGTTCAGCCGTGCGCAAAAAAAAGTAACGGTCCGGGAAGAGGGACTGGATCCAGACCGCGGCCTGATGCAGGGATAAAAGAAAAAGCGCCGCGGAATAATCTTTCAGACCGCCGCGGTTTTCGCGCGGGAAAACGCCGGAAAACCGCATCAGGAAAGCAAGCCCGGACATCAAAAGGCCGGCCAGAGCCAGGATAAAAAACAGGAGCGTTTCAAACGGGACGGCGGTCATCCTTCAGGACTCCTTCTTCCATTCCGTTTCGGCGAAACAGAGTTCGGCTTTCATTTCGTCCACGACCCTGTGATAGCACACGTATTCCTCGCGGCCCAGTTTTACCTCGGAACGGGCTGTCACGGAACCGCCGTATTTCGCCTCTTTCCGGTAAGTCAACTTGACGGTTTTCAGGAAATAACCCGCCAGCAGGTCGTGGGGCATGGATTCGTATATCCATTCAAAGTACTTGACGTTATTGACGTGGTTGTTGATGTCCATGTCCGTCCAGCGGACGCGGAACTCCTTCTCGGAATCGACCCGGAGCGGTTCCCTGAGTTTCAGGACCTTGGAATCGTCCGTCAACTCCCGGTCAATGCCGTATGCCTGGTAGAAATACTCCGGGATTTTCATGGGACGCCGGCTTTCCGCGTCGATCAGCACCCAGGTGGAATCCGCGGCGACCATTTTGTTATTGTCGGATCCCAGGATCTCGAACCTGCGGAAACCGTAGAACTTGTAAATGCCGTCGGCAACGGTCTTGACCCGGATTTTTTCGGGAAACTGGGGATACCGCTCGATCCGGATGTTCCACTGGTTCACGATCCAGGCAATTTTATTGTGGTGAAGGTAATCCAGCCCGACGCCCAGCCGCTCGCTCTGATACAGGACCGTGTCTTCGAAGAAATTGATCATGCGGGACACCGTCAGGCGGCGTTTGTAATCCACGTCGTAGAACCGGAGATCGTATTCCTTTTCGGTGGTGGCGGGCTGCATAAGCACCTCTTTCGCCGGGGCGGAAAGCCGACATTCGATGAATTATAATCGATCGGGCTGTTCTTGTAAAATATTCCCGATCCCGGACGCCCGGCGTTGATTCGGGATTGCGCCCGTGTTATACTGTCAGACAGCAATCCATTGCAAGAGGTCTGTCATGCTGAATACCGTTTCCGGCCGGTTCCTGCCGTTCCTGGTGCTGGGAATCTTTCTGTGTGCCGCCGGCCCGTCTTTCGGGCAGGCCGGGGACTATTCTCCCGGCCGAGGATGGAAACTGGTCTGGTCCGACGAATTTGACGGGGAAACGCTCAATCCTTCCAACTGGATCGTGGAAACGGGAACTCTGGGCGGCGGCAACCGGGAACTGCAGTACTATACCGAAACAAACGCTTTCGTGGAAAACGGGAACCTGGCCATTCTGGTGTCGCGCATCCAGGACGTCTTCCTGTCCGGCCGGATCTCCACCAAGGACAAATTCTCCTTCCGGTTCGGTAAAATTGTGGGTCGGATCAGAATGCCGTCCGGAACGGGGCTGTGGCCGGCGTTCTGGATGCTGGGCACCAACAGGCCGTCCGTGAACTGGCCCCAGTGCGGCGAGATTGACATCGTCGAAATGAAGGGGGGCGAGCCGGACAGCCGCACGGAACGGACCGCCCAAAGCACCATACACTGGCGTGACCAGCGCCACATTTATCTCATGAAGATCAAACCGATGGATGAACCCCTGGCGTCCCGTTTCCACGACTATGAAATGGAATGGGACCCGAAAACGATCCGTTTCTCCATTGACGGGGAGGAATACCACCGGATCGACATCTCCTCCCGAACGATGGGCGCCTTCCGGGAACCGTTCTATATCATCCTGAACGTGGCGGTGGGCGGAATGTTCGCGCGGATCTATTCCCCGGCCGGGGTCACGGCGGAATTTCCCCAGACCATGACGGTGGATTTTATCCGGGTTTACCAGTCCGAATGAACGGACTGTTGCACAGGCCGGCGCCTGTGCAAAACTTGTAAAATCTCCGCCTCATTTCTATAATGATCGTTCTATTTCGGAACCGAAGGAGAGCCGGCCATGAAAAAAATATCCCTCATTCTGTTATCGGCGATCGCCGTAATCGCGCTGGCCGCCTGCCAGCAGGACAAGGCAACCGTCAAAGAAGACTACGTCCCGGGGGACCCCTGGAAACTGGTCTGGTCCGACGAATTCAACGGAACGAATCTGGACACGTCCAAATGGAATTTTGAAAAAATCTACGTGAACCGGGAATTGCAGCACTACACGGAAACCAACGCGTTCGTTTCCAACGGGCATCTGGTGGTCCTCACCACCCGCGTGAGCGACCTCTTCTTCTCCTCCCGGCTGACCACGGAGAACAAGTTTTCATGCACTTACGGCAAAATCGTGGCCCGGATCCGGGTCCCGCACGGGACCGGAATGTGGCCCGCGTTCTGGATGCTGGGCACCAACCGGCCCTCGGCCAACTGGCCCCAGTGCGGCGAGATCGACATCATGGAAGTCAAGGGCGGTGACGAAGGCGACTTTATCGTCATGGGAACGGCGCACTGGCATGCGGACGGACGCCATGTCTATTACGGCGGTTCGGAACTGCTGGAAACGCCCCTGTACCAGAACTTCCACAACTACGAGCTGGAGTGGGACGATCAGGCGATGCGTTTCAAAATTGACGGCAAGGAATACCACAAGGTCATGATCGACACCGATAACATGGCCGCTTTCCACAAACCGTTCTATATCATCCTGAACGTGGCGGTGGGCGGAATGTTCGCGCGGATCTACTCGCCCGGCGGAGTCCTGGCCGATTTCCCCCAGACCATGACGGTGGACTGGGTGCGCGTTTACCAGAAATAACACCGGACGAAACGGCGGGCTCCCGGCGCGGGGCCCGCTTTTTTTTACAGGAGGTTTCATGCGCGCGATCCCGGCCGTTCTCCTGGCCCTGACCGTCTTTTTTTCCTGCGAGCACAAAACCGTCACGCGTTCCGTCACGCCGGAACCGCCCGCCGTACGGACCGATTCGCCGGACACCTATCATCCGGGAAAGGAATGGAAACTGGCCTGGTCGGACGAATTCGACGCGGACACCCTGGACCCGTCCGTCTGGAATTACGACCTGGGCGGCGACGGCTGGGGGAACAGCGAACTGCAGACCTACACCTCCAACTCCGAGAACATTTCCCTGTCCAACGGACGCCTGATCATCCGCGCCCTGGCCACCGGAAAAGCCGG
>CAYMRH010000035.1:0-23174 GCA_964392785.1 uncultured Brevinematales bacterium
GAATTCGCCAAAATACTCCCGGGCGCGCGCCAGATCTATACCGTAACGGCCAATCTCCTCTTTGGGGGTATCCCCGTGGAAATCGCTTCCGCCGGTCAGGATCAGCTTGCCCCGCCAGGTTTCTTCCATTTTAACGGACAGGTCGTGGGAGATTTTCGGGTGGTGGAATTCCACTCCGTCCAGGCCGGCTTCGATCAGTTCCTGGACGGGGTTCCAGTTCCGGATATTGTACAGGATGGTGGGGTGGGCCAGAACGGCCCGGCCGCCATGTTCCCGGATGGTGCGGATCACTTCCTGGGTCCGGATTTCCCTGCGGGGTATGTAGCAGGGCGCGCCGGTCCGGAGAAGTTTCTCGAACACGAGATCCGTCGTTTCGTAGTATCCGAGATCCACGATTTTTCTGGCAATGTGCAGGCGACCCACGGGGGCTTCGCTGTCCCCGATCAGCTCCTCCGGTTCGATCCGGATGCCCTCCCGGACGAGGCACTCCAGGATTTTGCGGGCGCGGCGCACGCGGGACTCACGGAATTCCCTGACCAGCGGCTGGAGTTCCTGGTAGCGGTTGTCGGTAAAATAGGCCAGGACATGCAGTTCCCCGATCTCCTCGAAGTAGGTGGAAAACTCGCAGCCCGCCACAAACAGCACGTCCAGGTTCCTGCGCCGGATGGCCTCCAGGGCCGGACCGATCCCGTTGAATGTGTCGTGGTCCGTTATGGCGAAACCCTTGAGGCCCAGCGCCTGGACCTTGTCCACGATTTCCTCCACGGACAGCAGTCCGTCGGAATGATTGGTATGGATGTGCAGGTCAACGGCTTTCATGGGTCCTCAGTCCGGCCGTCCCGGTGGCGGGATCGCCCGCGATTTCGCCGGCGATCTCGGAAAGCGTGGGATGTCCGTGCGTGAAACGGCCCAGGTCGGACAGGGACAGGCCGGCATCCGCGGCCAGACCGATCTCATGGATCAGTTCGGTGGCCTGCGGGCCTACGATGACCGCTCCCAGGATTTTTCCGGTGCCCGGGTCTGCCGTGATCTTGAAAAACCCGGCCGTGTGACCGGAAATGACGGCGCGTCCGCAGGCCTTGAAAAACCGTTTGAATGACGTAACGGGCTGACCCGTTTCCCGGCATTGCGCTTCTGTCAGGCCCACGGAAGCCACCTGCGGTTCCGTGAAAACAATGCGCGGGATATGGGGACGCGACAGCCGTGCGGACGGCTTTTTCCCCGCCATGGCGTCCGCGGCGATCAACCCGCCGCGCGCGGCCGTATGGGCGTAGGCGGCCGTTTTTTCCGTCACGTCTCCCGCCGCGAAAATATGCCGCACGGCGGTCCGCATTTCGGAATCAACCGGTATGAAACCGTTTTCGAGCGTCAATCCGATCCGGTCCAGGCCCAGGTCTCCGGTCCGCGGTTTGCGGCCGGCCGCGATCAGCACCCGGTCATAACGCGCGGAGCGCTCCTCGCCATCCGCCACGAACACGGCCTGAGCGCCGTCTCCCTGCGGCGTCAGTTTCAGGACTTTCGCGCCGGTGAGAACTTCCATGCTTATCTTCTGGAATTCCCTGGCCAGAGTCCGGGAGACTTCATCGTCTTCTCCGGGAAGGATCTGGGGCAGGATTTCCAGCAGGGTGACGGATGCGCCCAATTGCCTGAAGATCGATGCGAATTCGCAGCCGATGGCGCCCGCGCCCACCACCAGAAGCTTTTTCGGGACGGTCCCGAGGGCGAGCATGTCCCGGCTGTTCAGCACGATCCGTCCGTCGGTTTCCAGGCCCGGGACGGTTTTCGGGACGGAACCGGCGGCGACCAGAAAACGGTCCGCCGTGAAGAATTCGCTGCCCTGCGGGCCCGTAACCCGGACCGTGTGCGCGTCCTCGAACGAGGCGGACCCGCGAATGAACCCGACTTTCGCGTTTTTTAACAGGGAGAGAATGCCGTTTCGGAGAGTGGTTTTGTTTTTTTCTGACCGGGCCGCGATCGCGGGCAGGTCCACTGAAAAAGCCCCGCAGGAAACGCCGAATTCCTGCGACCGGGCGACCGTGGAATAGACCTCCGCGGCCTGAGCCAGGGACTTGACGGGTATGCACCCTTCGTTCAGGCAGGCGCCGCCAATTGCGTCTTCCGACGCGTCTACCAGCCCGACGC
The DNA here is from genome assembly GCA_964392785.1 of uncultured Brevinematales bacterium. Lineage (GTDB taxonomy): Bacteria > Spirochaetota > Brevinematia > Brevinematales > JAOACQ01 > CAYMRH01. The sequence continues at coordinate 2,143 of CAYMRH010000035.1, forward strand.
TCTGTCCGTAACCGGCCAGCCTGAGAGCCGCCTGGTATCCGGCCGGGCCCGCGCCGATCACAAGATTGTCAAAGTGTTTTTGCGGCATGTCCTGATTCTCCGGGTTTTTCTTCATGCACGATACGGCGCGCTAATCCGTAATTTTACAATACTTTACGCCATTATTCAATAATACTATAATGACCTCATGGGACTGATCCGTCCGTTTCCCGTTTTTATCATGATATCCGGAGTTTCGCATGAAATGGATACCGTTCGGAATGATTCTTCCGCTGGCCGTGTTCCTGGCATCAGGTCCGGTTCTTGCAGGGCCGGCCTCGCTCCGGCAGAAGGTTGACGCCATGCTGGAACAGATGACGCTCCAGGAAAAGATCGGGCAGATGACGCTGATCGACAAGGTGTTTCTGGACGATCCCGAGGACATTGTCCGCTACGGCATCGGCTCCATTCTGGCGGGCGGGGACTCGCGTCCGCTGGACGACTCCGCCAAAGGCTGGGCCGACATGACGGACGGCTACCAGAAGATCGCCCTCCGGTCCCGGTTGAAAATCCCGATCCTCTTCGGGATCGACGCCGTTCACGGCCACGCGAAAGTGCGGAACGCCACGGTCTTTCCCCATAACATCGGGATGGGCTGTACAGGGGACCTGGACGTTGTCCGCAAGGCCGCCCGGGTCACCGCGGAGGAAATGGTTGCCACCGGATTCCGTTGGACATACGCGCCGTGCGTGGCCGTGGTGCGTGACGAACGCTGGGGCCGCACCTACGAGGGTTTCGGCGAAACCACCGAGATCGTGACCCGCATGGGCGAGGCCGTTGTGAAGGGGCTGCAAAACGGTAACCTGGACCGGCCGGACAGCGTTCTCTCCTGCGCCAAGCATTTCGTGGGAGACGGCGGGACGACCCTGGGCGCGAACGAGGGCGATACCGTCATGGCGGAAAAGGAACTGCGCAGGCTCTTTTTTCCGCCCTACGTCCAGGCCATCATGGCCGGTTCCAGGACCGTCATGATTTCCTTTTCCAGCTGGAACGGCCAAAGAATGCACGCCAACCGCTACCTGATTACCGACGTCCTGAAAAAAGAACTGTCATTTGACGGTTTTGTGGTGTCGGACTGGGGCGCCGTGCAGAAACTTCCGGGCGACTACCGTGACCAGGTTGCCGCCGCCGTGAACGCCGGCATAGACATGATCATGGTGCCGTCGGACTATAAAAAGTTTTCCGCCGCGCTCCAGGAACTGGTCCGCGACGGGCGTGTCCCTCTGGCGCGGGTGAACGACGCCGTGAAAAGGATCCTGAAAGTCAAAATGGAAACGGGGCTCTTCGAGCGCCCATACGCCCAGCGCGACAGGCTGGGGCGGATCGGATCCGATTCCCACCGCCGGGTGGCGCGGGAAGCCGTCCGCAAATCCCTGGTCCTGCTGAAAAACGAAAACCGCTTTCTCCCTTTGCGCAAGAACCTCAGGACGCTGGTCGTGGCCGGGAAATCCTCCGACGACGTGGGCGTCCAGTGCGGCGGATGGACGCTGTCCTGGCAGGGAGTGATCGGCGACGTCACAAAAGGTACGACCGTTTACAGGGCCGTCAGGAGAGCGGTTTCAGCGACCACCAGGGTGATCCTGTCCCCGGACGGGAAAAACCTGCCGAAAGCGGACGCGGCCATCGTGGTGGTGGGGGAATACCCGTACGCCGAAACGGCCGGAGACCGGGCGGAGCTGTATCTGGACCGTGACGATATTGCGACGATCGACGAGATCCGGAAAAAGGGAATTCCGATGGCGGTGGTTCTGATTACCGGCCGTCCGCTGGTGCTGACGGACGAACTGCACAAAATGAACGCGCTGGTGGCCGCCTGGCTCCCGGGCACGGAAGGGGACGGGATCGCGGACGTTCTGTTCGGGGATTACGCGCCCACCGGCCGGCTCACTTATACCTGGCCCAAAACCATGGAACAAATCCCCATCAACTCCGGGGACATGAAATACGAACCGTTGTTTCCCCACGGGTTCGGACTGACGTATCCCAAAGCGGAAGGGAAATGAAGGACGGTTTTACTGCAGGGAGCGGAGAATGAGCGGCGTGACCCACACTTCCAGGGCGGCCGCCAGCGCCAGGAGAGGCAGAACGGTCAGGGCGAATACCCGCGCCAGGTCCGCGAATACTTTCCGGAACGCCGTTTGCCGGCGTCCGGCGATCCGCTCGACCAGGTCAAAAGCCAGAGCCAATCCCAGGGCAAATGATATGATGACGGCCGGGATCTCGAAAACACCGTGAGGAAGGACGCCCGCGGCAAACAGTCCGGCGCGTCCGGCGTTTATACTGGAGCGAAACACGGTTCCCAATACCAGGAAATTCAGGTAAAATGAAGCCAGCGATGGCAGGGCTAAGAGAAAACCGCCCGCGAACAGGATCAGGGCCGCCGCGACATTATTCAGGAATAGGCCCGGGTATGTGAACGGGACACCCTTCAGGTAATCCTGCAGCATTTCCAGGACCCTTTCGGAATATCCGGCCGGCAGGAAAAACCCGGTTGCGAAGGCGGCCGCGGCCAGGATGACGGACGCCGGCAGTAAAATGCGGACAATACGGCCGGTGTTCAATCTGTCCTACCTGTTCCGGGACGCCAGGTCCAGTTCGGATTCGTATTTCTTGACGAGAAGGATATTGCCGTAGCGGATGTCGTCCTTTTTCAGGTCCTCCAGTTGGCGGCGGAGCTCCCGGGTTTCCCGCGGGCTTTCCGCGCCGCTGTCCAGCCGGGAAGTCACGTTGGAACGCGCCTCGTCAATGCGGATACGGAGGTTGGAAATGGCGGCCTCGTTGGTCAGTTCCTTTTTGATGGAAACATATTCCAGAAGGACGTTCTTGTACACCAGCATCAGCTCGTCCACGGACGCAAATCCCCGGTTTTCCGAAACGGTCCGGATGCGGGAACTGTCCCGCAGCGCCTGGAAGTATTTCTCGTTTGCGCGGGGATCCTCGCGGTCCCGGGCCGTCATGCGGGCGTTGTAGGCATCGGCAAAATCCAGTATCACCGGAAGGGCGGCCAGGAAGTTGGTGAGCCGCGTTTCGGTCAACGGGACGATTTCCGACGCCCCGATTCCGTCGCTTTTTTCATCCTGTCCGGCGCATGCGGCCAGGAACAGAACCAGAAGAAAAACGGCCATCCGTTTGATCATGACAACCTCCCCGGAACGGCTGTTATGATAACGGCGCCCGCCGAAAATGTGAAGCGGAAGAGCTTGACAAAATATGTTAATGTCATATAATAATGTTAGATTAATCTAACTTTGAGGCAACCATGACGCGAAGCCTGGAAGATTACCTGGAAACCATCCATCTGATCACCCGAGGCGGGCGCGTGGCCCGGGTCAAAAGCGTTTCGGACGCTTTGCACGTCAAGATGCCGTCCGTGGCGGCCGCCGTGAGGGTGTTGAAGAAAAACGGCCTGGTCAGCCAGGAGAAATACGGATTCATCGAGCTGACGGCGGGCGGCCGGAAAGAGGCCCTGTCCATACTGAAAAAGCACGAAACGCTCAAGAAATTCCTGGTCCGGGTCGTGGGCGTTTCTGAAAAACACGCGGAAGAGGACGCCTGCGCCATGGAACATGTGCTGAGCGGAGAAACGCTCAGGAAAATTGGCCGGATGGTGCGGGAGAGATCCGGGCGGGTGGAGTTATGATCCGGAAACTGACGGAATCCCGCCAGGGGGCGTCCTTCCGCCTGCACGGGATCCAGGGCGGGTCCCGGGCCGTGAAGAGACTGGAAGAGCTCGGCATCCTGTCGGACAGCGTGATCGGTCTGGTAAAAAACGACAGTTCAGGACCCGTGATCGTGCGCGTGCGTGGCGCCAATATCGTCATTGGCCGCGGTCTGGCGGACCAGATCCTGGTGGAGGAAATTCCAGAAAAACGGGCCGCTGAAGCAAACCGGGAATTCCGGGTGGCGATCGTGGGCCAGCCGAACAGCGGAAAAACATCCCTCTTCAACCGTCTCACCGGGTCCGCCCAGCAGGTGGGAAACTGGCCGGGCGTAACCGTGGAAAAAAAGGAAGGCCGTCTGTACCGGGACGGAATGAAAATCCTGATCATGGACGTTCCGGGGATCTACAGCATGTCCTGCTACAGCATGGAGGAAAAGATCACCCGCGACTGCCTGATGAAGGACCCGCCGGACCTGATCGTCAACATCGCGGACGCGAACAACCTGGAACGACAGCTGTATCTTTCGGTTCAGTTGGCCCTGATGGATATTCCCATGATTCTGGTCCTCAACATGATGGACGAGGTGGAAGAGCGGGGTCTTTCCGTGGACGTGAAACGGCTTGCGGAGCTGTTCGGAGTTCCGGTTTATCCCATTGTGGCGCGGGAGAATAAGGGTGTCCGCGAACTCCTGGACGGAGTGGCGGCCCACCTCCGGGAACCGTCCGTTTCCAGGGGGCCGCTCCTGCCCCCGGGGGAACTCCTGAGTGCCCTGGACGCCATGGCCGCAAAGATCAGGGCCGTCGATCCCGACCTCGCGCCGTTTGCCAGGTGGTACGCGTTAAAACTGCTCGAAAAAGACCCGCTGGTGGAGGAAAAAATATCTTCACGCTTTCCCGGGCTCATGAATGACGCGTCGGAAGGTCTCGAGTCGCTGTCCGTCCTGCAGAAAAAAAACCGGGACCAGGTCGTGCCGGAATGGATTTACGGCATTACGCGCGGCATCGAGGGCGAGGTGGTCCGCGAATTCATGAAGAAAAAATCCGTGAGGGAAATCATTTCCAATTTTCTGGACCTGATCGTTCTGGACAAGATTTTCGGTGTCCCGGTTTTTCTGGCGGTCATGTTCCTTCTGTTTCAGGCCACCTTCACGCTCGGGGGTCTTTTATCCGGCTGGATGAAAACCGGTCTGGACGCCCTGGCGGCGCTTTCGCACGTCATTCCGCACACCCTGGCCGCTTCCCTGGTGGAAAACGGGATCATTGGCGGGGTGGGGAACGTGCTGCTCCTCATTCCCTACCTCCTGGTTCTCTTTCTTCTCATGACGCTGCTCGAGGACAGCGGATACATGTCCCGCGCCGCTTTCGTGATGGACCGCTTCATGCACAGGATCGGCCTGCACGGAAAATCCTTCATCCCGCTGGTTCTGGGTTTCGGCTGCAACGTTCCCGCCATCATGGCCGCCCGAACGCTGGAACGGCAGGAGGAAAAAATCAAGACCGTGCTCATGGTGCCGTTCATGTCCTGCTCGGGGCGCGTGCCGGTGTACGTGCTGTTCGCGTCCGCGTTTTTCGGCGCCGCGGGTTCGTTTGTGGTTTTCGGTCTCTATCTGTTCGGCGTGCTGGCGGGAATCCTGACCGGGTTGATTCTGCAGAAAACGGCGCTCAGGAAAAGATCGGAAGGCCTGATCATGGAACTGCCGCCCTACCGCCTTCCCGGTCTGTCCAACACCCTGCTCACCACCTGGGTCCGGCTGAGGGAATACATCGTGAAGGCCGGAACGGTCATCTTCGGCCTTTCGGTGGTGCTGTGGGCCTTGTCTTACTTTCCCGCCGGCGTGCAGTACGGCGGACCGGAGAGCCTGATCGGACAGGTGGGGAAAGTAGTGGGTCTGGCGCTCGCTCCGCTGGGGTTTGACTGGCGGATGAGCGTGGCGCTTTTGACGGGTTTTATCGCGAAGGAAGTGGTGCTGTCCACGCTGGGAGTGCTGTACGGCGGCGCGGACCTGGCCGCCTCCCTGGTCGCGTCCATCACTCCGGGCGTAGCGCTCAGCTACCTGGTGTTCATCCTGCTCTACACGCCCTGCGTGGCCACGGTCGCGGTGATGCGGACGGAAACCAATTCCTGGAAATGGACCCTGTTTTCCGTGGGGTACGGCCTGGTCCTGGCCTGGGGGCTGTCTTTCGCCGTGACGGCGGTTACCCGCCTGTTCGGTTGACAGGGGATTGCAGGGCTTTCTATAATCATGCGGTCTGACCGCGCTCAACGCGGGGAAACTTAATAAAAGAGGCTGCTTAATCCAACGTGGAATTCAGGGAGTGAGAGAATTCCTGATCCTGACAGGGATGCGGACCCGGGAAACCGTCCGCTCTGACGCCGGCCGGGATCCGGCTTGGGCCGTTCCGGTACCGGAACAAGGGGTTTGACATGAGCGATCTCGGGCCCGGCGCGTCAGTCAACCCGGCAGAACAGCGGAGCGATTCCCGACTGGCCGTTCTCTTGCTGATCCTGTACCTGCCCCATTTTCTGAACGGTTTTTATAATCCCTTCTTGGGCCGGATCCCGGCTCTGTTTTGGCTTGTTGATGTTTTTGTGTGGATCGTCATGCCCGCCGCCGCGGTGGTTTACTGCAATAAAAGAAAGATGATCGACTGGCAGGAGCTGGGGTTCCGGACAACGGTCGGCAACGGGAACAGCCGTCTCTTCTTTGTTCTCATGTTGATTTACACGCCCATCCTGATGAGTCTTGTTTACTTCGGTTCATATGCGGCGGCCAGTCTGGTCTTTCCCGTTAATTTTGGTGCTGTATCATTCAAATACCATCAGATGATTCCGAAGTCCGGCGCGGCCCGTCTCCTGATCGTTGTCTATTTTTCGGTCACGGCGGGGGTTTTTGAGGAAGTCGCCGGTCGGGCTGTGTTTTTCAAGATCTCGCGCGGGGTTTTTTGGAATCCTGCCTTGTATGTTCTGATTTCATCGCTTTTATTTTCCGCCGTTCACTGGGAAGGCGGGGTCCGGAACGTCACGGTCACTTTCGTTTTCGGCGCTGTCTGCGCGTTTCTGTACCTGAAAACCCGGAATCTCTGGCCTCTGATTCTTGGCCATACCGTGACGGACTATATTGCTTTCACGATATAGTAGGGGTTTTGGAAATGCGGATTGATTCACCCGTCCAACCGGCGGTTACAGGCTGATCGTATTGGAATAGTTTGCCAGCATGCCCATGGTCTCGTTTGACAGTCTGAGAATCAGACGGTAGCTTCCGGAGGTGTAATTCCCGGACGGCGCCGTGAAGGCGATCACCCGGGACTGGTCGGCCCGGGACCGGAAAGATCCGTTGGTGAGCGCGTAGTCGGAAGCTCCCTGGAGAAGCATTTCATAAGTGATATTGGTGCCGGGGTAATACGTGAAAACGGTTGCGGTCACGCCCAGGGTCCCGTTCGTGACGGCGCCAGACAGTTCGAGCGCGGCGTTGGTGTTGGCCCAGGATACGTTGGTCAAACCGACCGTTGTGACATACGTTTCCGTCCAGGACTTGGTTCCGTTGGCCGGGAAGATCGCGTCTGTAAAAAACTGGAGAGAATGGCCTCCCCAGAGTTCGATGTAGGGCCGGGCTTCTGCCAGGGGATCGGTTTGCGGGTTGGCCGCATAGCTTTGGGAGAAACCCCAGGTCCAGAACTTAATGCCGGGCGTCATGTTTTTATTGTCCGCGATCCGCAGAAAACCCTCGGCGTTGTCCAGGTTGATCACACCCCACCAGTCGTTCGTCAGGTTGACTCCGTAACCGATGCCCATGTTCTGCCAGTTCTGGAACAGCGCGAGGTTTTTGTATTCAAAAATATGGTTGGGCGCGTCGATGGGCGTTTCCGCCGTCGCCATCCAGGGCCACCAGTCGTCCTTGAGGATGATCCGGTTAACGGGAACCGCCATGAGGGACCGTGCGGGGGTTTTCGTGTCCCCCGGCGTAGAACCCGGGGCGAGCGTGGTGCATGTCCAGTATTCGTAATTGATGGCAACGCCTTGATTGTTCTTCAATGCGACATGCAGTTCGATAATCGGCCTGTCCCGGTATACCGTGACCGTAGCCTGACAGGAGATTCCGGTCAAACCGTTGTTAAACTGGCCGGGGCGTCCGGCGAAATGAACGGTGTCGGTTATGGACATTTGAATGGCGATTTTTTCGTCTGTTTGCGCGGATACCGTCCAAAGCCAGGGCAACAGCCATGTTTTCCCGTGTTCCGGTTCCGGGAATGTGGGGAAGATGCCGCCGTATACCATAAGCCAGTTGTAATAGAAATTACCCGCCCCGTTTCCGTAGGGCGTTCCGATCGGATTCTGATAAAGCTGTTCGTGGCCGGTCGGTTTGTAATAAACGGAGAGGATCCGGCCGCCGTAGTCGGGCAGGACGGTGACGGTCAGGTATATGTTGTCTATCACGAGAACAGGAAACTGCTTGTTCTGTTGCGTTCGGGGAGAGGCAAAGGGGTTGGACACCGAGTTGTCGGGTTTCAATTCGTAATTCCAGTGACGCCAGTTTACGGTGTTGCTGGTCAATGTCAGGATCGAGGGACTGTTTTCGTCCCAGGTCTCGGATGGAACGGGTTGCGGCGTAACGGTCAACACCGTTTCTGCGCAGGAAGCAAGGGACGCTGATATCAGAATGAAAACAAAGAACCGGCAGTATATCATGTCAGATCTCCTTCCTTATCGGCCCCTCACAGATCGTCCTCCACCTTCTTCGGCAGGGGCACATCCAGTGAGAACGACGAGATCTCAAAGGATTTCCATAATCCCTTGTCGTTTTTTCTCATGGTCATGGGCCGGGGCATGGAGGCGCCGGAGCATGCCACGAAGACCTTGATTTTATCCTCTGCCAGGCGGCTGTAGCGGTTGGTGGAGATGTTGAAAACAAAAGGCGGGCTGGCGCGGTAGCCGTTCTCGGGTCTGGTGCCGGAAACGTAGGAATAGGGAACGTGTTTGCGCGCCGGGTCCGCCAGGCGCGTGATGTGGTAACTCACGCCGGAAGCGGGTTTAAAACCCTTGTACACATTGCCCGCGGCGAGATTGTCCCGGTCCAAGGCAATGGTGAAGAATTTCAGACCCAGATCCCGGTTTTCGGCATGCGCCATCATGGCGACCACGAACACGGCCGCCCCGCCTTCCGGTGTTAGGGCCAGGCGGTCCCGGAGTTTCAGGAATTCCGCCTCGTTTTTCGGGACAGATTCCACGCGGATCTCAACGGCGTGAGCGGATGCGGCCGCCGCAGCCAAGATCAGCGAAATCAGGGCCGCCGCCATGAACGGCCGAATGCGGATCGCGTAATTTTTCATATTGTCGCTCCTCGGTTGATTGCTTATATTAGACGCGCAGACGGAATAATTCAAGTGAAAACAGGGAGGGGGAGCCCGGACCGCCTGAAAAATTTCCAAAAACAGCCCGGATATGATAACCTGTGGGGACTTTATTTTTCCTGCCGCAGAGTAAGGAGAGGAAATGGAACTGTTAAAAAAGCTCCTGGACCTGATTTTCGGATCCAAACAGGCCCGGGACATGAAAAAAATGAAACCGCTCGTGGAAAAAATCAATTCCTTCGAGCCGGCCGTATCCGCGCTCAATAACGACCAGCTTCACCAGAAAACAAGGGAATTCCGGGAACGGCTCCAGGCCGGGACCACCTTGGACGAACTGCTGCCCGAGGTCTTCGCCGTGGTGCGGGAAACCGCCAAACGGACCTTGTCCATGCGGCATTTCGACGTCCAGATGGTGGGCGGCATCGCCCTGCACCGGCACATGATCGCGGAAATGAAAACGGGAGAGGGTAAGACCCTGGTGGCCACGCTGTCCCTCTATCTCAACGCCCTGACCGGGAAGGGCTGTCACCTGATCACGGTGAACGACTACCTGGCCAAACGCGACGCGCAGTGGATGGGCCCCATCTACAAGTTCCTGGACCTGTCCGTGGGCGTGATCAACCACGAAAAATCCTACCGCGTGGAATGGGACGACATCTCCCGTTACACCGTGAAACTGGTCGAATGCCAGCGCCGCGAGGCCTACCGTTGCGACATCACCTACGGCACCAACAACGAATTCGGGTTCGACTACCTGCGGGACAACATGGTCTTTTCCCTGGAGCAGAAAGTCCAGCGCGGGCACCATTACGCCATCGTGGACGAGGTGGACTCGATCCTGATCGACGAGGCCCGCACCCCCCTCATCATTTCCGGCCCGGCGGACGAGGCCACGGAACTCTATTACAAGATTGACAAGATCATACCCCGCCTGACTCAGGCGCAGATGAACGACAAAAAAGAGCCCGTGGAAGGCACCGGCGACTTCGCCATAGACGAAAAGGACAAGTCCGCCGTCCTGACCGAGCAGGGCATAGAAAGGGTGGAAGAGCTCTTGGGCGTGAAGGACCTGTATTCGCCCCGGAACGCCATCATTGTCCACCACGTGGTGCAGGGGATCCGAGCCCACAAAATCTACCACCTGGACGTGGAATACGTGGTGGAAAACGGCGAAGTGGTGATCGTGGACGAATTCACCGGCCGTAAAATGCCCGGCCGCCGCTGGTCCGACGGCCTGCACCAGGCCATCGAGGCCAAGGAACGCGTCCAGATCAAGCAGGAATTCCAGACGCTGGCCACCGTCACTTTCCAGAATTATTTCCGGATGTATTCCAAGCTGGCCGGCATGACCGGAACGGCGGAAACGGAAGCGCAGGAATTCTATTCCATCTACAAACTGGACGTGGCGGTCATTCCCACCAACGTGCCCGTGGTGAGAAAGGACAACGCAGACAAGGTCTTTTTGAACGAGAACGCCAAATACAAGGCCATAGCCCGGGACGTGGAGGAACGCCACAAGGCGGGTCAGCCCATCCTTCTGGGCACGATCTCGGTGGAAAAATCCGAAAAGCTATCGAAACTGCTGACACAGAAACGGATCCGCCATAACGTTCTGAACGCCAAATACCACGAACGGGAAGCCGAGATCATCGTCCAGGCCGGCCAGCCCGGGGCCGTGACCATCGCCACCAACATGGCGGGCCGCGGAACGGACATTAAGCTGGGCGAGGGTGTGAAGGAAGCGGGCGGTCTGCACGTGATCGGCAGCGAACGCCACGAGGCCCGGCGTATCGATAACCAGCTGCGCGGCCGTTCGGGGCGCCAGGGAGACCCGGGTTCAACCCAGTTTTACGTTTCCCTCCAGGACGACCTCATGCGCCTTTTCGGCATGGACAACCAGATGGGGCTCATGCAGAAAATGGGCTTTTCGGAGGACGAGGAAATCCAGAGCCGCATGATCAGCCGCGCCATCGAAGGCGCCCAGAAACGCGTGGAAGGCCGTAACTTCGAGATCCGCAAGAACCTTCTGGAATACGACACGGTCATGAACGAACAGCGCGTCTATATTTATTCCATCCGCGACCGGCTGCTGGACATCACGAACAACTTCAACATTATTGACGAATTCATCGGACAGGTCGTGACGGATTTCGTACAGTCGCTGGACAAAAGCCACAATCCCGCCGCGTGGGGCCGGGAGGACGTGGGCAAATGGTTCAAGTTCGCGTTTTACCGCGACCTGGACGCCGACTTCTCCCGAGTGAACTACCAGGATGCGGTGTCCCTGCTCGGTAAAAAGATCAAGGAAACGGTTTGGGACCGCTTCCAGGGTATTCCCGACGACGTGCGCGCGGAGGCCTTCAAATACGTGGTGCTGAACGTGCTGGACGAAAAATGGAAACAGCATCTCCGCAACATTGACAGCCTTCAGGAAGGCATCGGCCTGCGCGGGTACGCCCAGCGCAACCCCATCGTGGAATACAAGGTGGAAGCCTACGACATGTTCGTGAAATTGCGCGGAAACTTCATGCAGGAGTCGCTCTCGCTTCTGTCGCGGCTGGAGATCGAGGCCCGCATGGAACCCCCGGTGGAGGACCGGGCCGCCATACCCCGCGGACGCGAGATCCACGGCGAATTCGGCCAGTTCGGCGCCATGGGCGCGCCGCAGGCGCAGGGCGGCGCAGCCGCGGGCGGCCCCGGAGGCGGCAAACCCCAGCCCATCCGCAGGCAGGAAAAGCCGGGCCGCAACGATTCCTGCTGGTGCGGAAGCGGCAAGAAATACAAAAACTGCCACCTTCAGGCCGACGAATCCAAAGAACGGTCCGCGGGCGCGCGGCCCACGGCTTAACGGAAAAAACGGGGAGAGGGAGAGACGATTATGGATTACAGGCAGGCCGGTGTGGATATCGAAAAGGCCGACAACCTGATCGACAGCGTTGCCGGATTGGCCCGTTCCACCTATACCCGGGGCGTGATCGGCGGGGTGGGCGGTTTCGGGGCCCTTTTCGAGCTGGGACGCCGGATGAAAGACCCGGTCCTGGTTTCCTCCACGGACGGCGTGGGCACCAAGATCCTGGTGGCCCGGGAAATGGGCAAGTTCCAGGGTTTGGGATACGACCTGGTCGCCATGTGCGTTGACGACGTGGTGTGCAGCGGGGCCACGCCGCTGTTTTTCCTGGATTACATTGCCGTGGGCAAGCTGGAACAGGAAATCTACCTCAAACTGATTGAAAGCATCGCCAAGGCCTGCAAATTTTCCGAATGCTCGCTCATCGGCGGCGAAACGGCGGAATTGCCCGGTATGTATCCCGACGGCGAATTCGATATTGCCGGTTTCTGCGTGGGAGCGGTGGAGAAATCGAAAATGCTCCGGCCTGAGATGGTCAAAAGCGGCGACGCGGTTTTGGGGTTGTTATCCTCCGGTTTTCATTCCAACGGGTATTCGCTGGTTCGCAAGGTGGTCCGGGACAAAGGCCTGGACTACGGAAAGGATTACGGTTTCGGCGTTCTCGGAAAGGCCCTGCTCACACCCACGGAAATCTATTCACCCGTGCTGGTCAAGGCGCTGCAGAAGTTCGACGGGGCCATCCGGGGCATTGCGCACATCACCGGCGGCGGGATCGCGGGGAATCTGAGCCGCGTCATTCCGGGCCAGGTGGACGCCACCGTCAACAAGAGCTCCTGGAAAATCCCTGAGCAGATCCGTTTTATCATCGATCAGGGCGGGATTGCGCTGGAGGAGGCCTACAAGGTCTTCAACATGGGAATCGGCATGGCGCTGGTGGTGGACCGCAAGAAAAAGGACGCCATCAACGAATTCTTCTGTTCCAACAGCTACCGGTCTCACGAGATCGGGCATATTGAGAAGGGAACGGGGGAAGTGGTTTTAATCTAGGATTTAGGGATTAGGATTTAGGATTTAGGATTTAGGATCTAGGATAAGATTCTGGATATTTACCAAATCCTGGCCCCTGAATCCTAGAGCCTGAATACTGGAACCTACTTTTTAACTTCCACAATCGAGTTCTTCCCGCCTTTTCCGTCCGGGGCGTAGGCCTCCGCGTACGGGTCAATGACAACTTTCCCGTCCAGAAGGTAGTTGTATTGGAAAATCCCGTATTCCAGAGTCAGGGTAACGGTCCACAGCCAGTCGTTGATCCGCGTCATGGGGATTCCGAACCTGTTCCAGTTGTTGAAATCTCCCGTGATGGCGACATTGGTGGCGAATTGCGTCGGGGCCTCGAAGATAAAGGTAACCGCCTTGTCCAACTTGGTTACGCCGGGCTTGTATTCCCCGGGTTTATAGATTCGGGAGGGTTTGGCGGTCCCGCAAGCGGCTATAAAGAACAAAACAGCAGTAAAAACAAGGAAAATCAGGGGTCTTTCGGCAGTTTTGATCATAAAACCCTTAAAATAGCTTAATTGCATTACTAGAGTATACCACATTATCGGCTAAAATACCATGTTGTTTTTCCAGTCAACCGGACCCCGCCTTCCGGGATATCAAAAAGCCTTATAAAAAGCGTTAATTTAAAGCTCTTTTCGTGAGAAAGACCTGATTTCCTTCAGCGCCTGAATGATACGGGTTTAAAAAACTAATTGAATTCACGCCGGTTCCGATATTCAGTACAGAGGACTTGGAGGGGGTTCACATTATGCTGTTTGGTATTGATACGGCTTTCGGCAAGAAAATGAGGATGGCGGAAATGTCCCTGGGCGCTGTTTCCCTGCGCCGGGAAGTGATCGCGGACAATATCGCGAACGCGGACACGCCGTTTTTCAAACGCTCGGAAGTGACCTTCGAATCCCAGCTCCGGCGGGCGGTGGATTCGGAACGCGAACCGGAAGTGCCCACGCTCATGACGGACAAGCGGCACATGGATTTCAACGACCGGATCGATTACCGGTCCGTGCGCGCCCGCGTCCGGGTGGAGCACGATTCCAACTACCGCAACGACAAAAACAACATTGACATAGACAAGGAAATGGCGGACGCGACCAAGAACGCGCTCCAGTACAACGCGCTGATGGAATCGTATTCCCGCAACATCAAGATCATCGATTTCGTGATGCGTTAAGACGGTGAATAGGAGACGGTTATGGGAATCTTCAACACACTGAACACCAGTTCCAGCGGTCTCACGGCGCAGCGTCTGCGTCTGGACGTGATCGCGAACAACATCGCGAATTCCACGACCACCCGCACCACGGAAGGCGGGCCCTTCCAGAGGTCGCGCGTGGTCCTGCGTCCCATTGACGACAGCCTCACGTTCAAATCCCATCTGCTTCCCTCCGCGCTGGAAAAACAGGTGGGGCAGGGCGTGCGCGTCCAGAAGATCGAAAAAGACGAAGCCGCGCCCAGAATGGTCTATGATCCCACGCATCCGGACGCCGTCCAGTCCGGCAAATACAAGGGCTATGTTCTTTTCCCCAATGTGAATATCGTACAGGAAATGGTGGACATGATTTCGGCCAACAGAAGCTATGAAGCCAACGTGACCATGATCAATTCCGCGCGCCAGATGTTCGAGAAAGCCCTAACTGTCGGCAGATAAAAGAATTAAATCCTGTTAAAAAACAGGAAAAATAATCAGTATTTAACTTGCGTTATAGTATGCAAATAAGCCATAATAGGACCGTAGTAGTTAAAAAAATACTACGGTTTTTTCGGAGGAAAAAATGGAAATTCTTTCGAGAGAACAGGTCGGTGGCAGCACCGTAACCCTGAAGGCCGCGCATCCCGACCATTTTTCCGATTCGGGAAGACTGGCCAAGTCACAGAACAGGGATATTTCCCAGTCCTTCGCGGACGTCCTGTTTTCCGCGGTGGACCAGGTCAACGCGTCCCAGATCAACGCGGACCAGCTGGAAGAGAAAATGATGCTGTATCCCGACCAGGTGGATATTCACGAAGTCATGATCGCGTCCGAGAAGGCGCGTTTGTCCGTTTCGTTCTTCAAGAGCATTTCCGAGAAGGCGATCCGGGCTTACAACGAAATCATGATGCTGAGGTAATTCCTTAGCGTTCATCCGGTCAGGCAGTGAGGCGGGAGGGGAACATGCCGAACTTCGCTGAGATCTTCAAAAAGATCCAGGAACTTTTCAACAAATTGACCAACGTCCAGAAAATCATTCTGGGAGGGATCCTGCTGGCCGTTGTGGTGGCCGTGGTGTTCCTGGCCAACTTCTCGTCCCGGACCACGTATTCCCTGCTCTTCAAGTCCCCCCTGGCCCCGGAAGAATTCGCCCGCGTCACCAAGAAACTGTCAGAATGGAACGTGCGGTTCGACACCAAGGACGACAAGTTCATCCTGATGCGCGACGAGTCCGCCGGACGCAACATCCGCATGCGGCTGGGCCAGGAAGGCATCATCCCCAACAGCATCAAGGGCTGGGAGCTGTTCGACACCCAGCGTTTCACCACGACGGATTTTGAGCGCAACGTGAACCTCCAACGCGCCATCATCGGGGAGATGACCAAACATCTCAAGAGCCTGGACGACGTCGAGGACGTGTCCATTGAAGTCAGCTTCCCCAAGGAAACCCTGTACCAGGATTACCAGGCGCCCATGACCGCCTCTGTGGTGGTCGTTCCCCGGGCGTACAGCGACCTGGTGGAAAACAAGAACAAGATCAAGGGCATCGTGAACCTGGTCGCGTTCGGCATTCCCAACCTGAAGGCTGAAAACATCGTGGTGGTGGACAACAAGGGCCATGTGTTGTCCGACCTTCTGGTTCCGGACGACGCTTCCGAAGGCCTGAAGATTGCCCGGGAGCACCTGAAAATCAAGGAGCGCGAGCGGGCCCTCATCATCAGCCGGATCAAGGAGGACCTGAAACGGTCCGTGGACCCGGCCCGGCTGATCGTTTCCGCGGACGTGGAATTCGACTGGACCCGCAAACGGTCTGAAGGCGACCGCATCGTCCCGATCGTGGTCAAAGAGGACAACCCCCTGACACCCTACGACGAAAGCGAAGTCCAGGTGAACGTGCCGTTGAGCGAGAAAAAAACCACAGAGGAATTCAGGGGCCCGGCCTACATCCCCGAAGGGCCGGCCGGCGTGGAAAACAACGTCCCGCCCGGACTCAAGGATAAAATTGACCGCTTTACCCATTACAACAAGAACGAAAATATCGTAAACTACCAGAACAGCCGCGAGAAAACCGTGGAGGAAAAGGCCCCCTACGAGATCAAGCGGATATCCGTGGCCGTTTCCATAGACGGCGTCTGGGAGATCCTGCGGAACGAGTCCGGGGATGCGATCGTGACCAACGGCGGAAGGATTGCCCGCGCGTATCATCCCGTGGACTCGGAAAGCCTGCGCAATTACGAGGCTTGGGTCAAGGCCGCGGTGAACTACAACCCCAAGCGCGGCGACGAAGTGGTCGTGAACACCATCTCCTTCGACCACACCAAGGAATTTGAGAAAGAGGACGAGGCGATCCGCCGCAGGGTCCAGCTGCGCCGGACGCTCTTCGCATCCATTGTGATTCTGTTCGTTCTCTTTTTGTCCACGCTGGCGTACCGCGCCATTGCGCGGGAGCTGGAACGCCGGCGCCGTCTGCGCGAGGAAGAGATCGCGCGCCAGCAGCAGGCCATGCGCGAAGCGGCCCTGCGCGCGGCGGAAGAGGAAGCGGCGACCGTGGAGCTCTCCATCGAGGAAAAAGCGAGGGCCGAACTGCTCGAAAACGCCATCAATCTCTCGCGCGAGCGGCCGGATGACGTGGCCCGTCTGATCCGGACCTGGTTAGCGGAAGAATAGGAGGGGACCATGGCCGGAACGAGAACGCTGAATATCAGGGAAAAGGATAAACACGAAACCAAGGAAATCCAGCAGAAAGCCGTGGAAACAGTCAGCCAGAAGTCCGGCAAGTCCGGTAAAGGCGGCGGTCCGGTCATCACGTCCACGGCCGGCGGCAAGCGGGAAAAGAAAAAGGCCATGACCGGCCGCGAAAAGGCCGCCATATTCCTCGTGTCCATCGGGCCCGAGGTTTCCGCCGACATTTTCAAGCACCTGAAAGAGGACGAAGTCGAGGAACTCACCTTCGAGATAGCCCGCGTGGACAAGGTGGATCCCGAGGAACGCGACACGGTCCTGATGGAGTTCCAGGAACTCATGATGGCCCAGGACTTCATCGTCAACGGCGGCGTGGACTACGCCCGGGAAGTTCTGGAACGCGCGCTGGGCACCCAGAAGGCGGTGGACATTATCAACCGCCTGACCAGTTCCCTGCAGACCAAGCCTTTCGACTTTATCCGCCGCACGGACCCGGTCCACCTCATCAACTTCATCCAGAACGAACACCCCCAGACCATCGCGCTCATTTTGTCCTACCTGGACGCGCAGAAAGCCGCGCACATCATCAGCGCGCTGCCGCACGAGATCCAGGCGGACGTGGCCAAGCGCATCGCGACCATGGACCGCACGTCCCCGGAAATCCTGCGCGAAGTGGAACGCGTGCTGGAACGCAAGCTCTCCACGCTGGCCAGCGAGGATTATACCTCCGCCGGCGGCATTGACTCCGTTGTGGCCATCCTGAACAACGCGGACCGCTCCACGGAACGCAACATCATCGAGGCGCTGGAAGAGGACGATCCGGACCTGGCCGAGGAAATCAAGAAGAAAATGTTCGTGTTCGAGGACGTCATTACGCTGGACGACCGGTCCATCCAGAAAGTGCTGCGCCACGTGGACACCTCCGACCTCGCGAAAGCGCTCAAGGCCGTGGATCCGGAAGTGCAGGACAAGATTTACCGCAACATGTCCAAACGCGCGGCCCAGATGCTCAAAGAGGACATGGAATACATGGGCCCGATCCGCCTGAAGGACGTGGAAGAAGCCCAGCAGAAGATCGTGAACATCATCCGCAAGCTCGAGGAACAGGGCGAAATCGTGCTGAGCCGCAACGCGGAAGACGAGATCATCGTCTGATGACGGCCGGGAGGCGGTCATCAAAAGGAGCCGACCATGGCAGATGAAGTCCATGCCAAGATCCTGAGAAGGGGACAGTACAGCCTGGAGGATTCGCGTTATGTGGTCCAGGCGCCGCGCGTGTTCCGGAAAACCAAGGAACAGGAAGTGGACGAGTCCAAGAAAAGAATAGACGACCTGCACGAGGAAATCCGCACGCTGGAAAGCGAGGTGTCCGGCAAGCTGGAAAAGAGCGAAAAAGAGGCCGAAGACATCCTGGACCGGGCCGAACAGGAAGCCGAACGCATTGTCAAAGAGGCGGAGAAAAGCGCCTTTGACCGGGTCAAGAAATCCATAGACGAAAAAAACGTGTCCATCCAGGAAAAACAGGACGAGGCCGATAACATCATCGGCGAGGCCAAGAAAGCGGCGGAATCCCTCCTGGCGCAGGCCCGGGCGGAAGCGGAAAAGATCAAGGAAGACGCCCGGAAAGAGGGTTTTGAAACGGGCAAAAACGAGGGATATGAAGTGGGTCGGGAAGAGGTGGTCAGCATGACCGACCGGCTGAAAACCGTGATCAAAGCCACCATCGAGGAACGGGAAAAAATCCTGGTTCATTCCGAACGGCAGATCCTGAACCTGATCCTGTCCATGGTCAAGAAGATCGTCAAAAAGCTGACCCAGGAGGAGGAGAGCGTCGTTCTGCACAACGCCAAGGACGCGCTGTCCATTGTCCGCGGGGCCATGCGGGTTTACATCCACGTGAATCCGGAGGATTACGAATTCACGGTCAAGCATAAGGACGAGATGATCAAGATGATCGAAGGCATGCCGGAAGTGAAATTTTTCGAGGACCCGTCCGTGGACCGCGGCGGCGTATTCATCGAGACCGACGTGGGCGAGATCGACGCCAAGATCGCTTCCCAGCTGGAAGACCTGGAGGACAAGATCAAGTTCTACATACCCGTCAGGGTCAAGGCCCGCATGCCGGGGGATGACGACGGCACCAAACCCTCCGAGGAAACGATCGCGTCGCAGGTGGATATCATCCAGCTGCAGTAAGCGGCCCGGACTGGGGGATTATCATGGCCAACACAGACGCCATTGCGGATACGGACGTTCGGACGGACTCCGAGGGCGATATTTTTGAAAAATACATCAATTCAGTCAAGCGCACGGTCCCCATCAAGACCATTGGCCGCGTCAGCGACGTGGTCGGCATTTCCATCGAATCCGTCGGGCCATTCGCTTCCATAGGCGACGTGTGCCTGATCACGTCGCAGAAAAACGGCCGCGAACGCCTGAAGGCGGAAGTGGTCGGCTTCAAGAACAATAAAACGCTCGTCATGCCCCTGGGAGAGGTGAAGGGCATCGCGCCCGGCGCCCGCATTCTGAACCTGGGCCGCAAAATGGAAATTCCTGTGGGCCCGGAACTTCTGGGAAGGATCCTGAGCGGAGACGGCCAGCCCATAGACGGAAAAGGCGAAATCAAGACGCGGGAATATTATCCCGTGGACCGGGACCCGCCTGACGCCTATACCCGCCAGAGAATCAAAAGACCCATCGCGACCGGCATCCGGAGCATAGACGGCGCCCTGACGGTGGGGCGAGGGCAGAGGATCGGTATTTTTTCCGGCACGGGCGTGGGTAAATCCACCCTGCTGGGAATGGTGGCCCGGAACACGAACGCGGACGTGAACGTGATCGCCCTGATCGGGGAACGCGGACGCGAAGTCAGGGATTTCATTGAGCGCGACCTGGGAGAAGAAGGTCTGAAAAGGTCCGTGGTCGTGGTCGTGACGTCGGACGAGCCGCCGCTCTTGCGGATCCGCGGCGCTTACGTCGCCACGGCCGTGGCGGAATATTTCCGAGACCAGGGGCTGGACGTCATGTTCATGATGGATTCCATAACGCGTTTTGCCATGTCCCAGCGCGAGGTGGGGCTGGCCGTAGGAGAACCCCCGGCCAACAAGGCCTACCCCCCCAGCGTCTTTTCGGTCCTGCCGCGCCTGCTGGAACGGACGGGAGCGAGCGACAAAGGCACGATAACCGCGTTCTATACCGTACTGGTGGAAGGGGACGACCTGACGGAACCTGTGTCAGACGCCGTACGCGGTATTCTGGACGGACATATTGTCCTGGACAGAAAACTGGCTAACCGGAACCATTATCCGGCCGTTGACATCCTGACCAGCGTCAGCCGTCTGATGGTGGACGTTGCGGACGATTCCCACCAGAAGAACGCCGGCAAACTTCGGGAAGTGCTGTCCACTTACAGGGAAGCCGAAGACCTGATCAACATCAACGCCTATGTCCGGGGCAGTAATCCCAAAATCGATTACGCCCTGGCCAAGATAGACAAAGTGGAACAATACTGCCGGCAGGGGATTTTCGAGAAAGCCCCTTACGAGGAATCCGTCCAGAAACTGTCTTCCATTTTCGAGGAAGTAAAAAGGCGTTAGCGAACCTTCCAAATCTTCTGATCATTCACTTTCATTCGCCGATGAAAATAATCTGACAAATTTATAATTATTTACAGCGCAATTTGATCTGATAATTGACATTGAGAAATAATGCTCTATAATTTATCATCATTATTGTTTTGGAGATCACCATGAAAAACTTCAGGGTCCTGATTCTGGTCAGCCAGTTTGTTTTTTTACTGTCCGCCCTTTCATTTGCCGAGAACATTATCCTGCTGCGCACGAGCGCAATGCCCCGGACGCTGGACGCCGCCAGCGCCGCGGACATCAACGGCGCCGTTCTGGAAAACCTTCACGATACGGCGGACATCCTCAATGCCAGGTATATCACCGTCCCCACGCTGGAAAAATGGGTGAATACCAAGATCGAGACCATCAACGCGACCAATACCAACATGATCGTGGTCAGAAAAAGGACGCTCAGGCCCAGAAAGATCAGGCCGGTTTCCCTGAGGGCCATCGCGCCCACCACCCTGAAAACCATCAACCAGTACGTAAAACTGGGCGGCGTGCTGCTGGTGGGTTTCAATTACACCGGACAGAAAATCGGGCCAGCGACCGTCAATATCACGTTCACGCTCTACAACA
>CAYMRH010000035.1:23184-24996 GCA_964392785.1 uncultured Brevinematales bacterium
TTATGGCGGACCGGGGGGCGGTGAACCGCCGGATCAAGGAAGCTCTGATCACGGTCTTCAATCTCTGGGCGCGTAACGATTACCAGCAGAAAATTTCCGGTGTGCTGAACGTGAACCTCATGCCGCGCGCCGCAAAAGCGTCTTTTAAGACACTGAACCGGGTGATGTCCAGCGGCCGAAACAACGACGTTCCCTACGGGTCCTACGTGGTCCTGGTGTCCGCGCCGGGTTACGTGACCCTGCTCACCAATGTTGCCGTTACGGCCAAAGTCCAAAGCTTCCGCGCGACCCTGCAGAGATTCAATCCCGCGTCGCTCCAGCCCGGGGCCCCGCCCGTGGGCAACCTGTACGTGGAATCGGACTATCCCAACGCGAAATTCACCGTCCTGGAGGAAAACATCACGGCGCGAACGCCGGCCCTGCTCACGAACATGCCGGCGTCGGAGCGGACCATCGTGTTCGACGAAACGCCGGACTACTACCTCCGGAAATACAAAACGGCCATTGCCGCCAACGACACGGTTTACGAGATCATCCGTCTGGAACGGAAGGGTTCGGGCTTCCGCGTCCTCTGCAACGTGGAAGGCGCGAACGTCGTCATGGACCGGGATATGGTGGGCGTGGTGTCCAACGGGCGGTTCGAGTTCAACGCGCCGTCGGGTCTTCACGGAATCACCGTCATGAAGGACCGCTTCGAGTCGTTCCGGACCAACCTGACACTGAGCGCCGGGGAAACAATAGAAATGACGGCCAATCTGACCCCCCGTAAAGTCCCCGGCCTGGTCATTTCCGCGCAATCAGACGGCGCGGAAGTCCTGGTGGATTTCACGCCAAAAGGGGTGACCCCCGCGGCGTTGTCCCTGGACCCGTCTGAAAATTACAAATTTATCCTGGCCGGCACGAACGTGGGCTATTACAACTTTGACACGAATATGCCCTGGGCCTGGAACAGGGACAACAACCTTCTGGCCGTTCTGAGGCCCCTGTACGGCGATATCCGCGTGTTTTCCGCGCCGGACGACGTTTCCGTGGCCATTGACGACCTTTACAGGGGAAAAACCACGGCTTCCGGACTGGCGCTGTACCAGCTTCCGGCAAAAATCGTCAAACTGCGGCTGGAAAAGGAAGGTTACCGCCCTCTGGTCACCAACGTTTATCTGGCGCCGAACGTGGAAAGCAAATTCACCTTTGTCCTGAAAGAGGCGCCGGGCCGGCTCTTCATCACCACCAGTCCGGAAAAGGGATTTGACGTGTTCCTGAACGGGGATTTTGTCGGATTGAGCGGAGCGGGAGTCGTGTCTTCTGAATTCGGGGCCGTGCATATCCGCCTGAAAAAGCGCGGTTTCAAGACGATTCAGACCAATATCGGCGTTTCCAACAGCACACCCGTGGTTCTCAATTTCTCCACCGAGCCGGGCACAGGAGTGGACGAATTCATGGATTCCGTCATAGCCGTTTATCGCCAGGGCATGATCCTGGTGGAAATGGAGGACCTGGACGGGGCGGTCAAGCAGTTCCGCATAGCCAAGGAAATGATAGAGAACTCGGGACAGGACGACCAGGAAGAAGTGAAGGAGATGCTGGAAAAAGTGGTGTTCCAGCTCAAACGCTACGGGGTGCTCGCGGAGGTGAACGACCTGGTTGACACCGGGGACCTCAACATGGACAAGGAGCTCTACGACCTGGCCATCGGGGACGGCCACTACCGGTACACGAGTAACGCCGCGGCCGTCGTGGTCGACTCCTTCACCTACGAACCGATCGCGATCCGCCGGGGCCCGCTCTCCATCTCGAAGGACGAGAAGAATGGGG
>CAYMRH010000036.1:0-24952 GCA_964392785.1 uncultured Brevinematales bacterium
CTGGGCCAATCATTCGCCGGCCGGGTGGAAAGGACCTTTTTCAGGGGTCGCCAGGTTTTCCCGGCCTGACGCCGCGGCCTAACTATCCCCTTTCTTGATTTTGGCATTCCGGGTCGGTACAATACTGCCTGAGAGCGGACGGACGAGTCCGTCCGCCGGGAGTTCGCGGAAATGACTGACCGGGCGGACCTGGCGCAATTGACAGACCTGGACAGGAAAATCCTGGAAGCCGCCCTGGAGGAATTCCAGAAAAGCGGTTTCCACCTGGCCAATATCGACCTGGTGGCCAAAAAGCTCAAAATCGGAAAAGGGACGATCTACCGGCATTTCGGCAACAAGCTGTACCTGTTCATCTGGGTGCTCTACTTCATGATCGAGCGTGTTGCCGGGGAATTCAGCGAAAAAATCCAGGGCTTTTCGTTCGAGGAGTCGCTGCGGTTTTTCATTGACCGGCTCGTGGAGTTCAACAGGACGGTCGGGAAGTTCATGCTTCTGTTGAGCCTGGAGGAGGGGTCTTCCCACCTCCAGAAGGAAATCCATAAAAACCGGAAAGTGCAGAGGATTTACCGGAACATGACGGACAAGCGCAACGAGGCCGTCCTGTACCTGGCCGAAATCCTGGAGCGCGGAAAAAGGGAGGGCAGGATCCGCGCCGGTTTGAACTGCGTCGTGGAGGCGGAGTTGATCCTGGTTCTTGTGAACAACTTTCTGCGCGTCCAGTACACCTATCACGGGTTCCAGAAATCCATCGGCATCGAGAAGGATTATACGCTGGACGAAGCCGTGGCCGCGCTCAAGGGCTTTATCTGCCGGGGGCTCGGGCTGGAGGAAGGCGTATGCGGCTGAGGACGGTTCTGCTGTTGACCGCGCTGTTTGCGGCGGCCTGGCCCGGGCGGCCGTTCGCCATGCCGCCGGGCCCCGGGTTTGCGTACGACCGGATCGAGGAGGAGGTCTTCACGCCGACGAACGCGGACGCGGTCCGCGCCTTTATCGGGAACGCCGCCGGCGAAACGAACCGCTTCCGCAACGCGCTCGCCTACTACCGGCTGGGGAATATGGCCTCCAACGTGGAGCCCGTCCGCAGCGGCATCCGGGAAATGGAAACGCTCCTGTCCGGCGGAATCACCAACGCGCACATTCTGGCCTATTACGCCATCCTGTTTTCCGGCGTGACGATGTTTTCCCCCAACATCTTCGAAAAGCTGCCCGCCCTGAACCGGTCCTTCGAAACGCTGGACCGGGCGGTGGAACTCTATCCCGACCATTTCCTGCCGCGCTTTTTCCGGGCCACGCTGAAACTCATGGTTCCCGGGATCTTCGGCGGCAACGAATCGGCGGGCCGGGAGGACATGGACTGGGTAATCGCTCGGATGGACGAAATACGCCGGCGGGACAACTTCAAGGCCATGATCTACCTTTTTTACGCCGTGTACTGGGGAGACCGGCGGCGCGACTACGGGCGGGCGCTGGATTATCTTGCGGCCGCGAAACGGCATGCCGAAACGGCGGACATGAAGGGCGCGATCGAGACCAACACCAGAAAATATTCGGGAAAAAGGGGCTGATATGAGAATACAAAGGACCGGATTTTTGCGCGGAGCGCTTGTGTACGCCTTGATCGCCGTGTCCGGGGCGGGAGCGAACGCCCGTGAGGTTTCCACGCTGAACATCTCCAACGCCGTGCGCCTGGCCCTGCTGAACAACCTGACGCTGGCTCAGTACGAGAAGGACGCGGCCATAGCCGACGCGCAGTACGCGCAGAGTTTTGCGGATTTCGCTCTGCCCGACGCGGCCCTGTCCGGGTCCTGGACGGTGATCGACCCGGATACGGTGGACAGCGGGATTGTGGACGGCATGAAGTTTCTCTACAACACCAACGTCATGGGGCTGGACATTCCCGTGATGGAGTCGGTCAAACTCACCAACGCGTACTGGGACAACTATTCCGCCGGGCTGACCGTCACCAAACCGCTGTTTTCGGGTTTCCGGCTCTGGAACGCCATGGCCATCAGGAAAAACGCGCTGGACCTGGCCCGGGCGCGGCTCCGGGATAAAAAAAGCGAAGTCGAGACGACCGTGCGCACGTCGTTTTACGATCTGTTCCTGATCCGGGAAAACGTGCGTCTGGCCGAGGACCTGGACGCGAGTCTTCAGGAGCGGCTGAAATTCACCCGGGCCAATTACCAGGCCGGCATCGTGTCGGAGTACGATCTGATCAAGGCGGACGTCCAGTGGAAGAACAACCAGCCGAGGTTGTCCCGGGTCCGCAACGCGTACGTCACGTCCAAGATGGCGTTCTGCAACCTGATCAGGATTTCCGACCCCGGCGCGGTCGAGCTGGCCGGTTCGCTCCTGGACACCACCAACGAAACCGTTCCCGCGATCACGGCTGACCGGGCTGTCAATCTGGCCGTTTCCAACGATATCGGGATCCGGACCCTGGACTACACGCTGGACAATCTCCGCTTGTCCCGCGAGGTGAGCGCCGCCGGGAGTTACCCCACGCTGTCCGCATTTTTCAACGCCAAGCTGGACTGGAAAAAGCGTTCTACCTACGACGCCGACCGCCAGTGGATCGGTTCATGGAATACGGGGCTCCAGCTTTCCGTGCCCATAGACGACTGGATTCCCTTGTCCCGCACGGCCCAAACCGTGCGCGAGACGGAAGAAACCCTGGCCAAAACGGAGCTGGCGCGGCGGCAGGCCGTGGACGGCGTTTCGCTCCAGGTCCGCGCGCTCCTGCTCCAGATCGAAGAGTCGGACCAGACCATCAGGAGCCAGTCGGAGAACGTCCGGCAGGCCCGGACCGCGCTGGGCATGATGAACGTCCGTTACCGGGCCGGGAACGCGTCCTCGCTGGAAGTGACGGACGCGGAAGTCAGCTACAATCAGGCGCAGACCAGTTATCTGCAGGCGCTGCTGGACCATTATACGGCCGCGCTGAAACTCAAACGGATGACCGGTTCATGAAAAGACACCGGAGGACAGACATGACAAAAACCCGCATCATTCGCGGCGGCCTCTTGATCGCGACTGCCGTCCTGGTTTTCGCGTCCTGCGGATCCAAAAAGGGCGGTGACGATCGGGACCGGGCCGTGACCGTCCTGGTGGACCGCGCGCGGAAAGGGTCCCTGGAACGCTATCTGGACCTGAACGCGCGGCTCGTGGGCCGGAGCGAAGTGCAGGTGTACGCGGACGTTTCCGGAAAGGTGGACCGCATAGTCCGTTTTGAGGGAGAACGGGTCAACAAGGGGGACGCGATCGTCTATATTGACCGGTCCCAGGTGGGGTTGAACTACGTCCTGGCGCCCGTCAAATCGCCGATTGCCGGTTCCGTCACGGCCGTGCACGTGCTGCCCGGCCAGAACGTGGTGCCGGGGGCCGTGCCCATCGCGAGCGTGGGGAATATCTCCGAGATTGACGCGCTGATCAACGTGCCGGAAAGCGAGGTGGACCGCGTGGCCGTCGGGCAGCGGGTGCTGTTGTCCGTCCCGGCCTATCCCGGCCGCGTTTTTAACGCGTCCGTTTACAGAAAGGATTTCTCCATCGATCCGCAAAGCCACACCCTGCTGGTGCGCGCGAAAGTGGACAACCGGACGCGCGAGCTGTTGCCCGGCATGTACGCGGACGCGTCGCTTTTAACGGCCAGCGCGTCCAACGTGATCGTCCTGATGAACACGGCGCTGGTCCGCGGGGACGGAGCGGATTACGTGTACGGTATCGGAGAACTGAAGACCAATCTGGGGGCGCGCAGGACCAACGCGGTCCTGTCCGTGGCCAGGCTGAAACCCGTGAAAATCCTGTTTGAGTACCGGGACCGGGTCGCGGTCGCGTCCGGTCTTTCCGACGGGGAGGAGTTCGTGTCCTACGGACGGGAGTTCCTGAAAGACGGCGCCCTCATCAACCCGGTCCGGGAAACGGCCGTGACGAACGGGGAGCCGGCGAAATGAAACGCGTGATCGAGATCGCCGTCCGCAAGCCCGTCACGACCCTGATGGTCCTATTGTCCGCCTGGATGCTGGGGTTCATCAGCCTGACCAAACTGCCTGTGGACTACTTCCCGAACATCGAGATGCCCGTGATCGCCGTCGTGACCACGTATGCCGGCGCCGGCCCCCGGGAGGTGGAAAAATCCGTGACCCGCGTGGTGGAAGGCGCGGCGTCCGGCGTGAACAACATCAATTACGTGGAGTCCGTTTCGGAGGAGGGGCGCTCCTTCGTGACCGTTCATTTCAACTGGGGCGTGAACACGGACGCTGTGGCCGGCGACGTGCGCGAGAAACTGGACCTGGTCCGCAGGGCGCTTCCCAAGGACGCTGATTCCCCCATCATCTTCAAGTTCTCGCCGGCGCTCATGCCCATCATGAACGTCGCGCTCTACGGGTCGGACGACCTGGAATACCTGTACGATCTGGCCGACACGCAGGTCAAAACCAAGATCGAGCAGGTGGACGGGGTGGCGAACATCAGGATTTCCGGCGGGCTCAAAAGGGAAGTCCACGTGAACGTGTCCCGCAACCGGCTCCAGGCCTACGGCCTCAATATCGATTCCATCGCCACGCTGCTGGCGGTGGAAAACCAGAACGTGGCCGGCGGGTCCACGTACGAGGGCGTTTATAAATTCGTATTGCGGACCACGGGAGAATTCCGGACCCTGGACGACATCCGCAGCGTGATCGTGGCCGTGAAGGGCGGCGTGCCCGTGAAACTGGGAGAGGTGGCGACGGTCGCATTCGGATACAACGACCAGACGGGCGTACAGAGGATCAACGGCCAAAGCGGCGTGATGCTGTCCGTTTTCAAGGAATCCGGACGCAATACGGTCCAGGTGGCGGACGGCGTGCGCAGGCAGCTGGCGGAAATCGAAAAGGGGCTTCCGTCCGGCGTGCGGTTTGAAACGGTACTGGATTCGTCACGGGACATCCGGCGGTCCATCAACAACGTGCGGGATTCGGCGCTTCTGGGCGCCGTGCTCACCGTCCTGGTCCTCATGCTCTATCTCTGGAATTTCCGCACCGTGTCCATCATCGGGATCGCCATTCCCACATCCGTGATCGTGACCATGATCGCCATGTATTTTTTCAACGTGAGTCTGAACATCGTGTCCCTGGCCGGACTGGCGCTGGGCGTGGGCATGATGGTGGACTGCTCCATCGTGACCCTGGAAAACATCTTCCACCACCGCAAGAAGGGAATGCCCCGGTTCCAGGCCGCGGTGCACGGTTCGGGAGAGGTGATCATGGCCATCACGGCCTCCACGGTCACCACCATCGCGGTTTTTCTGCCCATCATTTTCATGGAAGGGTTCGTGGCGCGCATATTCCGGGACTTGGCCCTGACGGTGAGCGTGTCCCTGGCGGCGTCCCTGGTCGTGTCCTATACTCTCATCCCCATGCTCGCGTCCAAAATGGTGTCCGTGCAGGAAAACCGGCTGCTGAAACCGCTGGAGAAATTTTTTACCGGGCTCATCGATTCCCTGGACGCGGCGTACGGCAAGGCCCTGAAAAGGCTCTTGAAGCGCAAGGCGCTTCTGATCGTTTCCACCGTGGCGTTCACGGCCGTGGCCGCGGCCGTTCTGATGATCGGGATCGGAAAGGAGGGCCTGCCGGAGATTGACGAGGGCCAGTTCCGGGTGCGGGCGGAATTTCCCGTGGGGACGCGCATCGAGTTCACGGACCGGATTGCCCGGGACATGGAAAAGGAACTGGCGCGGATCGTGGGGAAGGACCTGTCACGGATGAGCACCCGCATTTCCGCCGCCGGAATGATGAACCTGGGCGGCGGCGGGGACGAAAACGTGGTCTCGCTGTCTGTCGCGATGACGCCCAAGGACCGGCGCACGCGGCCTCTCAAGACGGTCATGGAGGAAGTCCGGGCCGCGTTCCGGAATTACCCGGCGTCCGTGACGGTGACCATGGAAGGAATCGGGATGCTCTTCAACATGGCGTCCGGGGGAGGCGGCGCCTCCATCGCCATCGAGATCCGGGGCGACGACAGCGAAGCGGCCGACCGGGTCGCGGACCAGATTGCGAAAATCATCGGGACTGTGGACGGGGTGCGCGAGGCGCAATCCGGACGGAAAAACCCCATTCCGGAAGTGGAAGTGGCGATCCGCCGCGAGATCGCGTCCAAGGTGGGTTTGAACGCCTATCACATCGCCCAGTCCATCAAGACGGGTTTCGGCGGGCGCATGGCCACATTCTACAAGACCCGGGACGGCACGGACATGGAAGTGATCGTGCGCCTCAGGCCGCAGGACCGGATGACCATCGACAACATCCTGTCGCTGGCGCTTCCGGGGCCGTCGGGAAAACTGGTGCCCCTGGCCTCCATAGCCACGGTGCGGAAAACCACGGGCCCGGAGGAAATTTCCCGGAAGGATTCCGTCCGCACCACCGTGGTCACCGCCGACGCCTTCGGAAGGCCCATGAACCGGATCATGGAGGATATCCAGAGACGGATCCGGTCGGAGGTGTTCCTGCCCAAGGGTCTCACCGTATTTTACGGCGGTTCCTTCAAGGACATGAGGGATTCCTTCGCGCAGCTGGTGCTGGCGTTCCTGCTGTCCGGCGTGCTGGTGTACGCCATCATGGCGTCCCAGTTCGAGTCGCTCCTGGCGCCGTTTATCATCATCTTCGCGATTCCGTTCGGCGCGGTGGGGTCTTTTGCCACGCTCCTTCTGTTCGGCAAGAGCCTGTCCATCATATCCGCCATCGGCATCGTGCTGTTGTGCGGTATCGTGGTCAATAACGGCATTGTGCTTCTGGATTACATGAACCAGCTGATGAGAGGGGGGCTGGGTCCGGACGAGGCGGCGGTCCAGGCGGGCATGCGGCGTCTGCGGCCGGTATCCATGACCACCCTGACCACGATTCTGGGTCTTGTTCCCATGGCGGTCGGGACCGGGCAGGGTTCGGAACTGTATTCGCCGCTCGCGTTTTCGGTTTCCGGCGGGCTGGCCATTGGAACGCTTTTCACGCTGATATTTGTGCCCACGGCCTACGCGGCGATCCGCAAAAAATTCCCGATGAAGAAGATTGAGGAGTAGTTTACGGGATCTAAGCTCAAGGATTCAGGATTTAGGGTTTAGGATCCAGAAAACTATTCTCATACAGCAACTAAATCCTAGATCCTAAACCCTAAATCCTGAATCCTAACACTCCCTCAGCACCGACACGCCGTCTGCGATCTTGCGTTCGGTTTTAACGGAAGACGCGGGAACAAAGCTGTCAATGTAGCAGTTGGCCCCGATCCTGGCCCCGGGCGGTATGCGGGCGTCCTTGCCCACCAGCGTGACGCCGAAGTTCAGGATCGACGGAAATTTCGCGTTTTTCCGGACGGAAGTGTCCTCCAGGCCGATCTCGACGTTCGGGCCGATGTTGGGGATGGTGCTGTCGCCGGAAAATTCGTCCACGATCGTCTTGATGATCCGGCATTTGGAACCCACGTGGTTGCCGGGGAACACCAGCGAATCCTTCACGAACGCGTTTTTGCCGATCTTCACGCCGGAAAAGATCACGCTGTTTTCCACGCGCCCCAGGATCTCCACGTTTTCGCCCACGATGGAGTGGGACACGAACGCCGATTTGCCGAATTGGGACGAAACCGTCAGCGCCGAATCCCCCCGGATGGGCGTGCGGGAGTGGAACTCGTCCAGTTCCAGGTAGTTCCCGATCATGTCCATGTGGATCCGGTAATAGTCCTTCAGGCTGCCGAACGGCAGGACATAACCGGTTTGGGGGTCCAGGTCTTCCTCGGGAATGCGGAATTCGCGAGTCATCTTCTCGATCACGTCCATGTCCAGGTTTTTTTCGTCCAGGATCATGACCTCCACTTTCTTCTGGAAAAGCTTGCGTTCCACGGACAGGAGCGGGTACACGGGGTGCCCGCCGGACCGGCCCCGGAGGGAAAGATTGTGCGCGCGGTCCATCCGGTCCCGGATGCGGTCCAGATCCAGCCAGACCGGGTGGTTGCCCTTCACGATCAGGACGCGGTCCATGGAATGGGCCTGCGTGAATTCGTCCAGGAAATCCATGAACTTGGTCATGATGTCCACGTAATCCAGCACGTGAAACGAAAGCCGGGGCCATCCCTTGACCAGGTAGTTCAGGATGATTTCCTTGTCGCGTTTGACCAGGACCACGATCGACTCCACGCCCGCCGTGGCGAGCGTGCTGACGGCGAAATCGATGTTGCGGAACCGCGGGGAGAAAGGAAGAAGAAAATGTTCCGCGTAATCGTCAAAGGACAGGAACTGGTCGCGGGTTTCCCCGATGATGATCCCCAGGCCGGGGCGGCGGTTGTTTTCGAACATGATCACTTTGCCTCGCTTTTTTGGTAACGGGCTATGGCGTCCCCGAACGGTGGCCGGAGCACGCCGTCCTCGGTGACGATGCCGGCGAGAAACTCCGCGGGCGTCACGTCAAAAGACGGGTTCCAGGCCACGGCCCCTTCGGGCGCAATCCGGACTCCGGCGAAGGTCAGGACTTCCTCCGTGTCCCGTTCCTCGATCGGGATGTCCCGGCCGGAACGGCAGCGGAAGTCGAACGTGGAAACCGGGGCGGCGGCGTAAAACGGGATCCCGTGGTGCCGCGCCAGCACGGCCAGGGACTAGGTGCCGATCTTGTTGGCAAACTCCCCGTTGGCGGCGATCAGGGCGTCGATGGCCCAGCGCGCCCGTGTCGGGTCCGCCCCGGTGATCACCAGGTCAATTTCCCCGCGCGCCATCAGGAAGCCGGCCATGCTGTCCGTGATCACACGGCAGGGGATACCCGCGCGCGTCAGCTCCCACGCGGTTAATCGGGAGCCCTGCAGGAGAGGACGCGTTTCGTCCGCGATCACGGAAATATTTTTTCCCAGTTCCCGGGCCCGATAGAGGACCGCCAGCGCCGTGCCGTTTCCGCCCGTGGCCAGGCCCCCCGCGTTGCAATGCGTGAGAACGCGCGCGTTCGCGGGAACCAGTTCCGCTCCCGCGGCGGCCATGCGGTCCGACCTGTCCAGGTCCTCGCGGTGAATGGCCAGGGCCTCCTGTTTTAAAAGCCGCAGCGATTCCGCGGCGGGCGCGCCCCGTTCCACGATCTTTCTCATCCGGTCCAGGGCGTAGAACAGGTTGTAGGCCGTGGGGCGGGAACCGGCCAGGTATTCAATGACATCAAAAGCCGCCTGGTCAAACGGCTCCGCGCCGGAAAAGGTTCGGTTGTTCAGGGACACGAACACCCCGTAGGCCGCCGCGATGCCGATGGCCGGGGCCCCGCGGACGGCCAGGGACCGGATGGCGTCAAAGACGTCGCGTTCGTTCCGGAGCTCCAGAATTTTCTCTTCGCGGGGAAGAAGACGCTGGTCGATGATGAAGAGGCGGTCGCCGTCCAGCGCGACGGTCCGGACGGCCGGTTTCATTTTTTTACGCCCCGGGCGGGTTTGCGGATTTTTTTCAGGGCGCGGCACAGCTTGATCGCGAGCGTGAGCGCGAACAGGAAGAAGACGCGGAAAAGCCGGACCAGGTTGTAGGGCTGGGTCAGCGTCATGTAGAAACCGTTCCACCCCTTTTTCTGCACCCACATGGGCGGCATTTTTTTCTGGCCGGATATGACGGTAAAGGCGGTGTCCACCCCCGCGACAATCGAGTTCTGGAAATAGTGCATGTTTTCCTTGATCCACTTTTCCTGCCTCAGACCCCCGCCGATCCCGGCGAACAGGATCTGGGGCGAGCTCTTGCGGATGGTGGTCAGGACGTCCTCCAGTTCGCGGTCCCGGATGTTGGACCGGTAATTGCCCACAATGCGGGCCTGGGGGAAGGACTTTCGCACGCGTTTCAGGGTTTCCAGGGCGATCTTCTGGTTACCGCCGTACAGGAACACCGTATAGTTCATTTCGTCGGCCGTGCGCATGAAATCCAGGAAGAGGGTGACCGGCATGATCACGGGCACCGTGTGTCCGGTGAGGCGTTTGACCATCCAGGACACCGTCTGCGAGGAGGAGATGACAATATCGGCCTGATTGACGACCTGGCGGTGTTTTTTCTGGAAGACGCAGGAGAAAAGTTTTTTTTCATCCAGGATGATGAGCCGGAAACGGCCCTTGTTGTAGGTGGTCTGGATCAGGTATTCCTTGAGCTCCTCTCGGGTTGTGAGCGTGACCTTGACGCCCAGGATGTCCGTGTTTTCGGGTTGTTTCATGGCGACTCCCTTCCGGTCAGGATGCAGGAAATTATACAGATGCCCGCCGATTTTCGCAATGGCGGACGCTGACGGGGCGCGCCCAGGCCGGATGTCCGGCTTGGATCAGGCGGATTCGCGGATGCGCTCCAGCACGGCGCGCCGGGCGAGTGCGTCGAACTCTAGAACGCTTTCCAGGCCGTCCGGCGTTTTCAGGCTGTCGGGACGGCCGGACAGGAGCTCCACCGTTTGTTCCACCGCGCCCGGGAGGCGGATAAAAGGCAGTCGGCCGGACAGGAATTCGTGAACGGCGGTTTCGTTCGCGGCGTTCAGGATGCAGGGCAGCATCCCGCCGGAACGGCCGGCGGCGTACGCCAGGGACAACAGCGGAAATTTCTTCAGGTCGGGGTCCGAGAACTCGAGCGGGGTTTTCTTCAGGTCCAGTTTCGGGAATTTTTCCGCGGGCGTTTCCGGGTGGAACATGGCCAGCGCGATGGGGTAACGCATGTCGCTGGGGGACGCGAAAAGGAGGTGGCTGCCGTCCCCGAGCTCCACGATCCCGTGAACCAGCGACTGCGGGTGGACCAGCACGCGGATCCTGTCGTATTCCAGGCGGAACAGGTGGTGGGCTTCGATCACCTCGAAACCCTTGTTCATCATGGTCGCGCTGTTCACCGTGACCAGGTGTCCCATATCCCAGGTGGGGTGGGCCAGAACGTCCCGCACGGTCGTGCGCGGGCCGATCCTGCGCCTGCGGAAAGGTCCTCCCGAGGCCGTGAGCGTGACGGACCGGACGGACGGGCCCGGGAACTTTTCCAGGATGTTGAAAATGGCGTTGTGCTCGCTGTCCAGCGGGATGATCCGGCCGCCGGTCCCGCCCAGGAGGGAGTTGATCAGGTCCCCCGCCGCAACGATGGATTCCTTGTTGGCGCTCAGGAGACGCTTCCCGCCCCGGATGGCGGAAATCGTGGGCCGCAGTCCCGCCACACCGGACACGGCAATCACCGTCGTGGCGGCGTCGGGCCAGGCCGCGAGGTCGTCCAGTCCGGAATCGCCGAAAAGAAATTGCCGGTCCGGAAATTTCCGGCTCAGGTCCGGACGGTCCTCCATCAGGCAGACCGCGCGGACCGACGGGAAATCGCCCAGGATTTTTTCCAGTTTCTTCAGGTTGCGGCCCGCGCTCACGCCCATGAGCCGGAACCGCTCCGGGTAGTGGCTGATCACGCTCAGGACGGAACTTCCGATGGAGCCGGTCGCTCCCAACAGGACGATGTTTTCCACTGGATCCTCGCTTGGCCGCGTTCCGCGTCACTGCAGGACGGTGAACGTCCTGAGATACTCGTTGTAAAACACGACGCCGTCCGCACCGAAAACGGCGGAATAGACGAAATACTGTCTGATGCGCTCCAGGTCGTCCGGATGGTTGTGGAACAGGCACACGAACGTTTCGCCCTTGCGCCGCGCCAGGAAATCGGCCTTGAGCGTGAAGGAGCTGTCCTCCCCGTCGCGGCTGAGCGAGTAGGAGCGGGTGAGGGAATGGCCGACAACGGAAAAACCCTGCTGCCGCAGGCGGTACCAGAAGTAACGGCGGTCTTTGGGAAGGGAGAGGAGGTTGGCGATGAGTTTTTTTCTTTTCAGGAGGTGATACACGAGCCAGACCGTCCCGCTTCCCACCGTGAGGACGAAGAAGAGGACCGCCAGCGCGACGCGGGGCGTCATTCCGATTTCAGCACCTTGACCGCGTCGTCCATGTTGTTGATGATGTCGAACAGACCGTCCAGTTCCACGATCTTGAGCGTCTTGATCACGTTGGCGCTCAGGTTGGACAGGACCATGCGGCCCTTGATGTCCTTGAGCTGGCGCAGGGTGGCGATGAAGACGCGGATACCGCTGGAAGACAGGTAATGCACGTCTCCCAGGTCGAATATGAAAAGTTTCTTGCCGTTATTGATGTGATTGTTGATGATCTCTTCCAGTTCCAGTGCCAGGTTGATTTCCAGCCGTCCGGAAACCTTGAGAAGAGTCACGTCCCCTTTTTCTTCCACTTCCACCATAGGTTCCTCCGGGGTTTTTCAGGGCTTTCGGACTATTTTAATGCTCCGGGTTCTTTCTGTCAAATGGCCCGTAAAATTGTGGCCGCTTATTTCGCCTGCGTCATTTCGCATTTGCCTTCAAAAACCACTCCGTCGGCGATTCTGAGTTTGGGCGTGCGGATGTCCCCGTACAGCTTGGCGGTGTCCAGGAGTTCCAAACGCTGGCGGGCGGTAATATTGCCGCGGATCTCCCCGCCCACGATCACCTCGTCGCAGATCACGTCTCCCTTGATCCGGGCGTTCGGCCCGATCACGAGCAGGCCGCTCGAGTCCACCTTGCCGGCGTATTGCCCGTTAATGCGGAGGGAATTCTTGAAACGGATGGTGCCCTCGCACCCGGTGGTGTCGCTCAGGGTGGTCTGGGTGGGATAGTCGCGGTAGGGGTCGATGGTCTGGGCCATGGTGTCCTCCGGTTGTTACTTCGTGGTCATCACGAAGACGCCGTCCCAGTCAGCGGGAGGCGGGTTCTGGATGAAAACGTCACAGCGTTCCACGTAAATCTGGGACGGGCCGTCGCCGGGAACGAGTTCCAGGCATTTCTGGAAGGCCTGCCGGGCTTCCGCGAACTTCCGGCCGCGGTAAAGCTCCAGCGCCTGGCCGTAGAATTTGAGCATTTCGGTTTTTTCCTTACTGATCATGGGGCCCTTTCTCCTTGTCCTTTTCCTTCTCCTTCTCTTTTTCCTTCTGGGAAAGGACTTCCTTCAGGGTCGAGAGGCCGCCGGCGGCCGCGTTCGCGGCGGCGATGTTTTCGGCCTGGATCAGGTCGTAAATTTCCTTGCGGAATATTTTAACATCCCTCGGGGCCACAATGCCAATTTTCACCTGGTCCTGCTTGATGCCGACAACCTTGATCTCGATGTTGTCGTTTATGATGATGGATTCGTCTTCTTTGCGCGAAAGAACCAGCACGCTCTAGCTCCCTAAGCTCATTTCCTGTTTTTCTTGCGTTCGGGGTGGTCTTTTTTCGGGGCGTGGGCCGGGCCGGCGGCGTGTTCCTTTTTTTCCTGCCTGTCCCCGCCGGCTGTTTCCGGCGCGTTCTTGGGTTCGCCGGTAAAAATGGGCACCTTGGTGCCGTAGTCGTTGTTGAGGGAAATGCCCTGGATGGCGACCCTCTTGTTGACGTTGATGACAATGGGTCCCAGCAGGTTGATGGTCATCCGGTGGATGTCGTCGGGGATGTTGACGATGACCATGTCGATCAGCGTGTCGTCCGGTTCCTTTTCCAGGAGGGCCATGTCCACGTCGTCAATTTTCAGTTCGTAGTCGGACTTGAACAGGCGCGGGTCCACCACGATGAAAGCCAGGTCGCTTTCTTCCTTGGACTGCAGCCAGTAGAAGTTGGGAAGGTCCCCCATCTCGATCAGGTAATAATAACGGAAGTTCTCGAAACCCAGGATTTCCCGCTTGAAACAGATGGCGCTGTTTTCCTCGACCTGGATCTCGCCGTACGCCTTGGTCCTGATGGTTTCCACTCGTGTCCTCCGCTGGTGCGCTATACTTTAATGCCTGGTGCCGGAATTCGCAAGCAAACGCCCGCCGTTACCGTAAAAAGTCCAGCAGCGTTCTGGGCAGAATGCGCGCCCCCACGTTCAGGGCCACATCGTGCGAAAATTCGAGCGCTTTCAGGTTCATGATGGCCTTGGGCAGGTCCGTGGCCACCGCGTTGTCCTTGGCTTCCGTCAGATAGACCTCGTCGCTCAGGTAGCGTTCGGTAAGGGCGTCCAGGCGCTGGGTGACGGAGCCGATATGGGCCCGGAAATTCAGGATGTTGGACAGTGAATTGTCGATCAGCATGATTCCGCGGCCCCCGATCCGGGAGGAGTCGTCGGCGGACAGGGCGCGCCGGAATTCGATCAGCGCGTCGAAGATGCTGCCGGTGAAGACCCGGGCGGCCGGGGAGTAATTGTAGGGAGGGGTCATGCCGTGGTCGATTAGACCCAGGTCCTGAAGCACGCTGCCGCCGTCCGCGTCCTGGAGCGAGATCTGGTGCGGGGACGTGGACTGGAGCGTGAAGTAGCTCGCGCCGTTTCTGGTTTCGATGGTGGCCTGAACGGCCAGTTTGGCCTCGTTGATCTTGCCGGCGATCACTTCCAGGTTGTCTCCGGCCTTGATTTCGATGGAGACCCCGTCCACGATGATCCGGGAATCCCCCGCGGCGGCATAGCCGGACACGCTCAGCGTGGAATAGATTTCCATGTTGTCGGCCCAGAAGATCTGGTTGCCCGGCTGGGAAACCTCGATCCTCTCTCCGCGTTCCACTTCGGACAGTTGGGACTGGTTGTTGCCGGTGTAGCGCACGCCATCCAGAAACTCCACGCCGGAATCCTGGTCCACGCGGTATTGGGACCGGAAGGGCGTCGGGTCCACGGTGGTGCCGCCGAAAAGCGGGTTGCCCTTGTAAACGGTATTGGCGACGTGGAGCAGTTCGCGGATCAGCTGGTCCGCCTCCACCGCCATGTTGCGGCGTTCTTCCTTGGTGTAAGTCCCGTTCGCCCCCTGCACGGCCAGTTCCCTCAGCCGCTGGATCAGCGCCGTCACGCTTTCCAGGGAGGAGTCCGTCAGGTTCAATTTGGACTTGGCGTTGTCGATGACCGTGCGGTAGATCTCCACTTCCCTCAGGCGGCTCTGGAAATCCATGTAGTTGATGGTCGCGACGGGGTCGTCGCTCGGCAGATTGACCCGCATGCCGCTGGACAGCTGCCTCTGCGTTTTCTGCAGTTCCGACTGCCGCGAGTTCAGATTGTTCGTAAAATCGTTCACGATAAAAGTCTGCGTGACTCGGCCTAACATGGGTACCTCCTTGTGTTAGGGGCTAGGATCTAGGCATTAGGGTCTAGGCATCAGGATCCAGTATTCAGTATCATCTCATTCATGAGTCCTCACCTCTAGACCCTAAATCCTAATCCCTGAATCCTGGTTATGCTCCCATTCTCAACAGCGTTTCGATCATTCTGTCCACGGTGGAAACCAGGCGCGCCGAGGCGTTGTAACCGTGCTGGAACATGAGCATTTTGGTCAGTTCCTCGTCCACGTTCACGCCGCTGATCTCCTTGCGCAGGTTGACCAGGCTTTCCACCACGGCGTTGTTCTTGTCCATGTTGTTTTTTGCGTTCTCGGACCGCGTGCCGAAATCCCCGACCACGGCCTTGGCAAAATCCTGGAACGTGGCCTGGCTTTCGATCATGACCTTTTTATGGCGCAGTTCCGCGATGGCCAGGGCGTTGCGGTTGTCAGCCAGACCGTTGATCCGGTCCGGTTTGCCGTCTCCGGTGGTGTCCAGCCCGCCGGCCGCGGCCACGTTGTCCGGGTTGGACAGGATTTCCTGGGACAGGGCCATCCACGCCGCCGGGTGCTTGTGCGGCGCGAGGCTCAGATTCATGGCCGGGACGTTGAATTTCACGATGTCGCCCACGTTGCGGTAGTCGAACGCGCCCGCGGGACCGGACTGTTCCAGCATGCCCGCGATTCCCACCAGGAAGTTCCCGCTGTCTTCAATGTGACGGATGGCGAACTGCGGAAAGGCGCCGGTTTCGTCGAACTTGGCCTTGAAGGACAGCTGGTCGCGGTGGTTGAGGTAGGCCGTGACGCCCGCGTCGGACCGGTTGATGCGGTCAATCAGGTCCTGGACCTTTTCGTTGGCGGAATACGTGATGGCGACCGCCGGCCCGTCCGGGACGGACGGCCCGAAGGACAGCGTCCCGCCGCTCCCGATGACGGTGGCGCCGGAAAGTTTTTCCACGCCGCTCACCTTGAACACGGCCGTGCCGTCGGGCACGCCGTCGTTGTTGAAATCGTGGTCCCCGTTCGCGTAGGGCGTTACGGGAAGCTCCTTGAAGAAATTGTTGTCCGTGGTCAGGTTCAGGCCGTATCCGTCGCGGTGGATCTCGTTGGTCGAGTCCACGATGTTCACGGCCAGGGAATTCATGTTGTCCGCGGCGCGGCGGATGTCCAGGTCCCGCACGGAGACCAGGCCGGCCAGTTCGCCGGCGCCCAGTTTCACCGCGCGGCCGTCAAACCAGATGGCGTCCACGAACCCGTCGTTGGCCGGGTTGCCCACGGCGTTGATCCTGTTGGCGAGGTTTCCCTGCACCAGGTTTTCCGTCCCGATGTAAACGATCACCTCGTGGCGGTTGTTTCGCTCCACGCGAATGTCCACGATTTTCGAAAGCCGGTCGATCATCATGTCGCGCCGGTCGTAGAGGTCGTTGGGTCTGTCCCCCATGGCCTCGCTTTTCACGATCTGGGTGTTCAGGCCGGCGATCTCGGACGCGATCTGGTTGATTTCGGTAATGCGCTGGTCCACCAGCTGGTCAGCGTTTTTGCGCAGGTCGTACAGGGAGGCGAAAGTCTGGTTGAAGGTGTCCGTGACGGTGCGCGCGCGCTGGATGAGTTCCAGGCGGCTGGCGCGTTCCGTCGGGTCCGCGGCCACTTTCTGCCAGGATTCCCAGTAGTCGTCCATGACGGTGCGGATGTTGGGACGGCCGGGTTCGTTCAGGATCATTTCGACCTGGTGCAGGAAACCCTTTTTGGCTTCCCAGTACCCCAGCCCGCCTTTCTCAAAATTGATGCGGTCGTCAATCAGCACGTCCCGCACGCGCTGGATGTCCTCCACCACCACGCCGGTGCCGATCTGGCCCGGGACTTCCACGCGGTTGGCGGACGGGTCGTAGATGGGCAGGAAGGTTTTCAGGTTCACCTTCTGGCGGCTGTACCCTTCCGTTTCCACGTTGGACAGGTTGTGGCCGACCGTAGACAGCCCCATGTTGTTGGCCATCAGGCCTTTCTTCCCGACTTCGATTCCGCTGAACGTGGATAGCATAACCGGCTCCTTGTCCGCCCCTGTCAGGCGATCTGGTTGATGATATAGATGCTGTCCCGCGATTCCTTGCGCGCGCTGGCCGCGCGGTCGCCGTAAGTTTCCTTCTGCGCGCCGCGGTTGGCGAAGGACAGGGTCATGTTGATGATGTCCAGGTTGCTCCGGATCAGTTCGGAATTTTCCGTCATATTGACCTGGAGTTTTTCCGTCAGGCCCTTGATCCGGTTCCGCAGCACGATGAGCTCGTTTTTCAGGTTGTTGTATTTTTCGTCCGGGATGGCGCGGATCAGGTCGGAAAGCGTGATGTCCGGGGGGATTTTCAGTTCCGCCGCGAGCCCGGCAATGGCCTTCTTGCGGCGTTTCTCGATGCTGTCCAGCATCTGGAGCGTTTCTTCCTCGTTCGTGTTCACGTTCATGAGAGAGGTCATGTCCACGGA
Organism: uncultured Brevinematales bacterium; assembly: GCA_964392785.1. Classification (GTDB taxonomy): domain Bacteria; phylum Spirochaetota; class Brevinematia; order Brevinematales; family JAOACQ01; genus CAYMRH01. Next base: position 17,501 of record CAYMRH010000036.1, read on the forward strand.
TTTCAGCGATTCGTACTTCTGTTCCTCGAGTTTGACGAGCGCCGATACGTGGTCCGCTTCCCGGGCGAGCAGGTCGCGGAACGCCTTCAGGTGGTTCATCAGGTTGTCTTCCATAAATACCCTCCATGGTCCGATTTTGGACATCCTTGTCCTGTTTTGAAGTATCGGACAAAGCCGAAAATCCTCAAGAATTTTGGGGTTTTTGTCTCAGGCAACCACAAAGATGATAGGTTTTTTGCGTTGAGTTGAGCGGTTTCCGGTCATTTTGAGGGGGGTCAGGATTTCTGGAGGCCGGAGTCCTTCATCTGTTTCTCGAGGACCTTCATGAACTGTTCCACGTCAATAAAACCCAGTTCCAGGAGGATTTCCCCGATTTTTTTATCCGGTTGTTTTTTCTGTTCCGCCAGGGCTTTATCCAGCTGTTCGGGGGTGATGAGTTTCTGCTGGACCAGTTCTTCGCCGATCTTCACCGAAACGCCTCCGCATGAACCGTTCTGACGGCACAAGTTTATATCCCGACGGGAAATATCTCAAGCCTGGTCAGGAAAGAATTTGCCGGGATCGTATTGCGTTTTCCCCCGGTTCTGTTAGGATAATGGGGAATAAATAATGTTTCAGGTGGTGTGATATGAAAAAAGTTCTTCTCGCGGCCCTTCTGGGCGCGGTTTTGACGTCCTGCGGGGAGTATTTTGACCTGATGGGCGTGACGGACCCCGCCCTGCGGGAGCAGATCCTCTGGCTGGCCGGCGGCGGCAAAGTCAGCTCCGACGCGTTCAACGACATCACGCCGTTTGTGTATAGCTATAACGTCACCGGGAAGAAATACCTCTTTTTCGCCTCGGATCGGGGCGGAAATTACGATATTTACTATGCCGTCATGAACGTGGACGGGAGTTTCCAGAAGCCGTCGCCCCTGAATTCGACAATCAATACAACCTCGCGCGAAATCAGTCCGATTCTTTGTGATGCGAACGGCACCAATTATATCAGTTTCCTGAGGATCAGCGGCGGTTCAACCAATCTCATGTCATACCGGGTCGGAGCGGGATTTTCCTCTTTTTCGGTTGATCAGAACACTCCGGTGAATTACAGGCATATCAGCGTGGTCCGGATATCCGGCAGTCCCATGTTCATAGCGGCGAACGGTTCCGCTGGGATTGATACTTCCTCGCCGGGCACCAGTACACCGCTCTGGGCCCCGTTTCTAGGTTGGACAATCAATACTAACATTTCCGGAATTGCCGGAATCTATTCCGCAGCTCTTAGCAATAACTATCTTTTACAGACAACCGGCAATAAATTTACCGGTCACAGTCATGGCGGCAGCGTTGCCCCGTTCAGTTATTACTACCCTACACCGGCCTATCTTTCAGACTATAATGACATCACCCCGTTCATTGACCCGGACACTTACCAGGTCTACATGGCGTCAGACCGGGCGGGCAACGGCAAGTTCAATCTGTACCGCTACAATCATTTTCTTTTTATTGATCAGATTCCGTGACGCATCAGCATGAAAATGGAATCCAGTCCCGAGTTACGAACACGCTCTGGGGGTGATGACGCTTGAACAAAATCCCGGCCTTTGCGCTGTTGGTTATCTGCTCATGCGCTTCAATAGACGAAATGCATTGGCTGATAGCGGGTACGAACTCAACTCCAGTTATTGATGTCTATTCCGACGGACGGAATTGGACGAATGCCACCCTGTCAGCGGCTTTTGCCCCTCGAACAGCGGCGCGGGGATGTGTTTTTAACGGACAAATGTGGGTGATTGGCGGGAATGTCGGTTCATATACCAATGATGTCTGGGCCACCGCTGATGGAAAAAATTGGGTGCATCGGTCTAACGGCGGGTTCAGTAGCAGAGTTCTATTTGGATGTGTCGTGTTTAAAAACAATATTTGGGTCATCGGCGGTGTTTCTTCAGAATATAATAACGATCTTTGGTATTCTAGCGACGGTGTAACTTGGGTCTTGGCGGTTTCAAATTCTGCATTCACGCCCAGATGTCATTTTCTCAGTCTTGTCTATCAAGACAAGATTTGGGTAATAGGGGGAGCGACAAATGGGGGTGTAAGAGTGTGTGATGTGTGGTCCAGCTTAGATGGCACTAACTGGACTTGCGCGACAAATATGGCCGCATTTGGGGCTCGATGGGCTCACTCGGGCTGTGTCTGGAGAGATAAAATGTGGGTCATCGGCGGGCATTCAATAAGTGGGATGTATTCAAACGATGTCTGGTACTCATCTGATGGAATCAGCTGGTTCTGCGCGACAAATAGCGCTGCCTTCTCGCCTCGGGCCATGCAGAATACCATGGTGATGGATAATAAACTCTGGCTGGTTTGTGGGGTCATTACTAATGATGTTTGGCAGTCTTATGATGGAACAAACTGGATTTGTGTTGCAGCAAACGCAGGATTCACAGCCAGAAGCGATCAGATCGGAATGACGTTCAATAATAGGTTGTGGGTTATTTCTGGAAATACAGGATTAGGACTTGCTAACGATGTCTGGTATTCCAAACTTCCGGAATAGTCTTCATCTTGATCGATTCGCAGTGAGGCGAATGTGATAAGACGGATACAGGTTTTAATATTTATTTGTTTAGCTAATATCGCCCACTCCTACGTTGATCTCTGGGTCCAGCCGGGCTTGAATGGCTACAGCGACGGGTTCGGGTGGAACGCTGACGCCGGACTGCGCGCGGACATCCGCCAGTTCGCCCCGGGATTCCCGGGCGGTCCGTTCCTGGGTTTGGGCGTATTTGTGTCCGGCGTTCCCGCGGCTTTTTCGAACCTGACCGTGCTGAGCGTGGCCGGGGGGCTGGAGGCGGGTTTCGACTTTTTCCGGAGCGGCAGCCGGTGGTCCCTCTCGTCGTCCTGCTTGGCGGGCGCGGGTTATCTTCAACTGGTTAACCAGTACACCAACGCGGACCGCGCGGGTTTTTATGTTGCCCCGGCCGTGAGGTTTTCCGCCCCGGTATTGCCCTTCCTGCTTCTGGGAGCGGACGTGTCCTGCCGCATGACGTTCATCGACCTGCTGACGGACCCTTACATCCACCAGACCCTGAATTTTTCATTGGCTCTGACATTCGCGCCGGCGGACCGTGAAGCGCGCGGCCCGAAACCCGTGATCCGCGGAAATACCGGCGCCGGTCTGGCGGAAAATATCCGCGCCGTGGTTCGGGAGGAAAACCTGCCCGGCACCGTGACGGAGGAGTCCGGCGGCGTCATGCTGTCAATTTCTGACGTCCTGTTCGACGTGAACAGCAACGGAGTCCGGAGCGAATACGGCGAGGCGCTGGCCGCATTGGCCCGGCGGGTCGGGGCGTATCCGAAACTGGTTGTTTCCGTGGAAGGCCATACGGACGATACGGGGAACGCGGACTTCAACCGCGCCCTCTCCGGGCGCCGGGCCCAGAACGTGGCCGCGATTCTGGTGCGTTGGGGCATACCGGAGGGCCGGATCAGTTCGACCGGTTACGGGCAGACGCGACCCGCGGCGCCCAATACCTCTCCCGCCAACCGCGCCCGGAACCGCCGGGTGGAAATCCGCTTCCGGGAGGGCAGATGAATCCGCGCGCGGTGATGCGGTCGTATCTGTTCGTGGTCCTGGCCGTTATCGCGGCCTGTTCTTCACTGGAGGAGATCAACCGGCGTTTGGGTCTGGGCGCTCCCCGCGATGTGCAGGTCCCGCACGCGCCGCTCCACAGCGGGAGCAACTGGGTGTGCACGAACGCGGGAGCGGCCTTTGACTTGAGGGAATACCACCAGATCGCGGGTTATCGCGGCTGTCTTTGGCTGACGGCCGGATACTCCAACAACACCATGGCGGGTGACGTATGGTTTTCCCGGGACGGATCCAACTGGTTCTGCGCGACCAACCGGGCGCCCTTCGGGATCCGGGCCTATCATACCATGGTCGTGTTCAACGATGCCCTGTGGGTGATCGGCGGCTGGAACCCTGACGGCTATTCCAACGACGTCTGGTTTTCCACGAACGGCACAAACTGGGCCGCGGCCACGGTCAACGCGGCTTTCCCCCGTCGCAGCCGTCACGCCAGCGTGGTGCACGACGGGAAAATGTGGGTCATTGCCGGCTTCAACGACCACCGGTCCAACGACGTGTGGTATTCGCCCGACGGAACCAACTGGTATTGCGCCGTGACCAACGCGGATTTTTCCCGCAGGGAATTCCATTCGGCTGTCGCGTTCAACGGCCGGATGTGGGTCCTGGGCGGCTATACGGACAGCATGGACAAGACAAACGACGTCTGGTCCTCTCCGGACGGTGTCACCTGGACCTGCGTGACCGACGCGGCCGCGTTCGGCCCCCGGGTCTATCACGCGTCCGTTGTTTATGACGGGAAAATATGGCTGATCGCCGGTATCAGCAATGTCAATTACTCCTCAGACGTATGGTCCAGTCCGGACGGCGCCCTTTGGTCCCGCGTGACTCCGAGCATCGGTTTTACAGGAAGAGTCCATTTTTCGGCAACTGTCTGGGACGGCCGGATCTGGCTGATCGGCGGGGATGTGGGGCCGAACCGGACAAATGACGTGTGGTGCACAGTAGATTAGGATCTAGGGTCTAGGATTTAGGATATTGGAATCAGGAATCAGGGATCAGGGGCGGGGATTTGACGCGATTATGAGGGATTGATATGTCTTTTGCCGGGTGCTATAATGAGCGGCCACGGGGGTGTGACATGCCGAAGAGGCTCTTTACCGTTGCCGCCGTTTTGTTCCTTCTGGGTACGACCGTCCATGCCGACATCCGCATCACACTGCGTCCGGGCCTGGAACCCTACAGAGACGTTTTGGGCTACGGCGCCGCGATCGGCGTCAAGAGCGATCTCAGTTCGTTTGTCCCCACGCTCAAACCGGGGCTTTTTACCGGTCTGGAGTTCTATTTTTCCACGGCTTCATACACCAACCTGAGTTTCTATAACCTGATGTTCGGCGCGGACATCGGCTACCGGTTCCCGTTGCTGAACGGCTGGCTGTCGGTTTCACCCTACGTCTGCCTGGGCGCCGGCTACATCAACATGACGGATATTACCACCAACGTGGACCGCTGGGGGTTTTTGGCCGTTCCTTCCCTCAACGCGGAATATTTCTTGACCCGCAACTGGAGCGCGGGGCTGGAACTCTCCTACCGCGTGTTCCTGGTGAGCCTGTTGACCGATCCCTATAACGTGGGCGCGCTGAATATCGGCCTGACGGTTTCCTATTCGATTCCGGCCGGCGCCACGGCCGGCGGCTCGGGCGGTCCCCGGTCCCGCGAGGAAGTGTTGGCGGGGGACCTCGAGAAAATCCTGAAGGAACAGAAACTGCAGGGCACCGTGGGCGCGGGCGAGGCCAACGAAATCAGAATGAGCCTCTCAGACGTGCTGTTTGATTCCGGCAGCGACCGGGTGAGCGCGAAATACACCGAGGCGGTGAAGTCCATTGCCAAGCGCGTGAGGGAATACGCGGACACCATGGTGCTGGTGGAAGGCCATTCTGACGACCGGGGCGACGAAACCTTCAACGCCCTCCTCTCCGCCAAGCGGGCCAAGAACGTGGCGGACCTCTTCATCGCGTTCGGCATCGCCTCCACGCAGGTGTCCTACAAGGGCTGGGGCCGCGAGAAACCGGTCGCGCCGAACAATTCGGAAGAAAACCGCGCCAAGAACCGCCGCGTGGAAATCCGGTTCAAGTTCGGGAAGTAGGGGGCTCTGTTCCCTTCGACTCCGCTCAGGGAACGGAATCAATTTGGATTTATTGGGTGAATCGCTCCCTGAGCGGTGTCGAAGGGAGAGGTGAGTTCGGTTGCAAGGAGCCGTGAATATGAAAAACGTTTTGATTTCTGTTTTGACAACCTTGCTCGCTTTTTCCTGCGCCGGATATTTTCAGGATGATCCTGTAACTAGGGATAAAACCGTCCAACCTCTCGCCGTCGCCGGGGGGGGGTATTTGTCGAGTGATACGGCGAATGAGCGGTGTCCATATATATTTCATGATACATTGCTAGGGAAAAGATATATTGTTTATTCGTCCGATAAATCAGGCAATTATGATTTGTACTACGCTGAAATGGATGCTCAGAATAATTTCTATAACTCAATTAGGTTTGGTTCAAACATTAATACAACGAGTAATGAGATAGCGGGGGTGCTGTTCAGGGCATTTGACAGCACAACTACGAATCTATATTTAACAATAATAAGAAATAATTCACTCTCTTATACAAATCTTATTTGTTATGAGCTAAATTCGGATTTTAGTTATCACAGTATAAGACATGACACGGGATTCAAAGCGGAAAATCTTTCGATTACACCCGGGATTAATCCTATGCTCATGTATACTACAAATGGTACAAATTTTATTACGGTTGACTGGGTTGATAGCGGCAATATTGGCTGGTATGGTGGTTTAGTTCCGCAGAATATTGGGATCAACAGCAATTTCATATATTCAGTTGGATTGGGTTATTATAGTACTAAAGGTGGATTTATTGGATCAAACTATATCATTACACTTTACGTTAATGGGCATTATCAGATGTTTATTGCCGGGATATGGGCGAGTCCTTCTGTAGTGAGCAATACTGCAATAGCAATATATTCTTCTGATGTCAATGATCGGGATCCATATGTGGATATAATAGATAATTATAAAGTGTACTTTAGTTCTGATCGTTATGGAAAAGGTAATTATGATCTTTATCGCTATAATTTAAAAACATTTAATATTACTCAACCTCTTCCATAACCCCTACGGAATCTCCACAGAATTCAGAATATTCCCGATCACCGTGTCGGCTGTTACGCCTTCCGCTTCCGCTTCGAAGGTGAGGATGATCCGGTGCCGCAGGATGTCCGGCGCAACGGCTTTGACGTCCTCGGGAATCACGTAACCGCGCCCGTCAAAAAACGCCTCCGCCCGGGACGCCTTGACAAAATTGATGGACGCGCGCGGGGACGCCCCGAAACGCACGTGGCCCCTGGTGTCGTTGCGTGTGGCGGTCACCAGGCTGACAATATAGTCGTGGATTTTTTCGTCCACGTAAATCTTTTCCGCGAATTTCTGGAGGTCCAGGATATCGTCTTTGGACACGACCGGTTCCGCTTCCGGGACGGTGGTCCCGCTCATGCGGCGGATCACCTGCTTTTCCTCTTCCGGCGCGGGATAGTTCACGAGGACCTTCATGTAAAACCGGTCCATCTGCGCTTCCGGCAGGGGGTAGGTGCCCTCCTGTTCAATGGGGTTTTGCGTGGCCATGACGAAAAACGGTTCCGGGATGGGGTAGGTGTGTTCGCCGATGGTGGCCGTGCGCTCCTGCATGGACTCCAGAAGGGCGGACTGGACCTTGGACGGCGCGCGGTTGATCTCGTCCGCCAGCACGAAGTTGGTGAAAATGGGGCCGTGTTTGATCTCGAAGTTTCCGGTATGCTGGTTG
>CAYMRH010000037.1:0-24567 GCA_964392785.1 uncultured Brevinematales bacterium
GCGAGATCGGGGTTCTCCTGCGCTTCGATCACTTCCGCCGTGATCATGGCCGGGTTCGCCATGGCCAGCCGGTAGGCCAGAACGGCCATTTTCGGGCAGTAGGGGCAGGTGGTGGTGACAAACACCTGGATTTTTACGGGGCGGTCCAGCAGGCGGACCATTTCCAGGTCCCGCTGCGGCAACACGTCCTCCCCGGTCCCGGCCAGTATGACCGTTTCCAGGATGGTGTTCGCCTCGTGACCGGCGGGGGTTCCGCTGAAGACCATTTTGAAACCCAGGTTTTCACCGATGACAATGGTGGGATCCACAGACGGCCCGCTGGCAGGGGCCTGGGAAGCCGTAAGAACGGTCAGCTGGACGCGGCCGGAAATTCCGGCAAGCTCCCTCATGAACTGGGCGGCGAACTGCCCGTATTCGGATTTTTCATCGGTATAAACCTTGATTCCGATATCGTTTTTCAGGATTTCGGCAAAACGCGTTTTCAGCGTTTCCGCGGTTTTTTCATCGATCAGGCGATCCATAAGCCCCTCCCGTTTTTGTAAACATCAATGATAGAGATGGGAGAGTTTTCTGTAAAGTTCCCAAATTCCGTTCTGGAATAATATTTCCAGAATTCTATAGGAATATTATAATATTATAGTATAATAATATGAAATAAATAAATTTCCTATAACTTCCGTTTTGGCAACGCTTTGCGGGTATAGTAATAAAACCTTCTTTCAATTGAAAAACCTCCCGTTTTACCTTAATATTTCGAGTGTCAGGAACAGTCCGCTTTTAAACGGGGTATTTGTGGGCTCACGGCTGAACAGGTTTGCGTTACATTTTGCCATACTCGCTGTATCGACTTTCTGCTTCTCGGCATTCCTTCATTCCACCGTTTACATGCCCGGCAGCCGCTGGGGGTTGGGGGAGTTCACGACGCCATTTACGAACCTCAACATGCCGCCGGGTTTCGTTAAAGTCACGGTCACCGCGCGCCGGGGCGATTACCTCCTGATCCACAATGACGGCTGGGCCCCCGCCACGGCCTGGAGCGCCGGCACCTTGTTGAACGCGTTCGACGTTCCCTGGACGATCAACCGGAACGATCAGGGCAACACCAACTGGGCCCGGATTCGGGCTCCCTGGCCGAATCTGAACAGGTCCTTGACCGTCATCGCGCCTGAAAACCCGTCCGGGGCGAGCGAAACCTTCAGCTTCATGCAGACCACCGCCGTTCCCGTTTATATCGCGGCCGTGAGTTCTTCCCTCTCGGGCGGGTATGCCAACGTCAGCCAGACAGTCACGCAGACCATCACGCTCAGCGCCGCCAAAACGGCCACTGAGCGCATTGTACTGCGCTATACAACCAATAATTGGGTTTCGTCCATCCCGATAACGGCCACGGGCGCCGGAACGACATACACGGCCGTCATTCCGGCCATGCCGTCGGGGACCGCTGTTTTGTATTATGTCATCAATACCACGGCGGCCGATACCTATGTCACGAACGGTTATCACGATAACGTCACCATGGCCTGTTTTTCCAACCAGAGTTCGCCTTTCGCCTATTACTCGTCCGGGACCTTTCACGACATCCGGATCGACGGGACGAACGACTTCAACACCAACGACGCGGAAATGTTTTTAACCACAACGTCCGGTTACACCAACTGGATCACCTGGCATTCCAATTACCTGTATTTCGGATATTACGGCGCGGACATCGGGTCCGGAAACGCCGACAAGGTCCTCTACGTCTATTTCTCCACCAACACCAATACCAATAATGCGACCGGCTGGGCTTACGGCAACGCGGAGGGCAATCAGAGACCGGTCCTGCCCTTCAAGGCCAACTACTTCTTTCGCTGGCAGGCGAACGGGATCTGGTCCTCCGGCGTGTGGACCAACGCCCAGTGGAACACCAACGTGAGCCCGCTCACGCGCGGCATTTCCAACGCCCGCGGCGGGAATTATTTCGAGATGCGGATCCACCGGACCAATTTTCTGAACGTCACGTCCATCAACCTGACCAACCTGTTCCTCATGGCTTTTATGGTGGACAAGACGGGCGGCGCGGAAAAAATCTATGGGGCCGTTCCCGGGGATTCTCTTGTGGACGGCGACCGGGCCAATCCCTCGAATTTCCTGGCATACAGGAATGCCATGTGGGTGTCCAACAAATTCCCGGCCATCGGCAGCTGGCAGACGAACGACATCCTGCCGCCTTATACCAACATCCTGCTGACGCCTTCGAACAACCAGACGAACAATATCGGCGACATCATCGTCCTTTCCAATTTCGCGCGTGATGAAACCGGGATCTACAAGGTTGAAGTTTATTCCGTGGCTTTCGGACTTTACGATACGATCTACCCCACGAACACCAACGCCGTGCAGACCGTCAATATCGACACCTCGGATTTTATTGAAGGCGCGCGCCAGTTCTACACCATCGCCTACGATACGAAGAACGCGGTGCATTCTCCCACCAATACCGTCGTGCTGAAGTACTCCGGCACGGTGTACATGCCCGGCAGCCGGTGGGACATGGGGCAGTTCAACACGCCGTTTACCAACCTGAACATGCCGCCCGGATTCGTCAGACGGGAAGTCACGGCCCGTAACGGGGACACGCTCCTCATTCACAGGGACGGATGGGCGACCAACACGTCCTGGAGTTCCGGAACGGTCTTCAACAGCTACCAGCGGACATGGACCATAGCCCGGAACGACCAGGCCGGAGGTACAAACTGGGCCAGTCTGGGCGGCGCATTCCCGTCCACCGATACGCGGCTTTTGGTCGTCTCACCCGCCAACCCGACCGGCACCAACCAGAAATTCGGCGTGATGTACACCGCGGCCTCTCCGGTGGCCATTTCGGCCGTGACTTCTGATTCCATGGCCTGGGGCAATTCCAATTACGCCGTAAACATCACCCTGGGCGGTTCCAAAGACCCGCTGGAACGGATTGTGGTCCGCTATACCACCAACAACTGGACGAATTCCATGGCCGCCGAGGCGTCCGGCTCCGGAACGGCCTATACCGCCCTCATACCCGCCATGCGTTCGGGTTCCCTGGTCAAGTATTACGTGATGGACACCACGGCTCCCGATACCTACATCACAAACGGGGACCACGATTACGTGACGCTTTCCTGTTACAGCAACCAGATCCTGCCCTTTGTTTATTACGTGTCCGGAACCTATCACGCGGTCCAGATAGACGGAACCAACGATTTCAACACCAACGGCGCGGAAACGCTTTTGGCCACCACCTCCGGCTATACCAACTGGCTGACATGGGATTCCAATTATTTCTATTACGGATATTACAGCGCCGACCTCTCGTCCGGCGATCCGGACAGGATGCTGTACGTCTATTTCAGCACGAACGCGTCCACCAACCTGGCCCAGATTACCGGATCAGCTTACGGAGAACCGCAGGGAAATCAGTTCCCCGTTCTTCCGTTTAACGCGAATTACTTCTTCCGTTATATTGTGACCAACGGCTGGGACACGGCCGTGTGGACCAACAACGCCTGGAATTCCAACGTGAGCCCTCTCGATGCCGGGCTTTCCAACGTGAGGAATGGAAGCTATCTTGAAATGCGAATCCCGAAGACCAATTTCCGATCGGCCTCGAGTCTCTCTGTCCTTTCGTTCATTCTGGATAAATCGACCGGCGCGGAATCCATTTACGGGGCCGTTCCGTCCGATACCCTTGCGGACGGTTACCGGGCCAATCCCTCCAACTTTGTCGCCTACGCGGGCGTCATCTGGGTTTCCAACATCCTTCCGTCGGGCGCATCCTATCTGACCAACGACGCCGTACCGCCTTACACGAATGTCCTCATCTGGCCGACGAATGATCAGGTCGTTTCAGTGGGCCAGACCCTCCAGCTCACGAATTTTGCGCGTGACGGAAACGGAATCTACAAGATCGAGTTTTATACCAACGCCGGAGCCCTTTTTACCACGGTCTGGGTCACCAACACGAACGCGCTGACCGCCGTGGAACTGACCACCTCCAATTTCGTTGACACGGCTTATTCCTTCTACACCATTGCCTACGACACGAAGAACGCCGTCTCGTCCCCCACGAATACCGTGACGTTTATCTATACCGGCATCGTTTATATGCCCTGGACCCTGGAACTGGGTCAGTTTGTCTCTCCGTTCACCAACCTGAACATGCCCCCGGGGTTCGTGAAGCTAACGGAATACATGGACCGCGGCCATTACCTCTTGATCCACAAGGACGGCTGGGCCCCTTCATCCAGCTGGAGTTATAGAACGCTCCTCAACGCGTTCCAGCAAACATGGGACATTGACCGGAACGACCAGGGCAATACCAACTGGGCGCGTCTCAGGGCGCCGTTTCCCGCTTCCTGGGCCTATCTGACCGTGGTTTCTCGGGGCAACCCCTTCGATACCACGGAACGCTTCGGTTTTATGTACACCACGGCCGCTCCGATTTCCATCTCGGCCGTCAGCGGAAACGCCCGGGCTTACGCCAATTCCAATTACTCCGTCAGCATAACGCTGAGCGGCGCCAAGTCCACGGAGGAACGCATTGTGGTCCGTTATTCCACGAACGACTGGGCCACCTCCCTCGCGGTGGAGGCGACCGGGGCCGGTACGGCCTATACGGCCCAGATTCCTCCCATGCTGTCCGGCTCGCTTGTCAAATACTACGTGATGAACACGACGGCGGCCGACACCTACGTGACGAACGGGAGCCACAATTACGTGACCATCGCCTGTTTCAGCAACGAATTCTCCCCCTTTGAGTACTACGTTTCGGGCACCCTTCATACGATTGCGATAGACGGGACGAACGATTTCAACACCAACGACGCGGAACTGTTCCTCACGACCTCGGATGGTTTTACCAACTGGATGACATGGGATTCCACCTTCTTCTACTTCGGTTATTACGGCGACGATCTGGGCGCGAACGACCCCAACAAGATGCTGTATGTCTATTTTTCCACCAACACGAACACGGTCACCAACTTCAACCTCAACACCGGCTGGGCTTACGGCGAACCCCAGGGCGCCCAGTGGCCCGTCCTGCCCTTCCGGGCCAATTACTTTATCCGCTATCTGACCACGGGGTCGCTGTCTTCCTATGTTTGGACCAACTCCGGCTGGAGCAACCAGAACAGCCCGCTCGCGTCCGGCATTTCGAACGTCCGGATCGGGAATTACCTCGAAATGCGGATTCCCCGCACCAATTTCGTGAACCGGACGGCCGCCAGCCTCACGAACCTGAGCGTGTTGGCCTTCATGCTGGACAATAACGCGGGAGACGAAGTGATCTACGGCGCCGTGCCCTGGAACGCTTTGACGGATGATTACCGGGCCAATCCGTCCAACTTTGTCGCCTTCCACCGGATGATGTGGGTGTCCAACATCCTGCCTTCATCGAACATCTACTTCACCAATGACGCCGTGGCGCCTTTCACGAACCGGATGCAGTCCCCGGCCAGTTTCCAGACCAATTATGCCGGCGAGACGATTGTGTTGACCAATTTCGCCCGTGACAATACCGGGCTGTACAAACTGGAAGTCTATACCAACACCAACGCCCTGTATTCGACCATTTGGGTGACCAATACCAACGCCAATTTCTATTATGACATTACGACGACCAATTTCCTGCCCGGAATATACAATTTCTACACCTTGGCTTACGACACGTTCAGCGTGAGATCCTCACTGACCAATACCAACATCACCATCCGCTACGGCGCCGGGATGTCGATCTTCAAGACGATAGCGTCCGTCCAGCTCCCGCCCCTGGGGAACCTGCTGGGACCGGGAGCCTTGATCAATTACCAGGTCGTTTATACGAATGTCGGGCCGCTTCCGGCCAGCAACGTGGTGATCTACGACCGGATTCCAGCCAACACCACATATTACACCAATTATTTGGGTACGGCGACGGGCTGGACTGCGCAATACGCCCATATCGACGATCCGGACCAGAGTTACGGGTCCACGGACTATGATTCAACCGCCACGAACGTCCGTTGGTTCCGGTGGCTGAAACCGGTAGTGGCGACGAACGAACGGGGGCTCACTCTCTATCTGGGGGTCACGGTCGATTGAGCGAAAAAATTGAAATTCCGGACTCGAAAGACCGATAAAAAGATGATATTTTAAATCAATGGCTGTAATATGTTTAGGGGATAACGGCGGAAAACGATGAAGAAATCAGCGGTTTTGGCATTGTTTCTGGTTCTGCTGGCGAGCGTTAATTCGTTCTCTTCGTTGAAGATAGAGAGCGTGCTGTCGGACATGAAAAATCCGACCAACATGATCGACAGGAACCCCGGAACCTACTCCGAGGGCAGGGCGGGATCCAATGTCATCATTCTCCAGCTTGGTAATTTGAAGTATGTCAACGAGATAAAGTTGGTCCTTCGGGATCCGGTCAGGCTGAAATATTTTCAGATCGATACTTCTGACAATTTCATCGAATGGCGTAATATTATTGGTAAAAATGAAGTGTCCGGCGCCGCGCTGGATTTTTCCTTCGAAAAAGAGGCGGCGCAATTTGTCAGGATTGTGGTCATTTCGGACGTAGAATTCAGGGTACAGGAAATTGAAGTTTTCGATGCGGCTTCTCCGGCCAACCGGATCATGGACGTGAAAGTGTCCGATATCCGGGAAACAACGGCGACCATCCGCTGGCAAACCCGCATCAAATCCCAGGGGACGGTCCTGTTCCAGAAAAAAATGAACGGGATCCTTCAGACGCTCATGGAAGCGGATTTCCACAACGAGCATTCCGTCAGGCTGACGGGCCTGTTAAAAGGAACGGATTACATTTACCGGATCGTCAGCCAATCTCCGGACGGCACAAGGATCGAAAGCGGGCAGCTCGAATTCCGGACCCGGGGCGTTCCCCTGCCGGATATCTGGGAACTGAAGGCCCTGAGCATTACCCCGTTCACGGCCAAAATCAGTTATCTGGCAAACATCCCGACCCGTTACGAGGTTCAGTTCGGGACCAGCACGAACGGAATGAAAACCGTCATTACCGGGAAAAACTGGAAAGACCGGGACACTTTTGATCTCCTCGGTCTCCAGCCGGAATCCACTTATTTCTACCGCCTGATCGTAAAGGACAGGATCGGTAACGTCACCATGACGCCGGTTATTCCCTTTTCGACGCCGGCTTATAACATTGCCCTGGGCAAGAAGACCGCGGGCACTTTCAATTTCGTGGACGAAGAAATCCGGAGACTGGGTTACGGTGATTCTACCGTGGACAAGGTGGTGGACGGGAATCTGAGATACTTCGGCGGAATGGCGGTGTCTTTCAACGCCCAGAACGCCGATCAGTACGTGGTGATTGACCTGGAGAAACCCGAGCCGATCAAGAGGCTCGACGTTTACTGGTGGGGTCTGTCCTTCAGCCGGGATTACCGGATCGACCTCTCCATCGACGGAAACGAATGGGTGATGGTCGCTCAACGGCTGGACGCCCGAAAAGGAGTCGATAAACCGTCTCCTGGCGGCGACGTGATGGTCCAGCAGACGGTCCCAATGAATAAAACAGCCCGGTTCGTCCGGCTTTTTGTGCAGGCCGGAGCGAAGCGAGGCACCCTGAATCCTAAATGGCCGCCGCGTCAGAATCTTTACCTGATGGAATTGGCCGTTATCAAGGACACAACGAAAAACTGACGAATCTGACTTCCAATATAAAGAGGAGGATGTTATGAAAGGCAGGCAAATGTTCCTGTTTTTGAGCTTGGTCACCGCTCTGCTGACGGTGGTCTTTTTTACGACCCTGGGCATTAAAAAATTGAACGCGGCACCCACCGGCGCGGGTATCGTACTGACGAACATCGCGCTCTTGAACTGGACCGGCGGGAGCGCGGGTGATACAAACTTTTCGGCCGGCGTCGGGACCAACTTCGGCGCGAGCTGGATCGGTGAAAACAACAAGACGATCACGGCGGGTAACTATCAGTCCAACGTGACCCGTCTCTCCAACGACGGCAACCTGGCGGCGGTCTTCATCCTGACGGCGAACAGCAACTTCACCGGAGCGGGGAACACGGCCTCCCGACCGTGGACCAACTGGTTCACCAACATGACCTCGGGCGGAGCGCGCGGTTCGGCGCTGACGGTCACGCTGTCCCCGTCCGGCTTCGCGGACATCAACTTTGACGTGTACGCACCCGTGGACGAGACCAACACGGCCGCGATGACGTTCAACCTCCTGGCTTCCAACTCCAACGCGGTGGTGGCGCCCGGCACGGCCAACGCGTCCAACTACACCGGCCTGAACGGCACCGTGTACGGCGGCTGGATGGGCATCCACGGCTATCCGTTTACTACGCTCATGACGAACGGGCAGGCGAACTTCACAAACTGGGTGCTGACCGTTTCCGCCGCGAACATGACGATCGCCAAGTCCGTGAACATCAGCAACACGGGGCCTTTCGCGAGCGTGACGGCGGTTCCGTACCCCGGCGCGATCATTTCCTACAAGCTCGCGTATGAGAATATCGGTACCGCTAATGCGGCCAACGTCCGCATCGTGGACTCCATTCCGACCAACTACGTGAGCATGAACACCACGGCGGCCCTGTTCCGCAAGCTCGTGTTCGCCGGCACGTTCGCGAACTATTTCGCGGGCGCGGGAACGGCCAAGACTCTTGCGGAAGGCGACGACGACGGTTCGACCAACAGCGCGGCTGCCGAACAGGTCGTCTTCTGTCCCGAAGCCGGTACGGCCCCCGCGACTGGCGGCACCGTGAACGCGGCACAGAACGGCTCCTATTTCTTCTCGGTGTACCTGAAGTAAAGAGGAGCGATCAACAGGGCGGAGGCCCGACGGGAAAAGGCCGATCCGCAGGTTAAAAAAAACCAACAATTCAGAAAAGGCAGAGCTCAAACTCTGCCTTTTCTGTTATCAACCTCCGTGATCGGGACGGTATTTTTTTCGGGGCGCAATCCGGAGACTGGGTGATCAGGATCTGGACGCAGCGTGAATTGTTCACGGGGAGTCAAGGAATATACGGCGGTGACGGATGAATGCGAGCGCATGGGTTCTGACGCTCTTTCTGGCGATCCCGGCCATGACGATCCAAACGGGTTCCGCCGCATACGGAGCGGAACTCAGGATTTACGGGGACAACGGATGGAAAGCCCGCGTGGTCCTGGGTCAAGCCGGAGTTGTCGCCGCTCCCGTATTCCTGATCATGGTCGGTCCGGACGGAAGGACGAACACGGAAGCTTTCACGGCTGAAAAAGGAGAAGGAACCGTCAGTCTGGGTTTGACGGACGGATCCTACCGGTACCGGGTGGTCGATTCGGATAAAAAAGAGCTCTTGAGCGGACGGTTCGACCTGAAAACGCCGTTCCGGCTGAAGTGGGCGCGCGTCGCGTTCGGGGAGGCGGTCCTCGAGGTGGTTCCCGCCGGGCGGATACCGGTTCAAATGACTCTGTCGGAATCCGGACAGCCCCTGCAATACCGGGAACTGACCGTAGCCCGCGCTACCAATCTGACGCTTTCCGGACTTCGGCCGTCGGTCTCTTACCTGCTGCGGGTCGCTTCAGGAGATTATCAGCGGACGCTGGAATTCATGACGCCGCCGGAAAACACCGCGCTGGGCCGCCCCGTTTTCGGGACGTTCCGGCGGCTGCCAGAAAGCCGCTTTGTGGACGACTCCACGCCGGCCATCACCCGCGTGAACGACGGCATCTGGGGCTGGTATCGCGGAATGGCGGTGAGCGGGGAATTGAAGAGGGAAGACCAATTTGTTTATATCAACCTGGAAAAGGACAGGGCGCTGCGCTCCTTCACGGTGGTCTGGCACGGGCTCTCCTATCCGCGGCAGTATTACCTGGTGGTCGGTACGGACGGCAAACTCTGGAAGCAGATCCGCCGGGACTCCGGCAAATTCATGAAGCGCGTGGCGCCGGACAACTCGCCCGTCATGGTGGACACACTGGAGACCAACGTGACGGCTAAATATGTCGGTGTGATCGTGCCGAAAGGGAAGGGTATTCTGGGGAAATCCTCCTACCGAAACACCCTGTCCCTGATGGAAATTGAGGCCTATGAATAAACGCCGGATATTATCGATCCTTTTTGTCTGGCTTCCCGCTGTCTGTCTTTTCGGAGTGTCCGCCAATACGGACGTCACCAATCTGGCCACGGTCAACTGGGGCCCCTTGAGCCGGAGCACCAACGCGATCGTGACCGTGGGCGCCTATTACGGAGTGAGCGCCCTGGTCACGGCCACGAACTCTTTCACCAGCCCGGCGAATTATACCTACCGGATTCCGGTGACGGTGACGAACAACGGCAACGACGCGGATCCGGACGCCCGGATCGCCGTGACCGTGATCAGCAACAACGCCGGCTATGCGGGCAGCAACTGGAGCTGCTACGTCGAGATCGCCGGGACAAACGCCGGGACCAACTACGCCATCCCGTTCACGGATTTCGGGGAAGGCGCCGTCTTTTCGTTCATCGTGGCCGTGCAAGTGCCCCTGGTTTGCCCCATCGGTTCCCAGGGATTCGTGGGCGTGGACGTATCCACATCCAGCAACGCAGGCCACGTAGCCGCGTTCTACACGGGTTTCAACGGCGTGGAATACGGGGGCTATTCCAATGCATTCAAACTGCTCGCCCTGAACGTGGACCTTCCGAACACGATCGCGTCGATTACGGCTTCGGACGGCGTGGAGAGCATTTCGGTTTTTGACGGGACCCGTTCCCTGCGCCGGACCCGGCAAACCATTACGGTCCAGTTTTCCTCCCCGGCGGTTGATCCCGGCACGGCCACTCTCTGGTTTGACGTGGACGAAACGGCTGACGGCACTGGCGGCGCGAACCTGACGGACGTGTCCGTCCGGATGAGGGCTCTCTCCAGCCGGATCTTCACGGGCGTAATAGACGAAGCCGCCGTGCGGAGCGGGAGTTTCGTTTCGTTCCTGTTTGAACTGGACGGTGTCACCTATTTTGGCGGTTATCTGTACGGACTCGCCGACCTGGGAGTTCAGGACGCCTATGAAACGGTCCTGATGAACAACATCATAGAGGCCAATTCGGGAGACGGGATCTATCTGAAACTGCCCGCCCGAGTGCTGGGTGAAAGGGGCCGGGTGTCCGTTTATTCCGTCAGCGCCAATCTGGTCCAGACGTTACTGGACGGAAATGCGGATAACCAGGTTTTACGCTGGGACGGCCGCGACAGGACGGGTGCGAACGCGGCAAAAGGCATGTATTTTATTACCGTGGATTTCCCCACGCTCAAGGAAGTCCGCAAGGTGTTTATCCGTTAGGCGGCTTTGAATGCGTCACATCCGGGCTTTCGAATGGACGGGCCTGGTGATCTGGATGATCTGTCTAATTCTTCCGCTGGAAGCGGCGGTCACGTCCGGGGCGGATTTCTTGAAGATCCCCCGGAGCGCACGGGCCATAGCCCTGTCGGGAAGCTATACGGCCGTTCTGGACGACCCCACAGCCATCGACTACAACCCCGCCGCCCTGAACACCATCAAGAGCGCCGCCGTGTCTCTTATGTACCAGACCTGGATCGACAACACCTACGGCCTGAATTTCGCGGGCGCCTGGCGGTTTGCTGATTTCGTTCTGGGCGGCAGCGTTTATTACTTCAACTACGGCGGCATCAAGGAATACGACCTCTACGGTTTCCAGACGGCCGAACACCAGCCGTGGGACTTGAATTACAAGGTGGCCGCTTCCCTGGACTCCGGGATCTTTCTGGACGCGATCCGGGGCCTTTCGTTCGGCGCGTCGCTCTCCGCCGTTCACCGGAATCTGATCGATACCGGCGAGTTCGGCCTGACGCTGGATGCGGGCGCGAATTACCGGACCACCGTGGGGCGTCTTATCCCGATCCAGGAAGAGCTTCTCAGGGCAGTTTTTCATTACATGCCCGTCAATTTCGGATTAGCCGTCCAGAACATCGGTGCCGTGGCCCAGACCGTGAGTCCCGTGCGGTTCACCGCGGGCTTGGCGGTGGGCGTATTGCCGGACCTGATCGTGTCCATGGATGTGACGAAGGATATTTACGAAACGCCCTGGGAATTCAAAATGGGGGCGGAATACACCCTGTTCGAGATCGTATCCCTGCGCGCGGGGTTCAACCTGGGCAAGGACACTGGAAATATAACCATGGGCATGGGCATCCGTTATCCGTTTTTGTTCGACAATCTCCGGTTTGACTATTCTTTCGCCCCGCTTGGAATCCTGGGAAACAACCACAATTTCTCCCTGTTCGGGGAAATCAAGTTCGGCGTGAAAGCCCGTGACTATTTCGACAAGGGCGCCTACTACTTCGCCAAACGGGAATACCTGGAAACCCGCAAATTCTGGCGCAAGGCCTTTGAAATGGACCCGAAGGACGAAATGATCCGGGAACGGCTCGAGCAGATAGAGGATGTGATCCGGGTTTACGAGCTGGACCCGAAAACGCCTGAAGTCAGCAACCGCGTGAACAACCTGAGAGACCTTTTGGACGGCGGAGACCGGCTGTACTTCCGCAGTCCGCAGATAGACGGCCGGCGGGTCGTATTCCGCTATAAGACTTCCAGCCGGTTTGTCCAGAGCGTGTCCGTCACGGGGGACTTCACGAAATGGAACGCGTCCGGTATCCCGATGACAAAGGACGGGGAAGAATGGCGACTCATGATGGAGTTCGACCCCGGCGTTTATCAGTATAAGTTCATCGTGAACGGGTCGGACCTGATGACCGATCCCGCCAATCCTACCACGGCGCCTGACGGAACCGGCGGCCGGAATTCCGTGTTCGAGATTGCCGTAACGGCTGCGGCCGTGCCCACGAATTTGGTCGTTCCCGCCGCGGTGAACGCGACAAACGGAGTAAAAAGCGTTGACACAAAACCGGAAAAGGGCATTTCCGAACCGGCATATGGCGTTACGAATTTTCTGCCCATCCAGGAAAAGCCGTCCGCGACCAACGCGCCGGATACCATGGAAAAGCCGGCCGATCCCGTAACACCCGCCCCGGATACCAACGGGGTGAGGAAATCCACCGTCACCAACCTGCCCGGGACGGTGCAGACCAACTTTATCAGGAAACCCCGTCCCAAAGCGCCCGCGCCGTCAAAGCCGTCCGCCGATCAAAAAAAAAATAACGGAAAAGAAGAAAGCACCCAGACCAACACCGTTGAAACAGACAAACCGGTAGAAAAACCGGCTCCCAAGAAAAAGAAGAAACCCAGTTCCCTGCGCTATACCTTGCCCGTGTTCGGTTAACAGATGGTTCAACAGGGCATCGGGTACGGATCCTTCTTTCATGACCGCCATTTTCATCACGCCCCCGGAATTTAATTCAGGATTTGCTTGACCAATCGACCTGTCAGGGTATAATTTATTCCGTATCGGAAAAGGTGAATACTTTCAGAATGGCGGGTCCGTTCATGATTCAGAAAATTCTGGAATTGTTTCAGGGAATCGATTGGCTGCGCGTGGCGCTCACTTTCGGGGGTATGCTGGGCGGCCTGCTTCTCATTTTTTCCGTCCAGGTTATTGTCCACCGGCGTTGGAAAAAAAAGTGGGGGCGTCAAGCCGCGCAGACACGGAGCCATCTCTACGATCTTGTCCGGAACAGGGTATTCCCGCTCCTGTATTTCGGCGCGGTCTTTCTGCCCGTCCGGTCATTGTCCCTTCCCGGGATCTGGGGCCGTCTTCTGGACGGATTGGCTCTGGTGGTGATTCTGTCTTCGGGTACGGGAATCCTGCTTTCCCTGATGGGCGGCATCCTGGGCCGGAAAATACTCCGCCGCAGCGACGAGTCCTATCAAAAGGTGTTCCGAATCCTGAACAGCGTGGTCCGCGCGGTCGTCTGGATTGTGGCCATATTGATTTTCTTTGACAACCTGGGTGTCAAGATATCGGGGCTTTTGGCAGGACTGGGGATCGGCGGCGTGGCCGTCGCGCTCGCATCCCAGGCGATATTGGGTGACCTGTTCAGCTACGTGACCATCTTCCTGGACAAACCCTTTGAGCAGGGGGATTTCATCATCGTGGGGGATTTCCTGGGGTCGGTGGAAAAAATCGGCATCAAAACCACCCGTCTGAGGAGCCTGAGCGGTGAGCAGATCGTCATGTCCAATACCGACCTGACGGGTTCGCGCATCAGGAATTTCAAGCGGATGGAACGCAGGCGGGTCGTGTTCCGGATCGGCGTGGTGCACGAGACCACCGTTCGCCTTCTCAAGGAGATTCCCATCCTGATGAGGCGGATCGTGGACGGGACTCCCGGCGCCGTGTTCGACCGGTCCCATTTCGAATCCTACGGGGAATTCAGCCTGAATTTCGAGACGGTCTATTACGTCCTGGGCAACGATTACAACAAATATATGGATATCCACCAGTCGGTCAACTTGCGCATCAAGGAAGCGTTCGACCGCAAGGGGATCCGTTTTGCCTATCCCACGCGCGTCGTCATCGGTCAGAAATCCCGGAGCAGGGTATCGGACCGCAGGAAGTCAACATGAAAAGTTTCGGCCGTCCGACTGAAATCATCAACCACTTCAAGGTCTATCAGCTTCTGGGAAAACCGGCGCGCTGTTTTTTCGAAGACGGATGGATCTGTTCCGTCCGTTTGACCAAAATCGGGGATGGCGTCATTTCCGTTTCCGCGGACGGGATCCGGACCGGACAGACGGTCCGGATTGAAATTGCCGATTTGACCGTTATCCACTTTTTCTATACGGAATTCCTCGATCCGGGAACGATCCGGATGCCGCTTTTCCTGGAGATGGCCCCGGAAAACTGCGCGGAATGGGTTCCGGTTTTCGGCTATCCGGTTGCGCGGATCATTATGGCCGAGATCAGTCTGTACCGGGAATGGTCCCTGTATCTGAAAAAGCCGGCCATACGGGAACAGCTTCGCCTGGCCCTGGACGCGGGCGCTTCCGGGATGCGGGCGCAGGGTGTGGAGATGTCCGCACACCTGTTCCGGGAAGGCGTCTTCAGCGTCGTGGCCGAAATGATCTCAGAAACGCGATTGCCGTTCGTGGTTTTTGACACGGAAGACCTGACCCGTTCCGGTCCTCATACGCTGAATTACCGGGATTACGTGTTGAAAGCGTCGAAAAAAGGTTTGTCGGGCGGGGACCTCCAGAAAAAATTCCGGAAAATCCGCGACGCTTACCGACGGCGGCAAATCCGTTCGGAAGCCGTGCTTCCCGTCACGATCAACGACAGGGTGGTCGGCCAGCTCAAATACTGCTCGCGGATCCGGACGCTGGAGCCCTCCGGCCTGGTCAGTCTAGTCAAACTGGCCCAGTCGCTGTCAGCCGCGTTGCAGGCGGCCCTTCCGAACAAATTTACGGTCCGCAGGCCGTTCCGAGTGGAAGCCCTCTCGCCCACAGTGATCCGTCTCCTCCTGGATGATTCCGATCTGATTCAGGCCGTGGAGACGGCCCGGACTTTGGAATTGGGTATCCTGAAAAACGGGACGCGCATGCTGACGGTCAAAGCGCGGGTCGATTCCGTGCGCCCGCTGGGACATGGGGGAACGTCGCTGTTGACGGCGAAAATATTTTCCACGCTGAACCGGGAGGACCGTCATATCCTGAAGGAACTGACCTTGAGACTGAAAAACAACCTCCGGAACGACGGAAACTGAAAAGGGGCGTCAGTCTCCCTTTTTCCCGTACACCCGAACCCAGTCGACCAGCATGTCCTGCGGGTAAACCGCGGTCTTGTCAGGATAACCCACTTTCTCGAACCAACTGCCAATGCCGTTATTGAGGATCAGGTACATCGGGCCCCGGAGTTCTCTCGTGACCTCCGCGCCGATGGCCGCCAGGTGCACCCGCTTGCCGTCCAGTTTCCAGATAATGGACGTGGGGGACCACTGGATTTCATACACGCGGTAAGATTCGGAAAAAAGCTTTCTGCCGGGAAGATACAGGTTGCGGTAAGTGGATGACGACGTTCCGGCGGGTGTTTTGCGGATCTCGTCGTACCAGTGCGCGGCCACGTTGCCCATCACGCCGCCCTCCATGATCTCGATAATATCGATTTCCCCTGTCTGCGGCCATGACGCGTTGGTGTAGTGGTTGTTGGTTCCCACCATCCAGAAGGCCGGGAAAGAACCTGTTCCGGACGGCATTTTAATACGGGCGGCGATGATCCCGTAATGGAACGACCGTTTGCCGCGGGTGTGGACCTTTCCGGAAGTGTAACTTCGTTTGTCCCGGTCTCCGCCGGTGTACAGCGCGCGCAGAACCAGATTGCCGTTGGACATAAAAACATTGTCGGGGGAATCGGTGTAATCCTGCAGCCCGCCCACACCCCAGCCCCACATGTTTTTCTCCGGGACGTCTCCGTATCCCATGTCGATATTCCAGTTGTTGGTGTTCAGGGACGATCCGTTGAAATCGTCGGACCAGACCAGTTGCCAGCCGGGGCCCGGGTCGTGGGTTTCTCCGGCGGGCAGGAGCCCGATTGCCAGGAACAGGAAAAACAGAACCGGAAATACCGTTTTCATGAAGAACTCCTTTTCGCGGTCTGCGGTGTGATACCGGTAAAGCGAACGGGTGCAAACGCCGCCGGATCGCCGATGAAAATATACACGGAATATCAAATGAGTTCAACGGCTTTCGGAATTATTTCAGGGGAGAGTCGGAGAGAATCAAACGCCGCCCACCAGGACGTTGCGGATCACGATGTGGGGGCTTCCGGTGGCCACGGGCAAACCCGACTGGCCTCCCTTGCCGCATCCGCCCAGCCCGCCCTGGTGCTGAAGGTCGCTGCCCACGGCGCTGATGTTGTGGAGCGTGGTGAACACGTTCCCGGAGAGCACAACGTCCCGGAGAAGTTCGCATACCTTTCCCTTCCGGATACGGTAGGCGTGGCCGGCGGAGAAAGTGAACATTTCCAGATTGGTCATGCCGCCCAGGTAATCAACGGCATAGATTCCGTCCTCAACGGAGGATAACAGTTCCTCAAAACCGGCCGCGCCGGAATCGATATAGGTGTTGGTCATCCGGACAATGGGCTGGTGAGCGGGGTTCACGGCGCGCGCGTTTCCGGTTGGGTCTTCGCCCATTTTTTCCGCCGTTTCGCGGGAATGAAGGCGTTCGCACAACCGGCCGTTTTTGATCAGCCAGGTTTTATGCGACGGCATGCCCTCGTCGTCGTAGGGCGTGTAGCCGGCCAGCCCGGTTTGGCCGCCGTCGTCGATGATGTTGAGAAACTCCGGGCCGAATTCCCGGCCCAGTTTCATGACGTCCAGCATCCGGGGGTTCTCGTAAAGGAAATCCGCTTCGGATAGGTGCCCGAAAGCCTCGTGGGCGAAGACGCCGGCCAGAACCGGGTCCAGGAGCACGGTGTATTCCCCCGCTTCCGCCTTTTTGGCCGCGAGCAGGTCTATGGCCCGCTTTTTAACGGCTTCCACTTTTTCCTCCAGACCGGTGACCAACTCCAGCCCTCCGTACTGCCCGACGGACTGGTAAGCCTGCTGGACCGTATTGCCGTCCTTGGCCAGCGCGCCGTAAGAAACGCCGGAGAACACTTTGGTCTGGGTGATCAGGGAACCTTCCGTGTTCGCGAACGTTTTAACGACGCGGTAATCCAGGTAGGTGACCCTTGTGGACGTGATTTTCGGGTGCTTTAACGCGTCGTTGTAGGAACGGGCCAGGTCGTTTTTCTGTTCCAGGGAAAACGAGTCCGGGTCCCGCAGAAACGGCGTGGAGATTTCGACCGTCACGGCCGGGGAGCGGCGGATCCGGGAGAGTTTGTCGTCCTTGGAAGTACTGACCAGGCGCGCGTTGTCCAGGGCCGCGGTCACGCTTTTGTCCAGGTCCATGTCGTTAAACGAGGCGAAACCCCAGCCGCCGCGGTCCAGGACGCGCACATTGCCGGACGTGGCTCGGGAGTTCTGGACCGCCTCCACGTTGTCCTTGGAATACACGATTCGGGTGGACGTGTGGGTTTCGGAGTGGATTTCGCCGTAATCGGCGGATATTGAGAGCGCTTTGTCCCGGAGGACGGAGGTCATGGGAATCTCCCCGGAGAACGAACCGGCCCCGGGTTTTCCAACCGGGGCCGTCGTGCTTCTGATGAATCCGTTTGTTATTTCTTCTGGAGGGCTTCGAGCATGTGTTCCACCTTCTTGATTTCCTCTTCCAGATGGTTCACTTTGGTGGAAACAATGTGGAAACCTTCTATGATTTCCTTGCTGATTTTTTCCATGGTCTTTTCCACGCTTTCAATATGGGTTTTCGTGTTCAGGACCCGGAACTCCATTTTATCCATTTCCTGCTTGATCCCTTTCACTTTCTCGAAAATCTCGTCCAGATGGTTCTCCATGTGCCGCCTCCGTATTGCGAAAGAGTATTTTAAGGGGGACCGTGTGAAAAATCAAATCCCTACCAGAGCGATTCGTGTTCCTCGCAAAACCCGGAAACATCCGCCAGTTTGAGCGTCCAGAGCCCGTCCCGCAGGGTCCCTTCGAACGTCCCGAACGGCTGGTGAAAACGGCTGGCGATCACACCCAGGTTGATATCCGCCTTCCGTTCCCCCTCGGGACGGAACGTCAGGTTCACCTTGCCGTCGTTGGAACGGATGCGCCAGGGGGAGAGGATGTTCCGGTCGTCGTATTCGAAATCGATCACGTCGGTCTTGATCAGGCGGCCGTTCACCCAGAACGCGTTTTCGGTGAATCCGGTGTCGTTCACGCCCTGGACCAGGTTGAAACCGATGCGGCGGCCGCCTTTGTCCGTTCCGGCGCCGGAAGCCCAGTTCCAGAACGTGTTCCGGGCCAGATAGCCGAACGTGTAATCCATGATCCCGGCCGGCTTGTCGGGGTTCACTGCGAACACTTTGTCACCCAGGCGGATGGAACCTTCCACCGGCAGTCCGGCCTCCTTGTGCGTGTAGTTGAACTGCCGCAGTCCCACGCGGGTCACCACGGGCAGGGGTTCCACGGCGTGACGGAAAACCAGGTCGGCAGACAGGTTTTTTTTCACGCGCACGGAAAGGCGCACGGCTTCCGGGCCGTTCTCCATGGCCACCGAAACACCGGGGCTTTGGAATGCGGCGCGCCCGTTCACGCTGGACCCCTCAAAGACCGTATTCGCGGCCAGGGGCTGGTTGGTGCCGAATTCCCTGAGTTTCCCGTCCGTCCTGTCAAAACCGTAAACAAAAATATTGCTCATGTATCCCAAGTGCACGACAGCCGCTCCGAAAATGACTTGGGGCGAGCAGACGCCCATATATTGCCACCGCTTCCTCAGGAAGTCCTTCAGGATGCGGTTTTTGAATTTGGACGTCTTTTCCTGCCCGTAAAAACGGAAGTCGCCGATGTTGAGGTCTTCAATGGGCCTGGACCTGACGCCGTAAACCGGCCGGCCGTTTTCGCCGATCAGTCGTTCCGGATTTCGAATCATGAGGGGCCTCCCCGGGCACCATGATCATAATGCGGAAAGTAAAAAAATCAAGATCCCGCGCCCGAAAACCCGCCTTTACATTTCCACAGGCCGGATTTATAATCCCGAACATGATCATTCGCCGATCGGAACCCCGGGACGTTCCCGCGATCCTGGGTTTTTCCCGCTGTTATACCCTGTCGCCCTACGCGTTTGACGCGCGCTTCAAATCCCTGGCTCCGGAACTCCGGCCGGCGTTCGCGGAAAAGATGATCCAGAACCCGAACGCGATCACGCTGGTGGCGGAGGACGGGGGCCGATTGGCGGGATACGCCACGTTTTCCGTGAATCCGGCGGTTTCCGGCGCGCTCCGCCTGAAAACCGGCGCCGTGCTGCTTCTGGCCGTGGACGAACGCCTGCGGTGCCGGGGCATTGGCAGGCGCCTGGTCCAGAACGGATTGAAAATCCTGTCCGGCGCGGGCGTACGGCTGGTCACCGTGGTCACGGACCTCTACAACGCACCCGCCATCCGTGTTTATGAATCCCTGGGTTTCCGTTTCGTGCTCTGCTGGCATATTTACAGGTACTACGCCGGCAAAGACGCGAGAAAGCCCGCCCTGCAGAAAAACGTGGCCCCGGTATCCGGAGAGGTCCCGGAACAGTTCTGGAGCGGTTTCAACAGGCCCCTGTCGCTTTTCAAGGACCCCCGGCTGGACCGGGACAAGAGGGAAGGGTTGCGCGCCTATTTTATCGGGAACCTGAAAAAATCCATAGCCCGAGGTCAGACGGCCGCGTTCGCGTATTACCAGAGGAACAGGCCGGCGGGTTTCCTGACCGTGACCGAAGACGCCGTCGCGCAGAACACGCTCGCGACCGGAGACCGTGTCTGCAAGATCCCGGACCTGATCGTTCCCGACGGCGAGCGCGGCGCGGACGTGGGCCGGCGGCTCTTGGCGGACTGTATTGCGCGCGTGGAAAACTGCCGTCTGTTTGAATTCTGGACGGACGCTTCAGACGACCGGCTGATTACCGCGGCGGAAAACGCCGGTTTTCACCTGAGCTACTCCGGGGCCGCCTTTCATCTGAGCCCGTCATAGGGCGTCGGGACCCGTCATTTTCAGGCGGGACCTGATATCCGCTTCTCCGATCAAAGTCAGCGCGTCCAGAAAATTCAGGGCGAAACTTCCCGGCCCGGCGGATTTCTCCGCCGCCATTTCCCCGGCCAGGCCCATCAGCGCCATGGCGTGGGCGGCCGCCTGGAAGGGCGAAGGGTTCACCGCGGCGAACGCGCCGGTCAGGGCGGATGCCGCGCAACCCATGCCGGTGACACGGGTCATCATGGGGTGCCCGTTCGCGATGCGGATGGCAAGCCCGCTGTCAAAAACCATGTCCACCGGCCCGCTCACGCTCACCACGCAATCGAAGGTTTCCGAAAGCGCGCGCGCCTCGCGGATGATTTCCTCCGGGGTGTGCACGCTGTCCACGCCTTTGGTTCCGGACCCGGCCTGGGCCAGGGAACGGATCTCCGAAGCGTTGCCTCGGATCACGGCCGGGCGCGTTTCGCGGATGATCTGAAGGGCGGTTTGGGTGCGGTATTTTGTCGCGCCGCTTCCCACGGGATCGAGAATGACGGGAATGCCCCGTTTTTTGGCCGTTTTACCCGCCAACAGCATCGCTTTGACCCATTCGGGCGAAAGTGTGCCGATGTTCAGCACCAATGCCTGGGCCAGCCCGGCCATTTCCGAAACTTCCGGTACGGCGTGCGCCATGACGGGGGATGCGCCCGCGGCCAGAAGCGCGTTGGCGGTGGAATTCATGACCACGTAGTTGGTGATGTTGTGCACCAGCGGAGCGCCGGTGCGGATCTTCTGAATGTCTTCCCAAAGCATTTTCTGACTCCTCCGTATCAAATCATGTTAATATCAGTTCAGCGCCATCCGGTTCCGGGGATCCTGCGATAATAAAAAATCAGGGAGAAACCGATCAGCGCCATGCCCGCCACGGCGCCGGTCGTGGGGTTTTCGCCGGGCAGGATCGCCCAGGACAACAGGGCCCCCAATACGGGCGCGAT
Organism: uncultured Brevinematales bacterium; assembly: GCA_964392785.1. Classification (GTDB taxonomy): domain Bacteria; phylum Spirochaetota; class Brevinematia; order Brevinematales; family JAOACQ01; genus CAYMRH01. Next base: position 21,458 of record CAYMRH010000037.1, read on the forward strand.
GAACACCCACAGGTTGATTTCCGAGATTTTCGCCTTGCGCACTTTCAGGAGATAGGCCCAGATCGTGGTGGGCACGGCGGAAATCATAACCAGCCAGGCGAGCGCCGGAATGAATACGGCAGGCCGGAAGTTCTGCGGCGCTTTTTCCAGAAGAAGGCCCATCGCCAGAAGAGGGATGCCGCCCAAAAGCATCTGGGCGTAGTTCAGCGCCAGAAAATTCAGCCCGGAGTGGGCCCGGACAATCAGGATGTTCGTGTAACTGCCGCACAGGACGCCCGCCAGGATCAGTCCGATCCCGCCCAGGGAAACCAGGCCTTCCGGGGTCCAGGGTTTGGCGGTCAGGCTTAAAAGCAGAACTCCGAAGAAGCCCAGAGCCAAAGCGATCAGCGACTTCGGGGTCAGACGGTCGTTTTTCAGGAACAGATGCGCCAGAACGGCTGAAAGGACCGGGCCGGTCCCGATCACGATGGCCGCAACGGCGCCCTGCACCAGATTCAGTCCGTAGTAAATGAGAAGAAAAGCCAGAAAGGTCTGGAACAGGGCGATCAGGGCGATCTGCGCAAAATGGCGGCGGATCTGGGCCAGATCGCGAGCAATATTCCGGTTCCAGATCAGGAGAATGATCCCGGCAGCGACCGATCTCAACCCCGCCAGCGTCCAGGGGCCGCAGCCGGTAGACAGGGCGATCTTGGCCGTAAAAAAAGCCGTTGACCAGATGACGTTGGCGATGATTGCCAGGAGGATGATACGGGAATTCCGGGCGGGGGTTTGGTTTTTCATGCAGCGGTTCCGCGAGAACCCGGATTATTGACCGGACTCAAAGGCGCCCATGTCCGGTCTTTTTCCCTGGGGCCGCTTGCGTCCGGCATGGTCCGTAACGATGAAGGAAACGGGCAATCCCCGGTCCACCGCGGGGGAGGAGTTTTCCAGCCGGAAGTCGCCGTTGTCCGGGTCGCGGAACAGGGGGTCTTCCATCAGGGAGAAGGCTCCCGGGTTTTTTTCCGATTCCGCGCCGGGACCGAAAAAGATATTGTGGCTGAAATGATAATTGTCCCTGGGGACGCCCTCCTCCCATTCCACGGGCGCGTAGGAATTATCGCTGAAAATGTTGTTGATGACCGACACGCCCTGGGCGTCCCGGTTCGCGACCGCGATCCCGACGCCCCAGTCGCGTCCGTTGCGGTGGAAGGTGTTGTGATAGATCCCGATATTTTTCATGGGACGCCTGCGGGCCGGGCGCCCCCAACCGGCGATCACGATCCCGCATGTGGCGTTGTCATGCGCCAGGTTGTTGAACAGACGGACATTTTCCAGAAGTCCGCCGGACTCGGATGCCAGGGCGAAACCGGTCACGCAGCGGGTCACGATGTTGCCGGATATTTCCAGGTTGTAGGTGCGTTTGTCCCGCGCGTCAATGTAAATGCCGATTTTTTTCGGGATGTCCCGGACGGTGTTTCCCCATATTTTTCCGTTGCGCGAACCGTTTCCGGCGAAGATTCCTTCACCGCTTTTGTCCCCCGCGGGGCTTCCGCCGCGGACCCGGTTGTTCAGGACCTGAAAGTTGTCCGTGCCGGAAACGGTCAGGAACTCCTGCGCGCCTCCGTTGCAGGCCAGGATGATCTCGTTGGATTCGATACGGATGTTCCTGGAATCCCGGACGCCGATTCCGGACGAGAATGTATTGGAAACGGTCACGCCCCTGACCGTCAGATGGGCGGCCTGAACGGCCAGGATCCCGGCTCCGCCGGAATTGACCAGTGTGACGCCGGTTATGACCACGGACCGGGTCCCGGACAACTCCAGAAGTCCGTTGGTTCCGGGGACGTCCGCATTTTTACCGTCTATGACGCTGCCGGGCATTCCCCGGATCACCAGGGGAGTTCCCGCGCTGCCTGAATTCGTGACCACCACGCGCTCGGAATAAACGCCCGGCAGAAGGATGACGGAGTCCCCGACACGTATCGCGTTGACGGCGTTCTGGACGGTGCGTAAGGGCGCAGTTTCCGTTCCGGGACCACCGTCCCGCCCGCCGGGAGAAACGTAATAAGTCCGGGCCCAAACGCCGGTGTATAATGAAGCGGCCAGAAAAACCAGTAATAATTTCTGCAAAGCCATTCTCCTCAAAGGCGCGTCCTTAAGGGCAGTTCCAGAAACCGCCTTTTTCGAATACCAAGGCCAGAAAAAACTCCATTAACAGGGCCTATGGCCGTCAGGTGCCCCGCACCATTTTGTCTCGCTACACCGGAGAAGCTTACAAAATGGTGCGGGGTTATTGGAAGCGCCTTTAAACCTGTTTGGCTCTGACCGTCGGTCCGCACAAAAAGAACGCGCCAGTCGTTCTTGAAATCCGGGTCAACGCCCATCGCGGTTTGCTCACGACTCCCGAAAATAGCCGGTATTCATTTTATTCCATCCCGAAATTTTCAACAAATTTCGGTCACCGGATCGTGAAATAATCCGCCTATCGCTTTGAGCGTTCAGTTGCGGCGCAAGATGTTTGATTGTTGTTAAGTAAATTTATCGATTTTGAAATACCGATTTGATGCGGTTTTACAATTTCTTCCTATTAGGGAAATTGTCTCAGGAGAAATGTATGGTTTCAAAAGTTTATTCCGTTTCATTCATCGGTTTGAATACGGTCCCGATCGAGATTGAGGTGGATATTGAAGCGATGGTCAAGGAGTTTGAAGTGGTCGGTATGGCCGGGCTGGCCATCCGGGAATCGGTCAAGCGCGTGGATCCGGCCATCCGGAATTCCGGCTATCATTTCCCGGGCAAGCGGATCATCGTGAACCTCGCGCCGGCGGGCATCAAGAAGATGGGCGCGCTTTTTGACCTGCCGATCGCGCTGGGCATCCTGAAAGACGTTGTGGGAATCGGCGGCCTGGAGGACCACATAATCGTGGGCGAACTGGCGTTGGACGGGCAGGTCAGGCCGATTCCCGGCGCTCTGCCCATTGCCCTGAGGGCGCGGAAAATGGGAATGAAAAGGATTGTCTGTCCCGCGTCCAACGCCGTGGAGATGGGTATTGTGGAAGGAATGGAGATTATTCCCGTCCTGACACTGACGGAAGCCGTGGACCATTTTTTGAACGAAAGGCCGATCCAGC
>CAYMRH010000038.1:0-24550 GCA_964392785.1 uncultured Brevinematales bacterium
ACTCTGGACGGCCGCCTCAGGGATGATCGGCGAGCAGTTTCACATCGACACCATCTCCAACAACCTGGCCAACGTGAACACCACCGGGTTCAAGAAGTCCCGCGCGGAGTTCGAAGACCTGCTGTACCAGACACAGCGGCTGGCGGGAACGCCTTCCTCCGAAATCAGCCAGTACCCCGTGCCCATCCAGACGGGCCTGGGCGTGCGGCCTTCCGCCACGCAGAAATTCTACACCCAGGGCAGCCTGCAGAATACCGGAAACAAACTGGATATCGCCATCGAAGGCGAGGGTTTCCTGGGCGTTTCCATGCCCGACGGGACCGCCGCCTACACCCGCGACGGAACGCTGAAAATCGACAGCAACCGGGAAATCGTGACCTCCCAGGGGTATAAACTCCTGACCCCGATCGTCCTGCCCGACAACTTCGAGATCGGGTCCCTGTCCATTTCCAAGGACGGGCTCGTGACCGTGAAAGTGGAAGGCAGCGACGAGGACGTGGAAGTGGGCCGGATTTCCCTGTATCGATTCATCAATTCGGCCGGTCTCACGGCGCAGGGCGAAAACTTCGTGAAGGAAAGCCCGGCGTCGGGTCCCGCCACGGAAGGCGTTCCGGGCATCGGCGGTTTCGGCAAAGTCCACCAGGGTTTCCTGGAAATGTCCAACGTGAACGCCGTGCAGGAAATGGTGGACATGATCGTGGCCCAGCGGGCCTACGAATTCAACTCCCGTTCCATCCAGACCAGCGATTCCATGCTGGGAACGGCAAACAGCCTGAAACGCTGATCCGTCTGATTTCTGGTCATGAAGCGGCCGTCCCCCTCCCGAGGGGGGCGGCTTTTTTTTCCGACTGTCTCACGGCCGATCTTTGACAACAATCCCGGCCGCCGCTAAATTATACCATGCGTGGAAAGCGCGCCTATTCCGTCCTGTCGGTGATTGTGCCCGTCCTGATCGGAGTGATCCTGGGCACCGAACTCAAACTGTCCTACGACGCATCGCTCTCCCAGGCCCGCCAGCATAACGCCAGCATCGCGTCCGTCATGGCCGCCCGCGTGGACAGCGCGCTCACGGCGATCGATTACCTGCTGCGGGACGTTCTGGACGGCGTGACGGAACAGGACCTGGCGTTCCGGGGCGGACCCGGGGGCGCATTGACCCGCCGGCTGAACGAATTCCTCCTGGGGAAAATCCGGACGCACGACTGGCTCTTCGGCCTGGGCGTGATGAACCGTTCGGGCGTTTTCGTGGGGTCCGTGAACCGCGAAGGTCCCCAGAACGTGGGGGAAAGTTTTTCCTACCGGGAGTATTTTTCCTACCTGGCCGCCAACACCAACCGGGACGTTCACGCCACGGCCGTGTTCACGGAATCCGTGAGCGGAGAAAGCTGGATATCCATGGCCCGGACCGTGCGGCTGGCTCCGGGACGGTTCGACGGGGTGATCTTCGCCGGCATATCGGAAAAAGCGCTGCGCGAGGAATTCGGCAGGGAAACTCATGGCCCCGGAATGGCCGTAGCGGTCCTGGACCGGGAGCGGGGGCTCATTTTCCGCAAGCCGGAAGTCCCTGGTCGCGTGGGCAAAAAAGTGGACGGATTATACCTGGACGAATTCATCAGCGGGAAGGAAGACACCTTCTCCATGCAGGATCTCTCCCCCCTGGACGGGACGTGGCGCCTGGTCGCCATGCAGAAATGCGCGAAATTTCCCTATCTCGTGATCGTGTCCTCGCAGGTGGACCTGGACCTGGCGGACTGGAGGAGAAAAGCGCTCATATACGCGGCGGGATGGTTGGTGATCGCCGCCATGATAGTTTATAACCTGTTTTCCTACCGTCGGTGCCATAGCCAGGCCGGCGAACTGGTGGAAATGAACAGGACGCTTCTGGGCATGCAGGAGGGGTTGCAGCTTCTGGCCACCACGGATTCCCTCACGGCTTGCCATAACCGGAGGCGGATCCTGGAGATCGGCCTGCACGAGTTCAACCGCGCCGCGCGTTACCGCCGGCCGTTCTCCCTGCTGATGATCGATATTGACCGGTTCAAGACGATCAACGACACCTACGGCCACGCGGCGGGGGACCGGGTCCTGCAGGCGCTGTCGGAACAGATCCGCCAGATCCTGCGGTCCACGGATTTTCTGGGCCGCCTGGGAGGCGAGGAGTTCGCCGTGATCCTTCCGGAAACCGGGATCCTGCAGGCCGTGGCGATCGCGGAACGGATCCGCACCGCCCTGTCCGCCGTGTCCGTATCCGCTTCCTCGTTTCCGTCCGCGGACGCGTCCGCAAGGGAAATCCGGTTTACCGTGAGCGTGGGCGTGGCGGAGTATCGCAAGGACCTGGACAGCTTTGAGGCGGTTCTTTCCGAGGCGGACCGCGTGCTTTACCGGGCCAAGCAGGACGGCCGGAACCGTGTGGCGGCCGCGGACCCGGCCCTGTCATGAAAACAAACCGCAAAGCCGCGCCGCTTGTGCGCTGGCGGCTGTTTATGCGGCATCTGGTCTTTCCGTTTGCCGCGTTCGGACCGGAATACGAACGCAAGTATCAGGACGCGAAATACCGCGAAATGCGTCCTTTGGCCGTTTTTCTTTGCTTTGCCGCTCCGGCCATCATGAGCGGTCTGTGGATCTGGGATTACCTGGTGGACCCGGCGGGTTCGGTCAATACGCTCCCGCTCCGGCTGGCTGGCGGGGCGCTGTTCGTGTTTTACGGATTGTCGGTTGCCCTGCGTCTGAGGCCGGCCGTGCAGTTTTTCATTCTGACGGCAACCTGCCTGGCGAACGAATGGATTTTCCTCATGATCCTGGGCCGCCTGGAACGCGGCCTGTTTTACGGGTTGGGCGGTTATCTGTATTTCTACATGGGCCTGTTGGTGGCGGCTTTTCCTTTCCGGTTCAGGAGCCTGGTCCTGTCCTCGTTTCTTCTGGCCCTGTTTCCGAACCTGGTTTATCTTGTTGGACTGGCTGAAGGGCTGTCGTTGCCCATCTACAACGTTTACGTGTGGTTCGCCTGGGTGACGATCATCTTCGCCGGTTATTTCGCGGACCGGACGCTCCGTAAGAAATACCTTCTCCAGAGGGAAATCGAGGAAATGGCCACGACCGACGCGCTGACGGGCCTGTGCAACCGGCGTTATTTTCTGGAAAAAGCGGGGGACTGGCTGGAATTGGCCCGGCGTTACGGTCACGCGGTGAGCGCGGTGGTTGTGGACATTGACCGCTTCAAATCCATCAACGACAATCACGGCCACGCGGCCGGCGACCGCGTCCTGGCGGAACTGGCCGGGCTGCTCCGGCGTCATGTCCGCCGGAGCGACGTGGTCGGGCGCATCGGCGGGGACGAATTCGTGCTGCTCTTTCCCGAAATGGTCCCGCGGGACGCCCTCGCTCTGGCGGAAAAATCTGCGCGCTGGTCCGCGTGTTGAGAATCCGTTCGGATCAGAATGCCGAAATCGGCTTTACGGTCAGTATGGGCGTTTCTGGGTTCGCGTCCTGCCGACCCGATGCAACGCTGGAAGGCCTGATCGGAATCGCGGACCAGGCCATGTACGAATCCAAACAGGGCGGCCGGAACCGTGTCACGCTGAAGGAGGCGGGCACTATCCGGACTCAGCCGGGGCTGACTGCCGACGGAGCGTCCCATGAAGAGTAAATCACTGTCTTTTCCGGAGGATTTCCTCTGGGGAACGGCCACCGCCGCCTACCAGGTGGAGGGAGACAGTTTTAACAACCAGTGGTACGCCTGGGAACAGCAGGGCCGGACGCGCGGCAAGGCCGGCAAGGCCTGCGGCTGGTGGGACGGCCATTGGGCCGGGGATTTTGACCGCGCAACCGCCACGGGGCAGAACGCCCATCGGCTTTCCGTGGACTGGTGCCGGGTCCAGCCGCAATCGGGTCAGTGGGACGACGCGGCGATTGAAAAATACAGGGCCATCCTGCGCGGGGCCCGTGAACGCGGACTCACGCTCCTGGTGACACTGCACCATTTTACGGATCCGCTCTGGATCGCGGAAAACGGGGGCTGGGAGAATCCGGAAACTCCCGCGCTCTTCGACCAATACGTCAGGAAAACCGTTCCGGCGTTCCGGGAATTTACCAACCTCTGGGTGACGATCAACGAGCCGAACTCCCTGGTCCTGGGCGGGTACGTGAGCGGGGACATGCCTCCCGGAAAAAGGGATTTCCGGCTGGCCGTGAAGGTCCTCCGCAACATGGCGCTGGGTCATGCCGCCGCCTACAGGACCATCCACGAATTCCAGCCCAACGCGCTGGTCAGTTACGCCCAGCATTACCGCCCCATGCTTCCGTTCCGGCCCTGGCATCCCGCGGACCGCGTTCTCGCTTCGGTGTCCCACGGCATGGTCAACATGGGTTTCCCCACCGCGGTCAAATCCGGCGTGATGAAAACCCCGTTCGGGAATTTCAGGGTGCCGCAGGTCAAAAACACGCTGGATTACGTCGGGATGAATTATTACACTTCCGAGGCCGTCAAATTCGACCTGTCCTGTCCGGACCGGCTTTTCCTGCGCCACTTTTTTCCGGACGGGTCCGACCTGAGCGAAACCGGATTCATCGCGAACACGCCCCGGTTTTTCTACCGGGGCCTCCGGTGGGCGTCGCGTTTTTTCCGGGGTTTGCCCATCCTGGTCACGGAAAACGGCACGGAGGATTCCGCGGACAGAACGCGGCCGCGGTACATCCTGTCCCATCTTCATCAGCTCTGGAAGGCCATTGCGGACGGCTGTCCCGTGGAGGGGTATTTTCACTGGACGCTGACGGACAATTACGAATGGGAGCGCGGCTGGACGCAAAAATTCGGGCTGTGGGGTTTGAACCGGGAAACGCAGGAACGGATCCGGAGGCCGTCCGTGGACCTTTACGAGTCGGTCTGCCGGGAGAACGCGCTCACGGAACGCACGGTGCGCCGGTTCTGTCCGGAACTTCTGGGAACGGTCTTTCCCGGACAAAAGATCTTGCCCCAAACAGGAAGACAGGGAGGTTTGTCATGAGAATCGTTCTGGTCCCGGCGTTGTTCGCGGCATTGGCGCTGACGGCTCCGGCATTCGCGGCTCAGGAATCGTACAGCAACCTGGTCAACGTGTCCTATCCCGGTTCCAACGGCGTCACGCTGATGGCGTACCTGGCACGGCCGGCGGGCAAAGGTCCGTTCCCGGCCGTGATCATGATCCACGAATGGTGGGGACTCAGGTCGGACATCGTGAGCAAGGCCCAGTTACTGTCGGAGCGCGGTTACGTGGTCGCGGCGGTGGACGTGTTCCGCGGTAAAAACACGACATCCGTTCCGGGCGCCATCCTGCTGGTTTCGTCGCATAAGCGGGAGCAGATCCTGTCCGACCTGGATTCCGCCTGGCGCTGGCTTTCGGTCATGCCGGAAGTCCGTAAGGACCGCATCGGCATCACGGGGTTCTGCTTCGGCGGGACCTGGTCGCTGAATTACGCGCTGGTGAACCCGAAGATCGCCGCCACGGCCGTTTTTTACGGGTCGGGTATCACGACCAACGCGGCGGAATTGAAGGCGCTCACGCACCCCGTACTGGGGATCTTCGGCGGGAATGACCGTTTATTGCCGGTGTCGCGTGTCCTGGCATTTTCCAACTCGCTGGCCGCGGCGGGAGTGCCGGCGGAGATCGTAATCTATCCCGGAGAGGAGCATGCGTTCGTAAAGGGACCGGAATCCATCCGGACCAACCGCAACCAGAAGGACGCCTGGGATCGGCTGGCGGGGTATTTCAACCGGACGCTGAAAAAACGGTAGGGTAAAAGAGGCGGTCAGACCGCCGGAGTTTCGGGCTTTTTTTTGCGGAACGACAGGATGAGAAGGATCACCACCGCGGCCGTGACGTAGAGGTCCGCGATGTTCAGAACGCCCGTGCGGATGTTGCCGATCCCCGCGTTGATGAAATCCCGCACCTGGCCGCCGCGGGTCACACGGTCAACGATGTTGCCCAACCCTCCGGCCACGATCAGGGCGTAGGAAACGCTCTTCAGGTTGAAGGACGTTTCCTTCACGGCCAGATAGACGAGCAGTCCGGCCACCAGTCCCACCGGCAGAATGATCATCATGACGGTCCACAGGATTCCGCCCAGTTCCGCGCCCAGGCTCAGGAACGCCCCCCGGTTTTCCGCGTAGGTCAGGACCAGGATGTTGTCCACCAGGTACACCACGCCCTTCCCCGCGAGAAATTTCTCGGCCAGGATTTTGGAGACCAGGTCCACGGCCACCAGGGCCGCGATGAACAGGACGAGAACAAGAAGGAATCTTGCCGTGGGTTTCATAGACGATCCGGCACAGGAATCAGGATGATATTATAAGGAATGCCCCGGGAATTTTCCCGGAATCGCTGACACGGGAATCCCCTCCGGTTTCACCGGATCGATCCCCTGATCAGGACGGCCGCGGCCGTCCAGAAACCGACCGCCGCGGCGGTCACGGCGGTGGTGATGGAGAATTTCACGATCGCGGGTTGGCGGCCCCGGGACACCGCCAGGTTGATCACCGCCGCCGCCGCTCCCAGCGCGCCGCCGATAGCTCCGCCCGGAACGATCAGGACCAGGGGCAACAGGGTCCAGGTGTATTCGTACCACTTCAGCGGTTGCGCCACCAGGAACGGCTGTCCGTTGATCTCGATTTTCGGGACCAGGAAAAAGAACGGAGACGGAATGCGGACGGTCACCGCCCGGCCGTTCCGGCCGGTCACGGTGTAGCAACCCTTCTCACGGGGGACAGGCCTGTTCCGGAAAATCAATTTCGGACCGGATAACAGCGTCTGCCGGATCACCAGGTCGCCGTCGGCCACCGATTCGTGCTGGACGTGAAAATCCATCCGGGCTCCTCCCGTTTCCGTTTTCCTGTGATGTTATCATCATGAGAGTCAGGTGTAAAGAGAAAAGCGCATTGGGCGGGATGGCGATTGAAAAATCAATCAGGACGCCTGCGGGCCCAACGGCGGGAGAACGGACCGGCGGCCGTTGATGTCGATGCGGGAGATTCCACGATCCCGGGCCCGGTTTGAGGGCGCTGTCAGCGGACCGACGGTTCCAGAAGACCGTCTGAAGTTTTCCTCACCAGCCGGTCGGTCAGGCGCAGCCAGTCCAGCGTGAGGCCGTTCAGTTCGATCTGCAGGGCGGTTACGGACGCTTCGTCCTGGTCGCGGCCGTCCAGCGCGGAAATGTAGTCGCCCAAAGTGGCCAGCCCCTGGCGGAAGCGCCGGTCCTGTTCCTGCACCAGCCGGCGGGAGATCTGCAACCGATCGCCGGCGATGCGCAGGCGTTCCTCGGCGGACCGGATCAAAACGTGGAGCCGGTACAGGTTCTGTTCCAGCTGGACGCCGCGGTTCTCGTTGGCGAGTTTCTGTTTTCGCGCGTCCAGACGGGCCGTTTCCAGCAGGGCGTTTTCCCGCGTCGAGCCGACCGGAAAGGAGAGACTGAAACCCACCGCAAAACCGTGGGAGGGATTTTCCCACGGAAGAACTCCGTTTCCCTTGAGGGAGTAGCCCGCTTCCAGGTTGGCCGCGGGCAGGATGTTCTGGAAGGCCTGGTCGGCCCGGTTGGACGCCTGGGACAGGAGAATGCCGTAAAGACGCCAGGTCCGGCTTTCCGAGCGGAACGCGTTCCATTCCTCCCGGAAATTCCGGAGATCCGTCCGCAGGACGGAACCGGGGTCCGGCAGAATCGTTTCCGCGGGGTCCGCCCCGATGGCGATCCTCACCTGGTTCATCACGTTTTCGTAACCGGCGTCGGCCGCGTTGGCGTTCGCGCGCCCCAGGAGCACCTGCCGGTCGGACTGGAGAACGTCGGATTCCAGCGCGATCCGGTTGGCGCGGCGGTTCTGGACGTCCTGCCCCAGTTTTTCCTTCAGGACCAGGGAATTGGACGCGGACCTCCGCGCGGAATGGGCCGTGGCCCAGGATCCGTAGAGGTCGATCAGCGCGGCCAGGTATTCCTCGTACGCTTCCGCCACGAGGATCTCGGACTCGCGCACGGCCAGGTCCGCCAGTTGCTCCTCCAGCCGGTTCTGCACGCCCAGCGCGTTCTGGAGAAGCGGTTGGACCACGGACACGTTGAATGAAGACGAGAGCGTCCCGGATTTTTCCGCAAGGCCGTAGCCGCCGGACAGCTCGGTGCCCGTTCCGCGGAAAAGCTTGGACAGATTCACCGTTCCGGACGCGCTCCCGGTGTTGGTCCCGTTCCAGGACAGGGCGTATTCCGGAAGGATGCTCACCCGGATGTCGTCCGAGGACAGGGAGGCGGCCTTCCGGTATTTCAGTTTCAGCTGGTCCACCAAAATTTCCTCGAAACCGGGATGAGCGGCCGTGACGCGACCGATGAAGTCGTTCAGGGTGACAATGCGGGCGCCGGAAGGCCGGCCGTTTGTCTGGGCGGCCGCCCAGAGGGCCGGCAGAAGGCACAGGAAGGCAAACACGAATCGTGTCACGGGTGTTCCTCCGTCCGGATTTTCTCCCGCTTGCGGCGGAAATCCAGCAGGATCGCGTACAGGCTGGGCAGGAGAAAGAGCGTGATGAACGTGGCGAAGGCCAGCCCCCAGGACATGGCCAGCATCATGTCGCTCACGAAGTCGTCGTAGCCGCCGATGCCATAGGCCGTGGGCAGCAGTCCCGCCACCGTGGTCACGGTGGTGAGGATGATGGCGCGCAGGCGGGTTTTCGCGATGGCCGCCACGTGGGCGGGGAAGTTGTCTTTCGGCTTGAGCTTTTTGAATTCCCGGTCCAGCTTGTCCACCATGATGATGGAATCGTTCACCACGACGCCGGCCAGGCCGATGATCCCGATTCCGGTGAAGAACCCGATCTGGAATTTTCCGTGGAGCCAGAAAGCCAGCACCACGCCGATGATCCCGAAGGGAATCACGCACATGATGAGAAACGGCCGGGACAGCGAATTGAACAGGATGGCCAGGATGCCGTAGATCATAACGAGCACCAGGATCAGGCCCGTGACCATGTCCGACTGGGATTCCCGCGTGTCCTTCACCTCTCCCGCGAACGCGAGAAAGGCCTGGGGAAATTTCTGCAGGAGGACGGGGAACACCGAAGTTTCGTAAAAGTCGGCGATCTCGAGGGGCGTGGCGTTTTTCGGCTGCCGCCTGTTCGTGAGTTCCGGGATAACCGTGAGGGCTTCCGCGGGGCCGGCCTGCGGCGCGGGAGAAGCGGGCGGTCCGGCCGGCCGGCGCGGGCCGGACTGTTCCCGGTTCTGGTTGGCGCCGGGCCGGACAGGTCTATCTGGCCGGATATCGGGTTGCCGTTCTCGGGTGGAACCGGCCAGGTCCGAATAGAGGTTGGCCACTCGCCGGTACTGGATTCTCTGGATGGAATCCTTGGTGGCAACGGCGTCCACGGCCGAGATCTGGCGCAGTCTGATCAGGTAGCCCTGGTTGTTCCTGACCGGGAGGTCCAGCAGGTTGCGGATGTCCCGGTTGACGCCGTCGGAAGCCCGGACGATCACGTCAATCTCCTTCTCGTCCTGGGTGAAGGTGTAGGCCGTGATGCCCTGCAGCGTGGATTTGAGGGTGTAGGACACAGAATCCGCGGACACGCCCAGTTTTTTCATGTCCTCGCGTTTCAGTCGGATCCGGTATTCGGTTTTGGTTTCCTGCCGCTCCACTTCCACGTTGGTGAGCCGGGCGTCGGTTTCCATGATGTTGGACAGCTCGGTGATGATCCGGTCGCGGATTTCGTCGCTGTTCGCGCTCACGCGGATCTCGATGGGCGTTCCGCTGGACTGGCCGAAGCGCCGCTTCAAAAACGTCAGGCGGCTCAGATTGGTCACGCCCTGCCGGAACCGGCTTTCCCACTCGCGGATCATCTGGTCGGTGGACTTTTTCCGTTTGTCGGCCGTCACGAGTTCCAGCATGATGTTGAAATTGTTCTCGTTCCGCGAACTGCCCATGCGGCTGACGCCGATGGACGTGGTATAGGACACCAGTTCGCGTCCCAGGTATTCCCGCAGGATGTCCTCGAGAGGTTCCACGGCCAGGGCCGTGCGGCGGAGCGGGGTGCCCGCCGGCGCGGAGCCGGATATGAAAACGCGGGTGGTTTCGGACGTCGGAAACAGGACAAATTTCATCCGTCCGGCGAACAGTCCGAGGGACAACGCCAGCAGCGCGACGAAAATTCCCAGAACGATCCAGCGCCGCTTCAGGACCCGGTTCAGGATCCGTTCGTAAAAACATTCCACGCGGTCGAACCAGTGGCGGCTTTCGCAGGCCGCCAGGGCCGCCGGGGAAGTTTTTTTGGAGGGAGTTTTCCGTTCCGAATGCGCGGCGCGGGCCTGCCGTTTCTCGATCCAGCGCTCGACGAGCGGCAGGGTGCCGAGCGAAAAGACGAGGAGCACCCATCGGGGCAGTTTGATGGTCAGGTGGCCGGGCATGATGAGCAGGGCGTCCAGGAATCTGCCGCCCAGGATCAGGAAGATGACCATGGGGATCACCTGGGCGAACTTGCCGAACCGGCCGCCGAAGAAATAGAGCGCAACGAACGCCACGCAGGTGGTCAGAATGCTGGCCAGGATGGGCAGGAACATGGCGGAGGCGCCCTTCACCACGGCCTCCCTGAAACCCATCCCCTGGGACCGGAGCCGCTCCACGTTTTCCGAGACCACGATCGCGTCGTCCACGATCATGCCCATGACGATGATCACTCCGGCCAGCGTCATGCTGTTGACGGTCAGACCGAAGAGCGGCGCGAGAATCAGGGCGAATCCGAAGGAAACGGGTATGCCGGCGGCCACCCAGAACGCGGAATCCAGCGTGAGGAATATGACCAGGACCAGGATGACGAGAATGAAACCGATGATGCCGTTGGACGCGATGATGCTCAGGCGGTTGCGGGTTTCGAGCGAATCGTCCCGCAGGATCTTGGTCCGGAGGGCCGTTCCGGACAGGTATCGCGTGTCGTAGTCCTTAAGAAATTTGCGGATCGCGTCGCTGGCCTCGATCACGTCGTGGGATCCGCTCTTGGTGATCTCCACCTGGACGCCTTCGCTTCCGTCGAACTTCTGGAGGCTGGTGCGTTCCTCGTATTCCACGCCCACGTCCGCCACGTCCTGGAGCGTGACCACGGACCGGCTGGAAAAGGAGGTCTGGATCGGAAGGTTCCGGAGGTCTTCCACGCGGACCAGCTCCGCGTCGATCGTGACCTTTTCCTGGTTTTCGGTGTCCAGGGAGCCGACGGGCGTGCGGAGGTTTGCGGATTTCAGGGCCTGCACCACCTGGTCGAAGGACAACTGGTAGTACTCCATGCGGCGGGGATTGATCCGGACAACGATCCGGGCGTTCAGGTAGCCCGATACGGCCGCTTCCGAAACTTCGGGCAGCGCTTCCAGCAAGTCCACGAACGAGTCCGCGTATTTCTGGAGTTCTTTCCGTCCCGCTTCGTCCAGCAGGCGGACGTTCGTAATCATGAGGCCCACGTTCATGACGGCGAATTCCGACGGCTTGAACTCCCGGATCCTGGGGCTGGAAGTGACCTCTTCGGGAAAACGGATGTTCAGCACCTCGCTCCGGATGTCGCTCACGAGCGTTTCGTAACCGGGGATGTCGGGATCGATATCCAGGGACACGCGGCAGCTCCCGCTGTCGCACCGGGAGGTGATTTCCCTGATGCCCGCCATGCCCTTCAGGGCGTTCTCGATGGGTTTGGCGATGAAGTATTCCACTTCCGTGGGGGAGGCGCCGGGGTAGGAGACCGTGATGGATACGCGGCCGAAGTTCACGTTCGGCATGCTTTCCTTGTAAATGAACTGCCAGACCAGAACGGCTCCCACAAAAACGCCGACCACGATCAGGTTGGCCAGGAGGTGGCGTTCGGAAAAATAGCGGATCAGTTTTTCGATCAAGAGGACCTCAAGCCCGATATGGGCTTACTTATATTAATGGGAAATCCGAAAAAACGATTCATTTTATGCTGTCGTATTTCAGGGTCGGGGCCATTGAGAAGCGGCTTTCTACGAAATATCGTGGTCTTTTTTGTATTGTTTCAGGATCCGGGAAACGGATTTCCAGCGCGCCTTTTCCGTCTGGGCGGCTCCGTCGGAACGGCGGCTGTCCAGGTATTCGAATTCCTTCCGCAATTTGTGGAAACTGGCCAGGCGGGCGGGGTCCAGCAGGCCGCTTTCAACCGCGGCGCGAACAGCGCAGTCCGGTTCGCGGTCGTGGCGGCAATCCCCGTAGCGGCATCCGTCCGCCAGCCGCTCAATGTCGGTAAAAGATGTTTCCATCCCTGCGTCGTCGCCCCAGACCTGGAGTTCCCGCATGCCGGGCGTGTCCATGACCAGCGCCCCGCCCGGAAGGCGAAAGAGACTGCGCGCGGTGGTGGTGTGGCGGCCGCGGCTGCCCAATGAACTGACGGAATTTGTCTTGAGGATCTCGGACCCGTACAGGGCGTTGATGAGCGTGGATTTTCCCGCTCCCGAAGATCCCAGGAAAACCACGGTCTGTCCCGGGATCAGGTAAGGATCCAGCTGGCGCAGCCCCGTTTTCCCGGCGGCGCTGACCACCAGAACGTCCGCGCCGGGGCAGGCCGCTTCCGTTTCCAGTTTCCGTGCCTCGGCATCGGCACAGAGATCGGATTTGTTCAGCAGGATAACGGGGCGGGCGCCGCTGTTCCACGCGAGCGTGAGCGTGCGTTCCAGCCGCCGCAGGTTGTAGTTTTCGTCCAGGCCGGCCGTGATGAAAACCGTGTCGGCGTTCGCGGCCACCACCTGTTCTCCGGTTTTGCGGCCGGCCGTTTTCCGGCTGAAGGCGCTTTTTCTGGGAAGCACGGCGTGAATCACGCCCGATCGCCCGTCCGGCGCCGGACGGGCGGCTGTCCAGTCTCCGACCGCCGGCCAGTCCGCGCGTTCTCCTGTTTCATGACGGAGTTTGCCCGAAAGCGTGCAGGTTATTTCCCCGGCTTCGGTCCGGGCCAGGTAACGGCTGCGGTCCTCGCGGATAATCCGCGCGGGTTCCAGCCCGTCCGCGCGATACGGGCCGAAATGATTGCCGAAAAATTCGTTCCATCCCCAGTCGGATAGCGGCATATTGCCCTCGCGAGTTTTTCTCAGGTATCAGCGGCCCGCGAAACCGGCTTCATCACCAGACCCAATAAAATTTCCGCCACGGTCATTTCCTGGCCGGTTTTTTCGTTTCGCGTTTCCTGTTTTCCTGAACACGGAATTTTACGATCTTCCGGATCAGCGCCAGCGGCAGCGGCCGGTCGTTCGGAAAACGGACGGTCCCCTGGGCCGTAGGTAAGCCCCCGATTTCCTTTTGAAATTTCCTGATGGCGGACGGGGAAGGATACAAACCGACATGACGGGGAAACCCGGCAAAATACAAAAGCATGCCGTTCAGTTCGTAGGCCGCCACGCCGTAGCCCATTTTCTCAACGGCATCAGGGGCGATTTTCCGGACAATGCCGCGGATCGCCTTGAGGCGCGATCTCACGGCCGGCGGGAACCGGGCGATATATTCCTCCACGGTTGCCGGGGCCCTGGAATTTTTTTTCACGGCATTCTCCCGTTAAAATCTTTTCCGGATCAGTTCCGAGAGCCGGGCGGAAATTTCCGGGACCTTAACGGACGCCGAAGCCGAGCTGACGGCGTCCACGGTGAAAGTCGGCGGGGCCCAGCCGGGCGGGGGATTGTCGGAACCGCGGGTATAGAAAACGATGATTCTTTTGTCGGAATTGTTTTTACTGATGAATTCCGATGCGCGGCTGACGATCTGACCGGCCTGGAGAGAAGAGACCAGAAGGACCGCTCCGTAATTTCCGATGCGCCGGTCCGCCAGTGTCGCGAAACCCGTAACCGTCGCGGAATAATCATTCTCCCCCAGATTTTCCAGGAGTTCCCTGACCACGGCGTCCTTGAAGGCGCCGGATTTCCCGGCGATCAGGACTTTCCGCGCGGCGGCCGGATTGCCGGCGGTCGAATCGGTCAGGTCCTTTTCGCAGGATGCGGCCAGAAAAGCCGTCAGTATGACAACGGCCAAAGACAGGAGTTTCATGGTGTTTCCTCCGCGGCTTTTGGCTTCCATTATAAATTCCATGCGGGTTTTAGCGCAAGACGTGATCAAGAGGCGGATAGACGGCCGCCGGAAATTAGGGCCGGTAGGGACGGGGCGGTTTTCAAAAAGACCGGGATCCGGTATAATAACTGCTTACGGACCGACCGGTCCGGGGGGATGAGGATTTATGGCTCGAAAAGGCAGCGTGAGGATTCCGAAACTGACACCGGACACCGTCCGGCGGGTCTGGTCCAGAACCTACAACCGCCATGGCAGGCCGGACTGGTCCCATATTTTTCCCTATTATCACCCCCGGATCGTTTTCCAGGATTCCATCCAGAAAATCACGGGGTTTGGGGAATTTCGCGTGATGTGCGAACGGCTGGCCAAACGGTGCCAAAAACTGGAGATGGACATCGGTTCCGTCGTTCAGGATTCGAATGTGATCCTCATGGACTGGAAAATGACCATGTCGTTCCGCAAGTCGCCCGCCACGCCCATTTTCGGGATGACGAAACTGGTCCTGGCACGCGACGGACGGATCATCCTTCAGCGGGATACTTACGACCTGTGGGGGGACATCTTCAACGGGATCCCGGGTTTCCGGCGGGTTTACCGCGGTTTCATGCGGCGGTTTTTCGGCTAGACAGGCGCTTCAGCCGTAAAGATGCTTGCGGCCGGGATCATCGGGCGTATGTGACGATGTCTTCCGCGTTTTCCGCGCTCACGAAATCCGAAGGGCTTCGGAACATCTCCAGGAACTCCTGCTCGTCGGGAGTGCGGGAAGGGTTTTTCTCCACCATTTTCACGACCCAGGACATGAGTCCTTTGAGCGGGAAGGGCAATTTCTGCGGATTGACGCCGCCCTTGAGGTAAAACAAACGCAGGTTGGAGGGAAGACCGTCCGGAAAATTTTTCCGGACGAGGTCGTTCACGGTTTTTTCGCCGGCCGGGGACCCGCCCACGGCAAAAATCGCGATTCTGGACATATTTTTCCCGCGGACCGCGCCCAGGAATTTTTTCAGGCCCTTTATGGTTCCCATGCGGCAGCACCCTCCGAAGAGGACGGTGTCGCGGCCGTCGAGCATGCTTTTCCGGAACGATTCGAGAGCCGCCAGGTCGGCCCCCAGTTTTTCGGAAATGATTTCCGCGTAACGCCGGGTGAAGCCGGTGACGGATTTGAAGATGACGAGAGGTTTCATGGCGATCTCCTGAAGACGTATTTCATGCCCCGATATCAGATTTTCAAGATGGACAGAATCATGCCCCCGCCCGCGCCCGCCAGAACGGCGGTCCAGGACGGCCATTTCCAGACGGTGAGCATCCCGAACAGGATCGCGGCCAGGCCCAGATCCGCCGGAACGCGAATCGATGATGTCCAGACGGGATGATAAAGCGCCGCCAGCAAAACACCCACAACGGCCGCGTTAATGCCGATCAGAGCTCCCTGGATTCTCGCGTTCTGCCGCAGGGAGTTCCAGAACGGCAGGACCCCCATGATCAGGAGGAACGAGGGAAGGAAGATCGACAAGAGCGCCAGAATGGCGCCGCCCGTTCCGGCGGTGACAGCGCCCAGGAAAGCCGAAAAGGTGAAGAGCGGTCCCGGCACAGCCTGTGCCGCGGCGTATCCCGCCACGAATACGTCCTTTTCCACCCAGCCCGTCGGCACGAACTCGGCCTCGAGCAGGGGAAGAACGACATGGCCTCCCCCGAAAACCAGCGCGCCGGACCGGTAAAATCCGTCGGCGATTCCGAGCCACCTGCTGCCGGTCGCCTGTCGGGCCAGGGGCAGGGCGATCAGAAGGGCGAGGAACGCGGTCAGGCAGGCAACGGAGAAGACACGGCCGACCGGGATGGTGAGACGGAGGGGCCGGGAGGGTTCCGAATTCCGGTGCAGGAAAACACCCGCCAGCGCGGCCGCCAGCATGACGGCCACTTGGGTGGCGGTCGTCTGCCGTATCAGAATCACGACCATGGCCGCGAGAGCCACCGCTGCGAGGGCCCGACCGGTCACAAGTTTCTTCCACATGGACAGGACCGCCTGGCCCACCACCGCAACGGCCACGATCTTGAGACCCCGCAGCCAGCCGGCTCCGGCAGGGTCAAAACGGCCGATCAGGAATGCGAACAGTATCAGGATAACGGCCGAGGGCAATGTAAAACCCAGCCACGCCGCGACCGATCCCGCAACCCCGGCACGTACAGCGCCAATGGCCATGCCCATCTGACTGCTGGCGGGACCGGGAAGAATCTGGCAAAGGGCGATCAGGTCGGCATAGCCGCGCTCGTCTATCCATCGCCTTCGATCCACGTATTCGCCGTGAAAATAACCCAGGTGGGCGATCGGACCGCCGAAGGATGTCAGCCCGAGTTTGAGGGATGCCGCGAAAACTTCCGCGGTTTTCCGGATTATTCCGGCCGGTTTTGTCTTCATCAGATCCCCACGCGGCCAATGACGGGAAGCCCCGGATCACCGCGCCGTTTATTATGGATTTATTCTGGTCCGGCAATCTCTTCCGCTAACGCCGCGGCGTCGGACACGAATCCGGCGCATTTCTCCTTCATGTTCTCGGACCGGAAGCGCTCCTGGCCTTCCGGCGTCAGCAAGGGACAACCGTCCAGGAGATCCCGGCACAGAAAACTCCCGTGCTTCCGGGAAAACCGGTCCGTCAGTTCCCTCACCATCGCGTAGGCCGTGTCCTGAACGGAGCGATCCTCCCGTTCCCCGCGTCCGCGCAGGAAACCCAGCGCCAGGATCGCGCCGCTCACGGCACCGCACACTTCCTGCCTGCGGCCCATGCCCGCGCCGAAACCGGTCGCCAATTTCAGGGCCAGGTCGGGGGGAATCCCCGCCCGGTCCGCGAAAGCGAACAGCACCGACTGCGCGCAGTTGTAACCCCTGAGGAACTGCGCGGCGGCTGTTTCGGATCGTTTCAAGAAGTCCTCCCCTATTTCATCCGGTTACAGATACCTGCGGACCCGTTTTTTGTATGCGAGGTATCTGGCTCCGAACCGTTCTTCCAGGAATATTTCCTCTCCCATGATGATGATATGGTAGGTGGCGATGCTGAAAATCCCGAGGATCGCAATGGCGACATTCCATGTGATGATGATGGAAGACAGAGTCAGGAGGTCAAAACCCGCGTACATCGGGTTTCGGCAAAAGCGGTACAATCCGCCCGTTTTGAATTCCGTTGTTTCCGAAGGCAATCCCAGTCGCGTGGATTTTCCCAGGTTGAACAGGCTCAGTGTGATGATGAGAAGTGAAAAGCCGGTCAGGGCAAACGAGACGGCCTTGATGAACGGGAACGGAGGACGGCCCAGACGGACGATGTTGAGAACCGTCAGCAAATTTGCCAGCCACGCCAGATAACCCGAGATTTTACCGGAATAAAACAGGACCGGGTGGACGGTTGCGCGGCCTATGACTCCCGGGAACCAGCCGGGTCCAGACCGCATCTTCATTTCCGGATTTCCTGGCGTAAATATCTCGGCGCTGGATTATTCATCGTAACGGCCTTCCTTTTCCGGCTGGTACAGGATCTTGTCGATCCGGTAACGCAGGGAGTTTCCGCCGGAGGAGATCTCCACGACGTCCCCGATCTTCTGGCCGATCAGAGCCACGCCCACGGGCGCCAGGATGGAAATCCGGTTTTTCGTGATGTCGGCGGATTCCGGGTAAACGATCGTGATTTCCAGGTTTTCCTTCAGGTCCAGATTGTGAACCAGGACCTTGGAATTCATGGTCACGATAAAATCGGGCATTTCCCGGGCCAGGATGATATGGGCAATATCCAGTTCCTTTTCCAGGGACACGATATGGTCTTCCAGCCGCCTGTTTTCCCGGTGCGCCTGGATCGCGGATTCCAGTTTTTTCATGTCGCTTTCCGTGATGTAAATGCTTTTTTCCATGGCATTCTCCCCGTCGTGATCGTGACCGTCAGTACGGGAATATTGTACAAACACCGTTTTAAAAAAGCCAGTTTCCGGGCGTAATAGCGGCCGGAAGGCCCGTCGGGAGGGATTTATCTTTCGCCCCGTAACAGGCCGATCATACATTATATTGCGTTCGGCTGAAAGCGGCGCGGGAGTTTTTTCATGACAGGTTCCATGACGGGACGGATCGTTTTCTGGATTTCCCTCTTCATTGTCATTCTGGCCTGCACCGTGTTCGTAACAGGATGCATTTGAACCGCGTCCGCGGCCCGGGTCGGGACACGGCGGCCTTGAAACATCATTTCCGGACAACGGCCATGGCGGAACACACGGTCCTGTTTTCCAGGACGTCGTTTTCTTCCTCCTGCTTGCGCAGATAATCCTGGAAGAGCGGTTTTTGGCCGGGGTGTTGTTTCATCAATTCCAGGCACCTTTTTTTCAGTCTTTCCCAGATCAATTTGTCCGATGCCCGGATGCTGACCGGCGGGATCACCGCCTCTTCCGCCAGCCGCATTCCCGCCCGGTCCATCTGCGCCAGGATGTCCCGCTTTTTGAACAGCATCGGGCGGGTGTAACCGCTTTCGTCGCTGACATAACCGTCGTCGATAATAAACGCCCCGTCTTGTCCGACGCAATGGGACAGGGTTTTCAGCGTGGTTTCGTAGTCCCCGAACACCGGACCGATCGCGCCCAGGATAACGGCGTCAAAACCGGACAGTTCCCGGGCCCTGATCCTGATGTCCCCCGTCTCGAACCGGCAGAGACGCGCCACTCCGCGTTCTTCCGCTTGGCGCGCGGCCTCGGCAATGAATTCGGGCAGGGCGTCTATTCCGAGACAGCTGCAGTCCAGTTTCTCCGCGGCCCTGACGGACACCGCTCCCTTCCCGCAGCCCAGGTCCAGAACGCGCAGGCCGGAGCGGCCCGGGAACCGGCCGGCAATGAGACGGACCATGACGTCCGGATCCGCGCCGATCTCCCAGACGTCCTGAAGGATATAAGGCAGAAACGGGAACAACCTGACGTCGGAACCGTCCATGGCCGTGACAACGCTTTCTTCCAGGGGCATCAAGGCGCGCCTCCGTCAGCGTTCGGCCACAACCAGCATCTCGTAGTCACCGGAGGTCAATTTGTCTTCCCGGGAATAGGCGCCGAGCTTCGCGCCGAAAATGCCGACGGTCGTGAAGCCGAGCGACTTGAGCAGCCAGGTGATTTCCGGCGGGATATAATATCTTTCGTTGCAATCCAGTTCGCGGGTCACGCCGTTGTCGTCCGTGACACGGGTCACGTTGCGGTCGCGGAACGTCATGAGGTCAAAACCGGAGCTGTGGTAGGTGGCGGTCCCCTCCGGACGGCCGGGGTCGGCCCCCTCGTGAAACTCGTTGATCGAGTGGAACAGGGGGAAAAGCCCGTTCAGCGTGGTGAAGATCAGCTTGCACGGGTCCGAAAGCGAATCCGATACGGACTTGAGGATCTCGTAGTTCATTTCATCCGTTTCCATGAGGGGAAAAGCGCCCTCGCAGAGCATGATCGCGGCGTCGAACTGTCTGCGGAACGGAAGGCGCCGGGCGTCCTGTTTCTGGAAATCGATCTTCAGGTTTTCGCTTTGCGCCTTTTCCCGGGCCCGGGCCAGTTGGGAGTCTGAAAGGTCCACACCCGTGACCGTATAGCCCCGCTTCGCCAGTTCCACGGCGTGCCTTCCGGTGCCGCAGCCCACGTCCAGGATTTTCCGGGCTTTGTCGAAATTCAGTTCTTTTTCAATAAAATCGCATTCTCCCGCCGTGCCCTGGGTGAAAATTTCCCGGTCGTAGTTCGCGCCGTAGTTTTCAAAAAGGGTTTCGTACCATTGTTTCAAGTGAATCCTCCCTGTCCCGTCCCTCGGGATATCGGGTTAAACCTTCAGCCGGCCCCGGAACCCCCGCGACCCGTAATACGATTCGGCGCCGTTGTGATAAACAAACACGCGGTCGTAGCGGCGGTCGCAGAACAGGGCGCCTCCGAGTTTCCTGACGGAGTCAGGAGTCCGGATCCAGCTGGAGGTTTTCGTGTCGAAACGGCCCGGGTCCTGGAGCGCGCGGTATTCTTCTTCCGTCAGGACATCAACGCCCATGTCAGCGGCCATCCCCAGGGCGCTATGAGCCGGTTTATGCTCTTTGCGGGATTTGAGCGCGTCAGGGTCGTAACACAGGTTCCTGCGGCCTGCCGGCGATTCCGGCGAGCAGTCGATAAAAACAAATTCCCCGGTTTTCCCGTCCAGACCCGTCACATCCGGTTCACCGCCAGTCCTTTCCATTTCCCGGAGGGACCACAGTTTTTCCGGGTTCAATGCCAGCCGTTTTTCCACATCGCCCCAGCGCAGCTCCCGATGGCGGCCGGTGTTTTTCTCAAAACGGGCCTTGAGGATGGCGATCAGTTCATCCCGCTGTTCGGGTTTCAATCGGCGGTTCCGGCCCTTGTGCGCCATGGCCTGACTCCTGAATCACGTTCGATTTTATCATAAGAATGGGGAAATGGAAATCTCTGGTTGTTGCCGGAATGCCGGTCTTCGCTAAGCGGGTTCCCGCGGACTGCGGGAGAGACGAGATGCCTGCGCGGCGCCACGGGACTGGCGGTATGAACGGCCGGCTTGGAAAATATTAAGTCGGTTTGTCAGAGACGCCTGATGATCCGGCACGGGTTGCCCGCGGCCACCGCGTCCGGCGGCACGTCCCTGGTCACAACGCTCCCCGCGCCGATGGTGGTTCCGCTGCCAATGGTCACGCCGGGGCAGATGACCGCGCCGCCGCCGATCCAGACATGATCTTCGATGGTGACCGGTTTGGCGTATTCCAGGCCGCGGGCGCGGATTGCCGGGTCCGTGGGGTGGGTCGCGGAGTAGATCTGGACGTTCGGGCCGATCAGGACGTTGTTCCCGATGGTCACGGGGCAACCGTCCAGGATGGTGCAGTTGAAATTGATGAACACGTTGTCGCCGACCGCGATCTGGTAACCGTAATCGCAGTAAAACGGGGTTTCGATCCACAGGTTCTTCCCGCATTTCCCGAGCAGGGCTTTCAGGATGGCCTGACGCTTTTTCTTTTTTGACCGTCCCAGGGAGTTCAGCTTCCCGAACAGCTTGCCGGCGCGCGCCCGGTCTCCCACCAGCTCTTTTCCGAAGGAATGATAGAGCTCCCCGGCGATCATTTTCTCCTTTTCTGATTCGGGCATGGTTACCGCCTTGCTTCTAGAGTCGATGGGGATTATTCCCGAGAATGCTCGAAGGTTATTAAACGTCATCTCCCGCCCTGGCCGCCTGAACGGACGCGGCGAGTGCTGAGCACCGCACCCGCCTCGGGCGGGGAGGAGCGCAACGGTTATACGTTGTTAAATGAAGTTTTGGCCCTCTTTATTTCTTCTTTATAATATCCATGAATTGTTTTGCTGTTACGATTTTCAAACCCAATGTTTTGTTTAATTCTAATAAATCTTTATCGCCTGTAATTAAATAATCGACTTTTCCAGATAAGGCGCAATTAATAAATTTATTATCGTGTTTATCCCGACATATTTTCAGATCAAAGGTGTTTTTAACAATTGTAGAATATTTAGCTATGAATAATAACCATTCGTCGGCTAAATTAGACCCTTTTTCACTGCCAACTTCTCTTAATACTCTTGAATATTCTTCTATGATTTCCTGAGTAACAATAAGTTTATATTCATTAGAAATCCAAGCAGTTAATAGCTGGCTCGGTAAACCTTTCCAGAATATGCCGGAAATGAATATGTTTGTATCAATTATTACTTTCACTGCGAACCTTTTTTATAGCTTTTTTTAAGTCTTTTGATGTTAATTTCTTAGATTTTGCTATTTGCCTGCTTTTAGATAATAAGTTTTCAAATTCATTAATATTAGGAATATTAACAGGTTTAAGAAGAATGTTTTTACCATCAGTAAGAATTATCAATTTAGCCCCTGTTTTAAGGTGCATCGTGTTTCTTATAATGTTTGGTATAACCACCTGGCCTTTTGATGACAAACTAGTAACTTCAACACTATTCATAAAAACCTCTTTATGTAAGAATATCTTACATATTATAGACAATTAACTTGTTTTATGTCAATCAAAAACGGGACCAATATTTCATTTAACGTTTGCGTATTGCCGGCGCGCCTGAGCCCTTCGACTTCGCTCAGGGCGGGCCCGCGAAGGGGTGTGCCGAGCCGTGGCCGATCTGGCGGCCTTTATATCTTTCCCGCCCTGGCCGCCTGAACGGACACGGCGAGTGCTGAGCACCGCACCCGCCTTGGGCGGGGAGGAGCGCAACGGTTACACGTTGTTAAATGAAGGGCATTGCTTTCAATCGCCAGCAGCAAGGAACATTATTTTCCAATTTGTATTAACTTTAGTAAAACCTATTCTCCAATCAATTGGACTAATATAACTATTTTTATAAATATATCCTGACATGCCGTTAGGAGTTAATATATTTACCCATAAGCTATTGTTTGTTTGAATACTCGAATGGTTTAATATTTTTACAACACTATAATTTAGGTTAGTTATCAATTCAGAAGATTTGTCAGGATTCTTGAAAACAGGAACATGATTATTCAATAATAATATGTAATCATATGGATCATAATCTGATGGAAATAGTGAGAATGAATAAGGTATTGTATAAAACGAATTCGAAGTATTAGTGACTAATACCCCACCTTTATTTAGTAAAAGACGTAATACTGAATACAGCTCATTTCTTTTATTTGGGTTATTTAGAATATATTTTATAAAATTGCTTTTATTGTAGTCAAAATTATATTCGAAATCATCAGATATTATATCGATTAAATAGTTTATTTCATTCTTATTAATTGCTGTTTGAATACTTAATATTGTATTGCGTAAACTAGCATCTTTATTGATATCGTTAATAGGAAAGATTGAAATAGATTTATATGGTTCATTTTCAGAAGGTCTAACACTATTTTGAGAATTAATAGTACGAATTATTATTGTTAAAGCGACAAACAACAATAATGCTGAGATAATAATTATTAACAACTTCTTCATATTAACTCCTTTGGCAATGCCTTTCATTTAACGGCGTGTGTAGGCGAAACCGCTGAAGCATATGTTTTGCTTGCCAAAACAATGCTGAAGCGGTTTGCCGTGTTTAAGTAGCAAAGTGATTATATTGAAGTGTCCAGATTAAGTAAATAGTTCTTTAACCAACAACTCAGGCCGAGCACCGCAGGGCCACAGCCCGAGGAGCGCAGCGCTTACACGCTGTTAGTTGCTGTTTTACCCCGCTCGTTAATCATCATAATGATTTTCAAAATAATACCTTGGATTTACTATTTTGATCCTTTTATAGTGAATCATCTCTAATAAATCTTTATCTCCAGTAATTATTAAGTCTGCATTTATATTATCTGCAAGTAATAGTATTGGATTATCTTTTACGTCTCTGCTGCCTTTAATCACTTCTCCTTTTGGTTCGATTAAATAACAAGCTTTTTTAAGAAAATTCAGTAAATTTAGTATTTTTGGCTTAGGAATACTGAATTTCTTATCTAGCTTATCTTTTACTTCAAAAAGAATCCATTCAGAAATATATAGTTTATGTTTTCCAATACAGGAAAGGAATACTTTGTGAGATAAACCTTCGGTTAAAAAAGCTGATAATATTACATTAGTATCAATTACAATATTCATGATAAAGCTTTATTGTTAAATATTTCTTCATCGGTATAATAACCAGCTTTTTTTGCGAAAGGGATTAATTCCTCTCTCAGGTTTTGGAAATCATCCTGCAAAATAAAGATTTCGACAGCTTTTTTGACAATGTCGCTTTTAGTGACATGGTTCTGTTTCGCTATTTTGTTTAGTTTTTTCTTTAAGTCAGGATTGATGCTGACTGTTAATACTTCCCTCATATATGCTCCTTAAATCCAACTGTAATACAATATAATACATATTTAATGGATAGTCAATGGGGTATATGATTAAATGTTATTTATTTTAGGCGGGGTAAAATGGCAACTAACGTTCCGCGGCTACCGGAAGCCGCGAAGCGGTTTAAGCGAAGGCCGATTATTCGGCCGAAGCCAGGTAGCCGCTGTTAAACGGCGTGGCACAGAGTTACTGCTTAATTATATTTTTTATTTTATACGCTTTAATTATATTTGTAGAAACTAATAATAATCTTAATTTTGGGTCCCAAAATGAAATACGAAATGGGATTTTATTTGGGTTCAATCGAAAAGCATCTCTTGGCAATAAATGATATCCGTCTTTATAAATCTCATTAATAGAACTAACAATTATAATTCCAGCATATTCTTCCCAATTTATTGAATCTACTATCTTATACTGATTAATAAACATTCTGTTTGTTAAATATGTTGTCTCAATTAATACAATGTTTGGTTTAAACTTAAACTTATATTCTTTATAAAATTCTTCTTCTAATGTAATGGTATTATATTTGTGTTTTGAAACATCGTAAAAAGAGACATTGCTTAAATTTATCGAGAACAATTTGCTGAATAATAACAAAAATAAAATAATAACAATATTTCTCATGTAACTAACCTCTGTGCCATGTCGTTTAACG
>CAYMRH010000039.1:0-24374 GCA_964392785.1 uncultured Brevinematales bacterium
TTTTGCACAAATCGGGTTGTCCGACGGTAATTTATTATGGGAGCCTCAGGAAATCCCCCCTCCCAATAAACCCGATTTACCCCCCCCCCTGGAAATTAGGACTTTTCTCTTCTCGGGTGTATAGTTATAATAGGTGAGTAATATTACGGAAGCAGGAACAGCGGGAGGACTCTATGAAAAATCCAGGCTGGCTGGCTTTTTTGATGACAGTTCTGTCCGTTACTTCTTCCTATTCAATCAATCAGACGGCGAATGTTTATCTCATAGACCTGACTGTGGGTAATGTGGAAATATCCAGAAACAACGGCCGGGTCTGGATTCCTGCGGTTGTGGACTCCGACCTGAACTCCAGCGACATGATCCGGACAGGGCCGCAATCGTACTGCGAAATCACGCTGCCCGAAAACCAGGGTTCCTTCCGGATCCTGGAAAATTCGGAAATCCGGTTGTCGTCACTGGGCAAGGCCTTCCGCGTCAACGTGCGGCGGGGGCGCTCGCTTTTCGATCTTTTCAGACCCCTGTTCGCTGACGAAAGTTTCGACGTGGAAACGGACACCGCCATTGCTTCGGTGCGGGGCACGCAATTCCTGGTCGAAAACACGGGGGACGCCCTGATGGTGTCGGTTGTTCACGGGACCGTTTCGGCCATGCGCAACGTTCCGTTCGACGTGGATCCCGACCTGATCGAGGACCTGCGGAGCGCCGTGGAGGTCAAATTGGCCGGAGGGGAGGAGATGGAATTCCACCTTCTCGACAACCAGAAATTCATGCGGACGGTCAAAGCGTTATCCGGGAACCGGAACGATCTGAAGAATTTCCTGCTGAAGGCCAGAAAGGAAATCCGGATGGAAGTCCGGACCTTCCGGAACCGCGCCCGGATCATGAGCGTGATTGACGAGCATCAGGCGGACCTGCAGAGGGTCCGGCAGCGTCAATCCGGCGTTCAGCGGCCGCCGGCGGTCCCTCGACGCGGTATGGACGAACTGCGCAAACTGTATCGTTTCAAGCGGTCCAGCGACAGCCTGTTGCCCCGCCGGATGTCCCGGCAGAACAATCAGGCCAACCGCTCTGCCGCAGCCCGCGGGAAGAAACCCCATAAACCCGGAAAACCAAAATAACTGCCGGACAGTCCCGCATGCGTTTTCTGCGTCGCGTTGTATTTTTCGGGTTCGTGGCACCGGCGGTTTGCCTGTATTCCATAGACGCCAGTGTCGAGTTGTCCCTGGCCCGAAACTCCATCCGGACTCATTCCCTGGGGTCCAATTCGGTCCCGGTCATGGTTTCGACCAACCTCTTTCAGCTGAACGCGGCGGCCACCGTGTCCCAAAACTTCGGCGACGCCCTGACGGTGGGGGGGAGTTTCGCGGGATTGAGCGTTTTCCGCCGGGAAAATGTCCGGGAGTATGACGAAGGACCTCTCGATAACCGTGTTATGCTCGTTCCTCAGGAGATCGATTTTCAGGTTCTGGCCACATACGCTTTTTCGGACATCTTTTCGGCCGGTCTGGCATATAACCTCTATTCTTCCGTGATCCTGGAAAGCGAGCCATCGTTCCTGCTCACGGCCACGGCCCCGATCGATCTGGACTGGTTCTCCCTGTCCGGCCAGATGGCGCTCAATTACTGTTTCAGCGTTTACGGCAACGGTTTCGGGGCCACCGCGTCCGTTCAGCCGCTATTTACGGTTCCCGATTGGGCGTTGTCCCTGGGTTTCCCCGTGGGACTCAGTTTTGCGACGGACGGTTATAAAAACAGCGGCATGACGGGACTGGATTCCGTTTCGTTTGCCGTGACAGTCCAGTGGATGATGGTCCGGGGGCTGGCGCTGACCGGGTCTTTCGGGTACGCCCCCGGTCTGATGCCGGAACCGGGAGAAAGTTTTACATGGGGCGAGCCTTATTTCCAGTTCGGGATCGTCTTCCTGGTTCTGTCCTAACCTTTCCCTTTTTTCGGGCCGTTTCATCCGCGTCAATCCGGGGCCGGAATTCTTGAAATCGGCAAACGGATCGGGTATCATAGGAAAAGAAAGGAGACGATCATGGCCATGGACACGCAGTCGAACCGGCGGGACGCGCATGATGATCCCGGCTCGGGAAGCGCCATTCCGTATTTCGATCTTATCCACGGCGAAACGATCCGCCTGATCGCCGCCGCCGTTCCCCGTCCCGGTTCCTGGCTCGATATCGGTTGCGGATGCGGGGAACTGGTCCGGAGGGCGCAGGCGGTTTTCCCGAACACCAAATATTTTATTTCCGATGCATCCGCTGAAAACCTTGCCGAAACGCGGAAAAAATGCGGGGAACATCCGGGTGTGACGATTTTGGGCCCCTCGGTTACTCAGGAAATCGCGCTGGACGTTCCGCTGGACGTGGTGACGGCCATCCAGTGTCATCACTACCTGGACAAAAACGGACGGATCGCGGCCGTTCAGAAATGCTACGAGCTTTTAAAGCCGGGCGGGATTTTCGTGACGTCCGAAAACGTGCGTCCCACCAGCCAAAGGGGCGTTGAAATCGGGCTTTCCGTGTGGAAGGATTGTCTCGTTTCCTGCGGGCGGGATGAAAAAAGCGTAGCGGATGCTCTCGGGCGTTTTAACGTGGTTGACCACCCGATTACGGTGGAAGACCACTTTTTTCTCTACCGACTCTGCGGCTTCCGGATCGTGGAAATGTTCTGGTATTCCTGTCTGCAGGCCGGATTCTACTGCGTGAAATAGGGTTGCCGGAGTTCCTGTTCCGGGATTAATCTCTTTCCAGCCACTTTTCCAGCGAGCTTTTCAGGAATTGCGTGATATCGTCTTTCTTCAGGCCCAGGGAGCTGCTGCGGGACAGCCGTGTCGCGCTCAGGATTCCCAACAGATAGACCATGAGGGCGATTTCAACCTCCTTCCGGCTCATTGCGGCGGCGGGGTTGGTCGTGCCGGGCAGGGCGGAAAGAAGTTCCCCGATCAGCGCGGTGAGTTTTTCGGCCTTGTCTTCGATTTTCGTGAGGGTTACGGTTTCGGTCAGGATGATGTTGATAAAATCGATATCGTCCAGCAGAATCGGGAAGAAATCGTCTATGATGGACTGGATCTTCTGAAGCGGCGTCTTGGCGGACGCCATCAGGTCTTTCAGGCGTCCATAGATCATTTCCCATCCGTCTTCAATAATGGTCGAAATAATCTGGTCCTTGCTTCGGAAATAGGTGTAGATACTGCCAATGGGGAGCCCGGTTTCCCTGGCGATATCGGAAATGGACGTATTATAAAAGCCGTTGTGCGAAAAGAGCATTTTTGAAGCTTCCAGTATGACCGACCTTTTACTGTTGTCCTTCATCCTGGCCATACAACCTCCAGACAGATATTGATTACGATGCCGGTGAAATTTCTCATGTTCCGAAGCGTCCGTTCCGGAAGCCGGAATACCGTCTGAGCTTTATCTTAATGCTCGCCCTGATAAGGGGTGATGAAATTCACCTCAAGAATGATGAAGAATAAAGGTAATAAAAATTATTATCAAATTTCACTTGACAGTGATATCCCGGCATACTATATTATTAATGAATGAATATTCGTTCAATTATATCTTATTGTTAGAGTGTGATTTATATGAGAGTATTGCTGACGGGCGCTTTCGGGAACGTGGGTTTGAGCACTTTACGGGAACTTTTGCTCAGGAACCGGGAAGTGACCGTATTCGAAGTGAGAAATAAAAGAAATATCCGTTTGCAGAAGAAATACAGGAAATGGATAAAAGTGATCTGGGGAGATATCAGAAACCGTCAGGATGTCGCCAGCGCCGTTGCCGGGCAGGACGCGGTCATCCATCTGGCCGCCGTCATTCCTCCACTGGCGGACCGGAAACCCGGACTGGCCCGATCCGTGAACGTGGACGGGACCGGTCATTTGGTCCGGGCCATGGAAGCCCTGAGCCGGAAGCCCAAACTGCTCTTTTCGTCCTCGGTGGCCGTGTACGGCGACCGCCTGAAGGAACCGTATATTCGCCTCCAGGACGCTCTCACCCCGAATGAATTTGACGGATACGCCCAGCATAAAGTGGAGGCGGAAGGGATTATCCGCGCGTCTTCCATCGACTGGGCCATTTTGCGCCTCTCGTTTATCGTTCCTCCCGCGAGTTTCCGGATTGACCCGATCCTTTTCGAGATGCCGCTTTCCACGGCCATAGAGCCCTGCGATACCCGGGAAGTGGGGGTTGCTTTCGCGAACGCGCTGGAACGGGACGACATATGGGGGGAGACGTTTCACATAGCCGGCGGGGAAAAATACAGAACGACCTACGGGGAATACATCAACCGCATAATGGAGTGCTTCGGGGTGGGCCGGGACCGGCTGCCTGTGGAGGCATTCGCGAAACGGGGATACCACTGCGGTTTTATGGAAACCGTCTCCAGCCAGGACAAATTGCGCTATCAGGCGGACAATCTGGGTTTGGAAGATCATTACCGGAAGATCTGGAAACGGTTCCGCCTGGTCCGTTTCTTTGGCCGGTTTTTCCGGTTCATTGCGGTTGCCTGGATCGTGAGCCGTTCGCCCTATTACCGGGAATGGAAAAGGACGCACAAAACCCTCTCAGCGGGATTGGGCGGCGCGAAAGCGTACAGAGCGGAAGAGTGTTCCGGCGTTTTGACTGACGGACGCCCCGTCGGGCCGTCGTCAAAGGAACTTCGTTAACGCCTCTCAGGGCCGCAAAAATCGGGGAATCACAATAACCGCGCAGGCGAAGACAAAAAGCATCTCCGTTTTTTCAGTATTATTCCAGACCTTGGCATCATCGTTTTGACAACCTCTTCAAGCAGGAATTCCAAATTATAAGCGCTTCCAAAAACCGCCACTTCGACTGGGCTCAGCACAAGCCTATTCGGGCGGCAAGGTCGCGCCATAAGGCCGGTTGCCTGGGTTTTTTAGATTCGGATCGACAAAAAAGCGGGTTTCTGGAAGTTCCTTTATCTCATTCTGCCGGCAGTCACTGCGGGCGCAAACAACCGTCTGTACCTTGTTTCCGGTGTATTAGACCTCGGGTCGGACGGCGGATCGGGAGAAGGAGCGGTTTTAAACGCTTATCCCGTGGTTTTAGCGCCTGCGCCGGCGGGAAAAAGTTTGACAAAAGCCCAAAATCAGGCAAAATATATACCGCAACGGAGGTAATTCCCTATGATGATCGGTGAGATCATGGTGAAAATGGGTTTGATCAGCGACGACCAGCTGAAGGTTGTGGTCAAGGAGCAGCAGGAAAGCCGCGAAAGCTCCGAATATGTGGAAACCATAGGGAATATCCTGCTCCGGAAGGGCGTGATCAACGACGAACAGCACAATTCGGCCCTGGTCGAATACTTCAAGTACCTGGCCAACGACGACACCCAACCTCCTTTTGTCAAGGAGACCGCCAAGGTCGCGATGAAGGCCATGGAACGGAAATCCAGCGCGGAAAAACTTTCCGAAGAATCCAAATTGACCGTTCTCAAGAAGATCCACGAATACGAGGAAAAGATCGCTTACGACGAAAAATCCATCAACGCCCTTTCCAAGCTCGAACCCAAGAAAGTCATCATCGATACCATTGAAAAGGAAAAGAAGGAAATCAAGACCCTGCTGTCAAAAATCGACACGCTCAAGAAGGACCTGGAACGGTTTTCCTGATTTCATGAATATGCTGAAGTCACTGGCGCTGGCGTTCGCCGCGGTCCTGATGTGCGCCGCCCTGCTATTCCCCCTGAAAAAGGATTTCGAGTTCATGGGCCTGCGGCTGGGCCAGACCCAGGACGAGGTGACCAACGCCATCGTCCGTACGGAAGTCATGTCCATCGAGGAATCGCGCTACTTCGGTTTCCTGAACGAACAGGTGCCTTTCATCATCAAGGCGACCTATCATCCCATGATCGACAATCTCTACGTCCAGTTTTACAGCAACCGGTCCTACGGCATCACCATCCAGTTCAACAGGAAGTTCTTTGATTTCCTGTCCCTGTCGGAAACCATGACGGACAAATACGGGCTGCCCCGGTCGCGGACCTCCCGGCTGGTGGTCTGGCAGGACGTTCTGACGAACGCGCGCGACCGCGACGTGCGGATCCGGCTGGAATACCCCTCCACCGTGAAGGTGTACGACCACCTCATGATGAAAGAAGTCAATACGCGCCTGAGCCAGGACATAGTCCTGTACACGAACACCAGCTACATCCAGAACACCAAGCGGATGCTGTTAAACGAGCTGTAAGCGATGGTGGTCACGCGCTCCCTGCCCGTCCGGTCCCGGAATCATCTGGATATCATCGACATCACGGATCAGATCGCAGCGCTGGTTTCCGGCGCGGGTGTTTCCAACGGCGTCGTCACGGTGTTCTGCCCGGGATCCACGGGCGCCGTCACGACCATCGAATACGAGCCGGGGCTGAAGAAGGACCTGAGGGAGCTGCTGGAAAACCTGGCCCCGTCGGGACGGGATTACCATCACCATGCGACGTGGGGAGACCGCAACGGGAGCGGGCATCTGCTCAGCGCGCTTCTGAAAACCGGTTTGAGCGTTCCGGTCACGGGTACGCGCATGACCCTGGGGACCTGGCAGCAGATCGTTTTCGTGGAGTGCGATTCTCACGGCCGGGACCGGGAGCTGGTGGTGCAGTTGGTCGGGGAATAGGAAAAGGCCGCTTTGACGCGCGGAGCGGCTAAACGGCCGGCCTGGATGACCGGGACGGACGCGTTTTCCGGACGGCGATCTGCATCAGGAGCGCCGGTACGGCGGCCACGACGGGCAGTAATCCCGACAGGAGCGCGTAGGCCCAGAACGGCCAGCCGGTGTCGTATAATCCCGAAAAAAAGTCCGGCAGGAAACGGAAAGGCCGTGTGACTGTTTCCAGGACCGGGATCCGGGACGCCCCCAGCAGGACGGCCCCCGAAACCAGAACGAAGACCAGCGGAACGAACAGCAACTGGAGCAGAAGGCCTTTCCATTCAATCAGGGTCGGTCCGATCCGCCGCAGGAACGCGCTTCCGGAACCCAAAACCACGATCCAGCCGTAAACGCAGAAAACCTGAATCACGGCATAGGACAGGAGGTAGGCGAAAACGGGAGGCAGGCC
Organism: uncultured Brevinematales bacterium; assembly: GCA_964392785.1. GTDB lineage: Bacteria > Spirochaetota > Brevinematia > Brevinematales > JAOACQ01 > CAYMRH01. The sequence goes on from CAYMRH010000039.1 coordinate 7,078, forward strand.
GTTTGTTTCCGGAAAGTGACGGAGGATATCTGATATGTTCCGGAGAGAAAAGACGAGCAGGAGCAGGGCGGACGCCTGGAACACGGCCTGGATCATCCTGACCAGGGCGAAGAGACCGAACGGCTTTCCTGACGGGCCGCCATCGGCCGGCGCGTTTTCTTCGGGTCTTTTTTCGGCGGCCCTGTTGTAACGGATTTTCTGGTCGTCCATGATGGTCTCCGTTTACTTCTGTTTCAGGAGTTCTTTTTCGATTACGGTCTTGTCCAGGATTGTCCTGCGAAGTTCTTCCACCCGGGGGCGGTGTTCCTTTTTCACGAAAAAATCCACCTGCTGCGGATTCAGGAAAGAGAACAGGGGTTTGAGAAACGAGGTGTCTTCAATGTCCAGCCGCTCGTATTCGGGGTTCAGTTCGCGGAATTTCACGATCGCTTCCTTGCCGGAGACCTTCCTGTACGGCAGGGCCGAAAGCACGGCGTTCCGGAAAGCGGATTTGGCGCGGTTCATTACGGCCTTATAATCTACCCAAGAGAAAACACTGTCCCAGTTTTTGACTGTTAACAGGTACATCCGGCGGCGGTTTTCGCCGCTGTAATACTCAACGGCGGCCCAGGCGGAGTCGCCGGACGGGATGAATCCGCGCACCAGGACGTTCTGCCCGGGTTTCAGCGCGTCGGCGGTTTGGGAATGCGTCGTTACGGGAGAAATCCGGTCGTAGAGCGGCATGGTTCCGCGGAGCGTGTAATAGGTTTTCCCCCTGATGAAAACGATGTTGTTGAAATACAGGGACGGACTGAAATACACGGCGGTGTTGAGGTCCAGAACGTTTTCCACCGTCTGCGCAACGTTCTGGTAAATGTCGAACTTGAAAAGCCGCAGCAGGAACAGGGCGGGAACGGCCACCAAAGCCACTTTGACCAGGAACCAGACGAACTTCATGAATTCCCGGACAGGCCGGTGGCAGCCGGGGCATTCCCTCAGGTTGAAGAGGCCGCCTTCGAATTTCGCGTTGCAGTTGTTGCAGATCCACTGGGACATGAAACGCTCCCGGGCTTGTTGGATTATTGTATCAGGGCGCCGGTGCCCTGTCAAAATGCTCCGGATTCGCATGCGTCAGGAGACGACGGGCCGCGGTGCCCGGACACTGATGCGCGCGTCTATTTGAAAACGTCGCGGATTTCCCGGTACAGAAGAACGAAGTCCAGTTCTTCCAGCGGGATGCCGATCCGGCGGGAAAAGCCCTTGAGCTTTTTCTCCAGTTCGGCATATTTGGCCGGAGTCAGGCTGATATCCGTCTTCCTGATGAATCCGTAACGCTTGAGGTTCCGGAGCACGTGCCGGTCCAGGATCGCCAAATCCCGCCCGTATCCCGTATTCCTGAGAAAGTGGCTGGCTTCCTTGAACCCGAGGCCCAGGACGTTTTGAGAAAGCCAGAGCCGCTTGTCAGCTACGGAAGGGATTTCGTCCAGGATGGCGCGCAGGGCGATCCGGCCGTTCCGGGAGCATGTCCGGCGCGCTTCCACGATATACCGGGCCTTGTTGTAACGGAAACGCACAATGTTGAGGACGCTGGCCAGTTCCCGGGCCGCTCCCTCCAGGAGCCAGTTTTTTGACGCCAGGATATCCACGGCCTTTTCCGCCTGACGGGCGCGCGTCTGCGGCGTCAGCAGGCAGAAAACAAGTTCCGTGAAAAAATCCAGGTCCGTGCCGCGTTCGCGGAGATGGTGGAACACGTCCAGCCGGCGGCGGACCCTGTCCCGGATCTCCCGGCGTATGGCCTTCAGTTCGCGCATCGGCTTACCGGAAGAGGAGGGTCAGGACCAGGGCGTACACCAGCGCCGGGAGAAGATTGGTGGTCCGTATGCGGGCCGCGCGGATTCCCAGCAGGTTGAACCCGATACCCAGGATCAGAACGCCGCCCGTGGCGGTGAGCTGGTGGATCATGGCCAGCGTGAAAAATTTCTGGAACCAGACGGCGAAGAGCGTCAGTAATCCCTGGAAAATCAACAGGGCGAACGCGGAGAAAAACACGCCGCTGCCGTAAGTGGCGGCCAGAGCCACGGCCGCAAACCCGTCCAGGACGGATTTGGCCAAAAGGATGGTGTGGTTGCCGCGGACGCCGGCGTCAATCGCCCCGGTAATGGTCATGGAGCCGATGCAGAAAATCAGGAAGGCGCTGACCAGCCCTTCGGTGAAGCGGTCGTTTTTGGATTTCAGTCTTTTTTTCAGGGCGTCCCCGAGTCGGTCCAGGCGGCCCGCAATGTCCATCCATTCCCCCGTCACGCCGCCCGCCAGAACGCTCATGATCAGGATGAGGACGTTTTCCGCTTTCAGGGTCATGGAGAGACCGATGGCGACCGTGCACAGTCCCAGCCCCTGGAATATGATTTCCCGGATATTTTTCGGAAAACGGGACCGGAATACGATCCCGATCAGGCTGCCGGCGATCACGGCCAGCGTGTTGACGACGGTTCCCAGAAACATCGCGCGGCGTCCCGTTCCTTAAAGCAGGTTGGACGCGAGTTCGGCCAGGTGCGACCGTTCGCCCTTTTCCAGCGTCACGTGCGCGTAAATATCCTGTCCTTTCATTTTGTCGATCAGCGTGGTCAGGCCGTTGGAACGGGAATCCAGGTAGGGCGTGTCGATCTGGTAAATGTCCCCGGTAAAGACCACTTTGGTCCCTTCTCCCGCGCGGGTGATGATGGTCTTGACCTCGTGGGGAGTGAGGTTCTGGGCCTCGTCCACGATAAAGTAGGACTTGGACAGGCTCCGGCCGCGGATGTAGGCCAGGGCCATGATCAGGAGCTTTTCCGCCTGCAGCATCTCGCTGATTTTTTTGAATTCGTTGGAGTTCTCGTCGAACTGGTGCTGGATCACGGCCAGGTTGTCGAAGAGCGGCTGCATATAGGGGTCGATCTTGCTCTGGATGTCCCCGGGCAGGTAGCCGATGTCCCGGTTGGCCAGGGGCACGATGGGGCGCGCCAGAAGGATCTGCTTGTAGTCCTTGCGCTTTTCCAGCGCGGCCGCCAGGGCCATGAGCGTTTTTCCGGTCCCGGCCTTTCCGGTCATGGTCACGAGCGAGATATCCGGGTTCATGAGGGCGTCCAGCGCGAAGGTCTGTTCGGAGTTGCGCGGCTGGATGGAGTAAGCTTTCCTCTTTTCCACCAGACGGATTTCGTTTTTCTGTTTCCGGTAAACGGTCAGAATGCTTTTGCTGTGGCCGTTTCGCAGGATGAAATACTCGTTGGGGAAGGGCTGCAGGTCCAGACCGGAGTCCTCCAGTTTGACGTGACCGTCCCGGAAAATCCGGTCGATGATGTCCGGAGACACGTTTTCAATCAGGTTTTTCCCGCTGTAGAGTTCGTCGATATTCTTGACCTTGCCCGTTTCGTAATCCTCCGCGGTCAGGCCGATGGACTTGGCCTTCATGCGGAGATTGATGTCCTTGGACACCATGATGACCCGTTCCTTTCCGTGCTGCCGGGACAGGTTGTAGGCCACGGACAGGATCCGGTGGTCGGGCTTGTCTTCCCAGAAGGTTTCCCGCAGGTAATCGTCCTTGCGGATGTTGGTTTCCACGATCAGAACGCCGCCGGACGGGAGCTTCACGCCTTCGGACAGGATGTTCCCGGCGGCGAGCATGTCCAGTTCCCTGACAAATTCCCGCGCGTTGAAATTGATGATTTCGTTTCCGCGCTTGAACCGGTCTATCTCCTCCAGCACCGTGATCGGGATGACCACGTTGTGCTCCTGGAAAGAGTTGACGCAGTTGAAGTCGTACAGGACCACGTTGGTGTCGATAACGAAAATCTTGTTGGTGTTGTCGCTCAGCATGCGCGTCCCCGCTGCCGGAAATCCCTTTTTCAGTCCTGTGATTCCCGTCTTCGGACATTTTACAGCCGGAGGCCGGGGAAGTCAAAACGAAAGGATCAGCTTTTCAGGAGGGACAGATTGCAGACGGCGGGATTCTCCGAATCGGGATCCCAAAGATGAAAACCGTCTCCCCGGCAGTCGTTCCAGGAACCGCAGTTTCCGCATCGACCCCTTCTCATCCAGGAGCGGTCGCGGAATGGAGCGAACCGGTTGTTCCAGACATCCAGGATATCGTGTGTGCGGATGTTTCCCTGGACGAACCGGCGGGAGGCGGCCGCGCAACCCGTGATGCTTCCGTCGGCCAACACGGTCAGCTGGTTCACTCCGGCCTGGCACTGGGTGTGATAGTCGTGGGTTTCCCGTTCGTATTCTTTTCCGAAGTAGCCCTCTTCGCAGTATTCGACGTGCAGGGGAGGCCGGCCGGCCGGACGCCTTCTCCTCGCCACGATAAAGTCCAGGAGCTGCCGGGTTTCGTGTCCGGTCAGAAGGAGCTCGGGATTCGCGGCGGCCCGCCCGATGGGGAAGGTCTTGGCGATCCGCCATCTTCTGAGCCCCGTATCCAGGATCAGCTTTTCCAGGAGCGGCAATTCCGGGAAATTTCTCCTGTTGATCGTGGACAACGCTTCGCAGTAGAATGGGCCGTAATTCAGGATCAAGCGGATGGCTGCGATGGCCTTTTGAAACGCGTCGGGTTTGCCCCGGAGCCAGTTGTGGGTTTGTTCCAGGCCGTCCAGCGAAACGGCGAATGAGCGGAGACGCGCCGCTTCGAACAGGATGAGATGTTCCTTCCTCAACAGGTAACCGCTGGTCACCATGCCCACGCGAAATCCCATTTCGGTGATCCGGGCGATGATCGTGAACAGGTCCGTCCGGAGCATCGGTTCGCCGCCCGTCAGCGCGATTTTCAAAAACCGGGGATTGTGACGGGCCGCGATCTTGCGGCAGACGTCCAGGATTTCATCTGAAGACAGTTCGGTTTCGTAGGGTGACCGGATTTCGCAGGAACTCCCGCAGTGCCGGCAGGCCAGCGGGCAGCGACGGGTCAGTTCAATCTCCAGCCATTTCAGGGGATGGCGGCGGATATTGCGTTTCCAGGCTCTCTGAAAAGCCATCATCGAGAGCTGTTTCAGCATGGTTGTGGCCTGCCCGGTCCGCGAGGTTCCGGGTCAATGATCCAGGTCAATATTCGTGTTGACCGTGAGATCGGATTGACCGACGGAAATCGAGTTGGTGGCGGATTGGTAGAGACCGCCGTTTCCGGAGCCGTCGATGTCCTCGGCGACGATCTGCACGGTGCTGTAAGCACTGACACTTTCGGAAAAGGAATAGGAACCGTCGGCGGCCGACAGGTTGGTGGTGACAGTGTCGCCGGAGAGAAGAATCAGTCGGATGTTCTGGATGGCGTTGGTGGTGGCCCGGTCGCGGACCAAACCGGAGACATTCAAATTCACATCGGGTAGATAGGGAGCGTAATACATAACTATACTTTGAAAAGGCAGACAGCTCATTCCGAAGAGGGAAAGGATGATGGACGCGACATAGGAGGCGATCCGGAACAGATTTTTCATGGGACACTCCTTTTTTCAATCTCTTATAATATACCATTCTGAAGGAAATTTCATGAAATTCCGCGACCAATTTTTTTACCGATTCCTGAATTGAGTTATTCGGTCGTTGCTGATAAAATATCCCACTGCGGATTGGTGAATCATGCTGGCAAAACGGATCATTCCCTGTCTGGATATCGACAAAGGACGCGTGGTGAAAGGCGTGAATTTCGTCAACATCCGCGACGCGGGGGACCCGGTCGATAACGCCATCTTCTATAACAACGAGGGCGCCGACGAGGTGGTTTTCCTGGATATAACCGCCAGCCACGAAAACCGCGGAACCATGGTCGAGGTGGCCAAACGCGTGGCGCGGGAGATCTTCATTCCCTTCACCATCGGGGGCGGGATCCGCACGCTGGAGGACATCCGCGCCGTGTTGAACGCCGGGGCGGACAAGGTCTCGATCAATTCCGCCGCGGTGAAAAACCCGGAATTTGTCCGCGAGTCCGCGCGGGCTTTCGGCAGTTCCACCATGGTGGTCGCGATCGACGCGAAACGGGTCTCTGCCGGTTCGTGGCATGTATTCATCAACGGCGGACGGCTGGACACCGGCATGGACGCCGTGGAATGGGCCAAAACGGTCTGCGGAATGGGGGCGGGGGAAATTCTCCTCACTTCGATGGACCGCGACGGAACAAAGGACGGATACGACAATGACCTGACGGCCCGCGTCGCGGCCGCGGTTTCCATACCCGTGATCGCGTCCGGGGGAGCGGGAAAACCGGAGCATTTCCGGGACGCGTTTTTAACCGGAAAGGCCAGCGCGGCCCTGGCGGCCTCGCTATTCCATTTCCGCGAACTTTCGGTGACGCAGGTCAAAAAATACCTGGCCGGCTGCGGCGTGCCGGTCCGGCTGGATTATCTGGAGACATGACGTGAAGTACCTGTTGGCGATTTTCGACCTGGACGGGACGCTCATCGATTCCCACATGGCCATCTGCATGGCCCTGAACGACGTCCTGAAGTATTTCGGGATGCCGGAGAGGGACCTGTCCGAGCTGAAAAAAACCATCGGGATTCCGCTGAACACCACTTTTGAAATGCTGGGCGTGACAGACGTCAAGAAGGCCTTTAACATTTACCGGGACTTCTATTTCCCCCTGATCGAGAAGTACCAGTTTTCGATCGAGGGCATGAAGGAAACCCTGGACGTGCTCCGGAACAGGATCCTTCTCGCGATCGCCACCAACAAGGGCCGGAACGGCAGCCTGATTTCCCTGAAGGCGGCCAACCTGGACGGCTACTTCGAATTCATGACCACCGAACACGAACTGAAACACCTGAAACCGCATCCCGAATCCTTCGAAATGATCCTGGACTATTTCCGGGGGCAGGGCAAGAATCTCGAGAAAAGCGATATCGTGATGGTGGGGGACAGTTCCACGGACATGGAATTCGCCGCGAACAGCGGCATTGACAGCGTGTTTGTGACGTGGGGATTTTCCGGATTGTCCGACCTGAAAGCCAAACCGACTTACGTGATCGACAGGCCCGGGCAGCTTCTCGACATCATGGGCGTGAACGAAACCGTGACGGTGGAGACGGGACCCGAACTGGACCTGCACGCTTACCAGCCGCGGGAGATCAAGTCCCTGGTGCGGGATTATCTTCTGGACGCCCGGGAAAAGAAGATCCGGACGGTGCGGATCATCCACGGTTGCGGCCGCGGTGTCCAGAGGGAGATCGTCCAGAAAATCCTGAAGCAGACGCCGTTCGTGGCCGGGTTTTACGATGCGCCCGTGTACCAGGGCGGCCGCGGAGCCACGATCGCGGAGATCAAGAATTAGCTTATGATGACACGGCTGATCGTTCTGATCGCCCTGTTTTTTCCGCTCGCGCTCTACGCCGGACTTCTCGTCCCGATGGACGACTCTCAAGCCAATCATCTGAAGGCCTACGGACTGGCCTACCGCGCCCTCCAGGAGGGGTTGCCTGTCCGGTGGCTGCTCAATTACCGGGGCGGGAGTTTCTACCTGCCTTCGGACAGTCCGTCCGCGACGGAATGGGCCGTGACCCGGAACGTGACCATTCTTCCGGCCGACGAACGGTCCTACGCCTCCATCCGGTCCGAAATGGAACGGGAAAACATGCACGTGGTCGAACTGACCAGCGCGCCGCGCGTGGCGGTTTACGCCCCGCCCTGGAACGCGCCGTGGGACGACGCCGTGACGATCGCCCTCCGCTACGCGGAAATTCCCTATTCCGTGATCTGGGACGAACAGGTTCTGGGCGGCGCCCTGAAAACCGAAAACTACGACTGGTTGCATCTGCATCACGAGGATTTCACGGGCCAGCACGGAAAGTTCTGGTTCGGATACGGGCGGGAGAAGTGGTATATCGAAAGGTCCGTCCTGTTCGAGAACATGGCCCGACGCCTGGGTTACCAGTCGGTTCAGGACGAGAAAAAGGCCGTCGCGCGCGCCATCCGGGAGTACGTGGTGTCCGGCGGTTTCCTGTTCGCCATGTGCGCTTCCACGGACACCCTGGATATCGCTCTGGCCAGTGCGGGCCTGGACATCATCCCGCAGGAAATTGACGGCACGCCGGTCAGTCCGGACGCGAACGCCCGGCTGGATTTCCGGGATACCTTCGCATTCGAGAACTTCCAGGTTCTGACAGACCCGTTTCTTTACGAGTTTTCCGACATCGATATCGATCCGGTCCGCGAGGGCGTTTATTACGAGCCTTTCTGGTTCAAACTGAACGACTTCTCCGCCAAATACGACACCATCCCCTCCATGCTGGTCCAGAACCACCGCAACCTGGTCAAGGGTTTCCTGGGTCAGACCACGGCTTTTCGCAGGAACCTGATCAAAAAGGACGTGACTTTTCTGTGCTCAATAGAAGGCCGCGACTGGGTTTCCTACGTCCACGGGGAGCGCGGCAAGGGGACTTTTACATTTTTCGGCGGTCATGATCCGGAGGATTATACGCACAAGGTGGGGGACCCGCCCACCAATCTGGATTTGTTCCCAAATTCGCCCGGTTACCGTATCATCCTTAACAATATTCTTTTTCCTGCGGCCAGGGAAAAGAAAAAGAAAACCTAGGAGGATATTATGCGTTCCTGTCTGGCGTGGATTCTGATTGTCCTGGCGACGGCGGCGGGACTGACCGCCTGCGGATCAAAAGAACGGGAGCGGGGCCGGACGGCCGGGGCGCCCCGGGCGGAAATGGCCAGCGAACGGGCGTCCGAAAAGGATTATATTGCCGAAGAAGCCAACTCCCCGGCCGACGATTCCGACGGCAAAAAGCTGGGTTTTGTATTTCTGGCCCCGGGCAAATACGTCGGGGAACGCTACCTGGAATACCTGGTGAACGTGCGCTACGAAACGAAAAATTTCGAACTGTCCCGCAAGGATCTGCTGGACATTGTGTCCCAGTACGGATACCTGGCCAACGCGTCTGCCGGTTATGAGAACGACCGCCACAGCATGACGGCCCAGCTGAACATCAAGGTGGCGGAACTTTACAACGTCCTCAAGCTTCTGGACCGCGTCGGGTCCCTGAAAAGCGAGAACGTGTCCGTGATGGACCTGACGCGGGACATGGTCTGGAACCAGCGCACGGCCCGGCGGCTGAAAACGCGCACGGACAGGATCGCCAAAGCCCTGGGGCAGGTGGCCGCGGAAAACAAAAACTGGCGGGAGCGCGAGGACGCCCTGGAAAGAAGCGAGAACGCCCTGGACCAGTCCGAACAGGGGCAATGGGACGTGCTGGACAGGATTGCCTGGGCCAAGATCACCGTAACGGTTTCAGGACCCAGGGATATCCGGCCGGTAGAAATTCCCTCGTTCCGGAACGCGCTGATTCTGCTCCTGAACACATTCTTCAGGGTTCTTTATTTCCTGATCGTGGTCCTGCCGTTTGCCGCGGTGGCGGGAGTGATCTGGTGGCAGAGGAAGAACATCAAAAACCTTTTTACGAGGAAGAAGGATAAGTAGGGTCGTTTCAGACTGGATCAGATGGAGGCCGTTCGGAATCGAGCGGCCTCTTTTTATTATTAGTGATTATTTCTGAGGAGCGGTGCCGGGATAATACCCTGACGAAAAGGTTTCCGCATTTTTTCTTCCGCTGCGGTTGTTCCTTCGTCGCCAGTCATTTCGATTGTCCTTTCTCGCTCTTCTACTGATAAATCCAGTTGGAAGAATACATTTTGGACGGATAATTTCCGGTGATTCAATCACTGGCACTTTAGCGTCTCCGGCTTTTTGACTAATCCAACTCCCGGTTTTATCATCTTTTCCGGATTAAACGGAGGAAAAAACCATGCGAAAGTTATCAATAATCATGATCATAACCCTGACTGCGGTCGTCGGCTTTTCGGGAACCAAGGACGAGATGGTGGCAGACGCCGTGAGGAAAATCGGGCCCACGCTGGCTGGTATTCCGGCAGAGATCAAGCGCGTGGCGGTTTCCACAATCGAGATTGCGAGCAATTCCGGAATTGAAGCGGCCAGCGTGCAGGACCAGATTGGCCAGGCGCTTTTGGACAGCGGCCGTTTCCAGCTGGTGGACCGGAAATCCCTCAAGACGCTTCTGGACGAGCAGAAACTTTCCCTGACCGGACTGGTGGACCCGGCTTCCATGGCCAAGGCGGGAAAAATTATAGGCGTGCAGGGATTCTTTTTCGGTTCCGTGGAAAGTTCGGCAGACAGGACCATCCTGAACCTGAAACTGGTGGAAGCGGACAGCGGCGCCATTATTTACGCGCGGAAGTTCACGGGAGTGCCGCAGAGTTTTCTATGCCTGGGGATCGGGCTTGCCTTCTCGCCGGCGGTTACGGTCTCGACGAACGGAAATACCGTGTCCGTACCCGCTTTCGGCGGCCAAATCACCTACAAGCAGGGCTTTCAGGGCATTCCTTTCGGTTACGTAGGGCTGGATATTGTGATGACAAAAACTTTCAGTGATACCGTCAATATCTATCGCGCGGATATCAAGCCCAAGTTGTATTTCTCACCCAAATGGCTTTTCGGCTGGGAACTCGATTATATCGCGCCCTACGCGGGCGTGGATTTTGCCATGCTGCTCTGGGGCACGATGGCGGAACCCACCGCTTTCGGAATCTATCCCGTGTTCGGCCTGGAAGTGAATCTTGTCCGGTTCCTGTCCGTTTACGTGGAGGGTATTTACGTGTTCGAGACACCGCTCGAGCGCAACAGTACGGCAAACATTCTTAAACCGGGTTTTGCCTTGAACATCGGCGCCACATTCAACTGGTATATTTACTGAAAACTCTGTTTGGAAAAGAATTAGGGCCGCCCCTTTTGGGACGGCCCTTTTTATTATTGCGTCAGTTCAGAAATTATATTCTCCGCCGATGGATATTACCCAGCCGGAATAATCCAGATAAGCGTCCGGGAAATTGACCGTTCCGTTGACGACAGATCCCCCGGAAGCTCCGCCAAAGTAAGACCCCCGGATTTTCAACGGTATGGAGCCGCTCAGGTAATGGACTCCCGCGGAGATCCCGACCGTTTCCGTGACGTAAAAAATCAGGTCCCCGCCCACTCGCCAGCCCAGGCCGATCGGATTATCGATTTTGAGTTCGTAAGTGCTGAGCGCGGCGTAACCCAGGGAAAGGGCGTAGGCTTTGTCGAATTCCTTGCTGAGCTGCATCCCGAAATTATAGAACGCGAACCCGCCGGCTTTGAGCTCGAGTTTAACGAAACCCATGGGGACGATCAGTTTGGCGTACAAGGGCACGTTCAGGGAGATGAAGGAACCCGTGAAAGCGTCTTCACCGGAAAACGGCACTCCCTTGACTGACATGCCGCCGATGTTGTAAAGATTCAAACCGGTGGAAATTCCGAAATGCTTCCCGAAAGTGGGCCCTATGTCGTCAAAGCCGAGCGGGGCGATCGGACTGGCGAAACGCCCTCCGTTCGGGAAAAAATAGGAAAAACTGATCCCGATGGCATGCGCGCCGGAAACGGCCAGGGCCAGGAATAACGCCGCTCCCGCGGCCGGTCGGAATTTTGATCTCATCGGATCCTCCTTTTTGAACGGTCTTGTCAGAACCGGCTAGGGCCGGATTTTATGGGCCTGTCCGGAAGAGTTCCGGGTTTCCCGGGACCTCCATTCCGGATAATCCGTCAGAATCATGGCAATGATGAGCGACAGGAAAAAATAATGCGCGTTCAGCACCAGAAGCCGGAAGGACCGGAAGCCGATCAGATTGCCGAAGTGAACGGCCAGAAGAAACGCGCAAAGCCCGGTCATGACAAGAGCGACAGCATAGATGGCCTTCTGCCGGCTTTCCGCGGCGTAGAACACGGCCACGGACAGGAAAAACAGCAGCTGGAAGAGATAATAAATGGAAAAAAGGTTGGAGGCCCCGGCCGCGATGATCACGAGAACGACGGAAAAAACGGTCCAATCCTGCCAGGTTTTTTTACGGAACAGGTATGATACGGCCACGAGTCCGTACCCGAGCAGGGAATAGAAAAAGAAATAATGGCCGGTGTTCAGGTTGAACGGCGAGAGGGCGAGAAAAAGACCGCCCAAAAACAGGTTGACCCAACTCACAGGGAGATCTCGTTCCAGCGGAAGACGGGGCCGTCTTTGCAGGCCAGTTTATAGTCCCCGGACGGCGTGTTCACGGCGCAACCCTTGCAGGCGCCGAAACCGCACCCCATGATTGTCTCCACGGAAAAGTACGCGTCGGCATCGGGACAATGGGACAGGAGTTTCCCCACGGCCCGGAGCATGGGGTTGGGACCGCAGGCCAGCACGGTGTGTTCGGAGAGATCATACCGGGCCAGGAGGTCGATCACGGTGCCCTTTTCTCCGGCGCTTCCGTCCTCCGTGGCGGTTAGTACGGTCATCCGTTCCCGGAATTTAACGAGATCCGGAACAAACGAGGAGTTTTTCGCCCCGAAGAGCAGGGTCGCGTTTCCGACGGATCTGGACATCAGGAGAAAAGGCGCGATTCCGATGCCGCCGGCCACAAAAAGGGTCTTCCTGCCGGGAGCGGGAAATCCCTTTCCCAAAGGGCCGATCACGTCCAGGGTGTCTCCCGGTTTTTTCCCGGCGATCTTTTCCGTTCCCGGCCCCCGGACCAGGATCAGAAGGGTGAGCGTTTGTCCCGCCGTATCGCACACCGAAAAGGGGCGCCGCAACAGGGGTTCAAAGGAATGGTCAGCGCGGACGTTGACGAACTGTCCCGGCGCGGTTTCCCGGGCCATGCGGTCCGTGCCGATCTCGATCCAGGCGTAAGGACCGTCCCTCCGGACGCTCAGGACAGGGCAGGCTTCCTGGAATTTCAACGCTTCCCCCGTTCCCCGGCCTGGCCGAAGAAGGCGGAATATTTTTCCAGGCGTTCTTTGCCGAACTGGAAAGCGTACTTTGCGAAGATATTCACTTCCAGGTTCACGGGGCTTCCCTCTTTTTTCTTACCCAGCGTGGTATTTTTTGCCGTTTCCGGAATGACCGCCGCGGCGAAGGACGAATCGTCCGCGTCAAAAAGGGTCAGGCTGATGCCGTCCACGGCAATGGAATCCTTGTCCACCAGGAAACGGAGAATCTCCCTCGGGGCGCTGAAACGGTACTGCCAGGCCTCGCCCTTCCGGGTGAAAGACGAAACGCGACCCGTGCCATCCACGTGCCCCTGGACAATGTGTCCGTCCAGGAGGCTTTGCGGTGTGACGGGGAGTTCCAGATTCAATACGGACCCGGTCCGGGCTTCCGCGAGGGTGGTCCGGCGCAGGGTCTCAAAACCGGCATAAACGGTAAAACCGGAACCGCTTGCGTCTTCCACCGTATGGCAGGCCCCGTCCATGGCCACGCTGGTTATGCCTTTTTCAAGACGGGACAGGAATTCCGGAACCGCAGAAACCGTGATCCGTTTGCCGTTGGCGGCGGAACGGACGGAAACAATCTCCCCAGTATGACGGATGATCCCGGTAAACATGAGTCTGGCCACCTTTCTTCGCACTATTATAACCGATTTGGGGAAATTGATAAAATCCGGGCCGGGCTTTCCGCGCGGGCCGCCGTGCCGGAGAAACGGGAATATTTTTGTGATTTATGCGGGTTTTCTCTAGAATCTAAAGCGAGAAACGGGAGGGAATCATGAGGATCCATCAGGCGTTCCGGTTTGCTGTTTGGACTCTGTTATTGGCGGGGCTGATCTCCCCATCCGCGCTCCTGGCGCAGACGGGAATCCATTCCCGGTCCGGTACAGAAGGATTTGTCGGTACTCCCGATGCCATCCGCGGCGGCCAGCTGAATCTGCACACCTCCGAATTTCCCAAATCGTTCAATTATTTCGTGAATAACGCGTCAGACGCGGCCAACGTGTTCGGGCTGGTTTACGATTCGCTCCTGGAAATCCATCCCAATACGCTGGAATTTCTTCCCCTGATCGCGTCTTCCTGGGCCATTTCCAAAGACAAGAAAGTTTTCACCTTCCGGCTGGATCCGGACGCGAAATGGGCGGACGGAAAACCCATTACCGCGGAAGACGTGATTTTTACCTACGATACGATCATGAACCCGAGCAACCTGACCACCGTTCAGCGGCTTTCCATGAGCCGGTTCCAGAGGCCGGAAGCGCCGGACGCCCGCACAGTCCGGTTTTCCGCGCAAACGGTGCATTACAACAACCTGGTCGCGCTGGCGGGTTTGAACGTGTTGCCCAAACATCTTTTTGCGGGAAAGGATTTTAACAGGAGTTTCAACATGCGGCTGCCGGCGGGGAGCGGCCCGTACACTCTCGCGGAAGTCCGGGAAGGGCGGTTTTTCCTGCTGAGAAGGAAAAAGGATTACTGGGCGGACAAACTGCCTCACCGTGTCGGGACATATAATTTCAGCTCGATCAAATACAAGGTGATCCGCGACGACAGCGTGGCCTATGAGGCCTTCAAGAAAGGGGACTTCGACATCCTCACCGGCGGCAGCATATCCGCCAAACGGTGGGTGACCGAAACGGACAACGAGAAGTTTCGCCGGAACTGGATCCTGAAAAAAAAGATCCACAACTATCCCGCGCGGGGATTCTCCGGCATCGCGTTCAACATGCGGCGTGCGCCGTTCAACGACATCCGCGTCCGGCGCGCGGCATTCCACCTGCTGGACCGGAAAACGCTTCTGGACAAGATCATGTTCAATCAGTACGAACCCCTGCACACATACTGGCCGGCCCTTTACGGCGCGGATGAGGTCCCCAACCCGCCCGTGAATTACAATCCGGCCCAGGCCAAGCAGCTTCTGCGGGAAGCCGGTTACCGGCGGCTGGATCGCGAGGGCTTCCTGGTCAACGACCGCGGGCAACGGCTGGAATTCACCCTGATCTATTCCGGCGAGTCCTTTGAAAAGCACCTGACCTATTACGCGGACACTCTCAAGCAGGCCGGCGTGAGAGTGAAACTGGAGCTGTTGTCCTGGGCGGCCCTGATCAAAAGATTGGACGAATTCAAGTTTGACGCGGTCGTGATCGGCTGGAGCGGGTCCTTGTTCGAGGACCCGGAACAGCTCTGGCATTCCCGCCACGCGGACTCGCCGGGCGGGAGCGATCTGCCGGGATACAAAAACCCCGAAACGGACCGGCTCATTGATTCCCTTCCGCCCATTTTCAGCGTGCAGGAACGGCGGAAAATCATCCGGCGCATAGACAGGATGATCTACCGGGAAGTGCCTTACGCCCTGTTCTGGGACGCCAACTACACGCGCGTGTTTTACAGGAACAAATTCGGAATGCCCAAAACGATCTTTTCCCGGCACGGGACCGCGGGGGATATCCTCACCTACTGGTGGTTCGATCCTGTCCGGTCCGGACAACTTGAGCAGGCCGAACGGTCCAAAACGTCTTTGCCGGAGGAGCCCGTTGAGGTTTATTACGACAGACTGGCGGGTAAGCCGGGGAAATAATCCATGCGTTCGTATTTTTTCCGCCGGATTCTTCTGATCGTTCCGACGCTTCTGGGCATCACCATAGCGTGCTTTCTGGTCATGCAGGTGGTGCCGGGCGGTCCCGTGGAACAGGCGCTTCAGAAAATCCGCAACGCGGCCCGGGGAGAGGCCGGCACGGGGTCTGTGTCCGTCGCGCTCCAGGAGAACATGACCAGCTGGGAACTGGAAAACATCAAAAAATACTACGGTTTTGACAAACCCGTTCTGGTCCGGTATTTTCTGTGGCTTTCCCGCCTGGTCAGGCTGGACCTGGGACATTCCTACGTTTACGAGAAACCCGTTCTGGACGTGATCGTGTCCCGGATCCCCATTTCGCTCGCTTTCGGGCTGACCGGCCTGTTCCTGACATACCTGATCTGCATCCCGCTGGGGATCAAAAAGGCGCTGAACCACGGCAAGCCGTTTGACCACTGGACCAGTTTTCTGATCTACTTCGGTTATTCCATTCCGTCCTTTGCCCTGGGCATCGTCCTGATCGTGCTTCTGGGCGGAGGGAGTTTCCTGAATGTTTTTCCGGTGAGCGGCGTGGTGTCCGACGCGTTCGAGGAACTTTCGTTTTTCGGGAAGATCGGCGACGTGTTTTCCCACCTGTTCCTGCCGGTACTCTGCTACACCATAGGAAGCTTCGCGACGCTCACGCTCCTGATGAAGAACTCGCTTTTGGAACAGCTGAACCAGGATTACATGCGGACCGCGCTCGCCAAGGGCCTGACGTTCCGCCAGGCCGTGTACCGCCACGCTCTCCGCAACGCGCTGATCCCGATCGCGACGAACATCGGCATGATCATCGGCGTGATCCTGTCCGGGTCCATGCTGATCGAGACGATCTTCACGATAGACGGAATGGGGCTGTTGGGTTATGAGTCCATCGTGAACCGCGACTATCCCGTCGCGCTGGGGCTGATCGTGATTTCGAGCCTGCTGGTCCTGGTGGGCCGGATCATTTCGGATCTCGCGCTGGTCCTGGTGGATCCCAGGATCCGGTTCCACGGGGGTTCCTGATGCCGTTATCGCCGGTTACGCGCAGGCGCCTGGACAAGTTCCGGAAACTCCGCCGCGCGCACGTTTCGTTCTGGGTTCTGCTGGTGACCTACGGGTTGTCACTTTTCGCGGACCTGATCGCGAACAACCAGCCGCTGGCCGTCCGTTACGGCGGGAAAATGTTTTTTCCGGTCCTGTTTTTTTATTCCGGCAACCATTGGGAAATGAGCAAAGACGATATTCTCAAAATCATTCGAGGCTGCCGTTATAATTTCTTCGATAGAAATATTCTGTTTTAAAGCGAATAATTTAAGACTAGATTTTGGTAGCGATGGTTTAATCAATCCGAAAGCCCATCTTGTAGAAATATGAATTCCGGGATTTACAATTAGTAAGAACTTTTTAGCAATAATACTGAGAGGATATAGTATTTCTCCACGTGATTCAGCAAAAGAAGGCACAGGATTAAGAAAGAATGGTACATCTGAACCTAATGAGAGTCCCATTCCTGATAAGTCAGAATCAGATATTTTAATATTGAATAGTTTGGTAAGCCCGATTAAAGTTGATGCAGCGTTTGAACTACCGCCGCCTAAACCAGCCCCAATTGGAATCTTCTTTTTCAGATAAATATTTACATTAAAAGTAGTCTGGCAAAAGTTTTCTAAAGTCTCTTTAGCTCTTATAATCAGGTTGGTCTTTTCAAGATTCAACTGCTTATCATTGCTGTTAAAAGAAAAGCTGCTGTTTTTTGTAATAGTAATTTCATCAAAAAGCTCCAAAGGATAAAAAATAGTTTCTAAATTATGGAAACCATCTTCTCTTTTATTAATGATGTTTAATCCGATATTAATTTTTGCAGGAGATTTTATCGTTATGTTATCCATCAATCATAAATTTAAGTTTTTTGATGTGATCAGG
>CAYMRH010000040.1:0-23786 GCA_964392785.1 uncultured Brevinematales bacterium
AAACCACGTAGGAACCGGGATCGTAGTATTCCGGAGACGGGTAGAATGCGTCCCGGCTGTACAGGCAGTAGCCTTCCAGCCCCGTCCAGGAACCCGGGAAGAACAGGTCCCGCACAAACCGGACCCTTGAGGCAATTCCTCCTCCGCCCTGGCCTCCGGGCCAGAAACCTGCCTTTGTAAAAGCCCCGCCAAAACCCGCAAACCCTTTAACACCCAGATCCCACTCCAGGGCAAACCGGGCCCGGGACGCGTTCCCCAGCCGGATTTCTTTCGTTTCACCTTCCCGGACCCGGACTCTCACGCGCTCCAGCATGCGTGTCGAACCGAAATCCCGGATGTCCAGTTCCACCGGACGGTCAGCAATCAAGCCATCGGCAATCAATATTCCGTTTTCATCCGTCACACCGGCGTCAGTTCCGTCGATCACGATCCTCTGACCGGGTTTTTCGGAGCGGATCAGGATCGTTCCGCGCGGGCTGTAAAACACCTCCCTCGCGGAGTTCCGGGCGATCACGGTGTTGGTCCGGTACACTTCGCGTCCCGATTCCGTATGGATCAGCTGAACCCGGACCACCTCGCCTGCCAGGAAGGGACTTTCGAATTCCGTTCCGGTTGACACTTCCGCGATCCGCTTGCCGTTGACTACCAGACTGTACCGGGAGCCGGTGTCCGCGATCTTCACGCGGAGCGTACCCAGTTCCGCCGTCCGGCCGATCACCATGAACAGAACGTCCTTGATCATCCGGTCCGTTGCGGCAAAAACCCCTCCGGAGAGACTGCCGGTATAGCTTTTGGCCAGTTTCAGTTCGCGGGACGGGATATCGTACAGAAAAAGCGAAAGTTTGACCGACCGGTCCCGTGCCACCCGGTATGTCCCCGTGACACAGAACTGGGACCCGAAACTTTCCGCCATCAAGATGGCGGGCTGGGCATCGAAATCCTTGCGGGACCAGAATCCGTTCTGCCGGACGGCGCGTTCCACTTCCTCCAGCGATGTGACGTCCGGAAACACCTTCATCAGAAGAGAAATCATGGATACGGTCATCACGCCGTTGACGTAGTCATATTCGCTTTCGCCCAGATTGACAAATCCCGCGACCGTCATGGATACCCGGTTTTGCGCCAACAGCGGAACGGACGCGCAGATCAGAATTGCTGTCAGAAATACCATTCCGGCTTTCATTACCGCTCCGCTGTCTTACAGACTTTGAAATCCAACAATTCAACCGTCCAGATTGTATCACGCTGAATCGTGGAAATCCATTCTTTGAGTGCTGAGAGATTGATTCCCGTTCCTGTATTCCTCTATTTCCCGTAACCGGTACCCTGCAACGACCCGGGGTTCCATTGAGGAGACACGTCAAAGCGGTAGGAAACACCCAGGGAAATTCCGATGCCGATCTGGACAGCATCCCGGGACGTCAGGCAGCACTGGATCCGCGCTTCCAGCGGCAGATAGAACTGGTCCTGGACCAGTTCCCAGGCATAGCCCCCAACCGCGGTCAGATAAACGCTTTTCCCGATCCGGTCTTCCGTCAGGTTCCTCCGGCCCGACGGGGCTGACAGATAACCGGAATAAGTGTTTTCCATCAGCGCGCCCGCGCCGGCATAGAACAGATTGGAAAAGTTCAGGACCAGATTCGCTCCAAAATTAGCGGTATCGGAATAAACCGCGCTCCCGGATTCATAAAGGTCCCCGGAAAGAAATTCCGAGCCGTTCGCGAAATAATACGAAAACTCAATCCCGGCCCGGACACCCGGCGCGGGGAAAGTCCGCATCAGAAGCGCCGTGAGGGAAAAACCCCTGCCGGACGCGACACCCGAACTGAATCCCGTTTCCGGACCGACGGAACAAAAGGCCTGGATCGGCAGTTTCAGACCGGCCACAAGCGTCAGCTCCAGCAAAACCGGCGATTCCGATTGCAGATCGATCCGGCTTAACGCGGATTCGCCGACCAAAACGCCTTTCCTGAGATAGTTCCATCCGCCCTTCCGGAATTCCAGACTGACGGGACGCGCGGCGTCCAGATCAAAAAGCACCAGTTTTCCGCTGGAATCCGTAAACCCGGCCGTTTTCCCGTCCACCAGAATTTCCAGACCGGGTTCCGCGTTCAGGATTTCCAGCGCGCCCTTGGGTTCGTATGACAGTTCGGAAATATCATCGCTGACAACCGCTACCGATTCCCGAAGGACCTCCCGGCCGTTTTTAACCAGCGCCAGCGTGTAACGATGCCCGGCCGGCAGGACATATTCGAAAGTTTTCCCGGTTCCCGCGTCCGCAATATAATTGCCGTTCAGATGCACCTGGTACCGGCCGGCCGAATCGGGAACCCGGACCCTGACACGGCCATATACCTGCCGGCTCCGGGTCATTTTCTCAAGAATGTCGCGGACTGCGATATCGACCGTCCCCAGAATGTCTTTTGTCGAACTCCAGCGGTAGGATTTTTCCAGCAGGACCTGCCTGTTCGCAATATCGAACAGGTAGAGATTCATGGACAGCCGGTTGCCGTTTTCCACTCTGTATGTTCCGGTAATGCAGTGCCGCGAACCGAATGTTCGCGCCATCTCGACCGCGGGAAAGGGATCGAAGGACTGGGATTGCCAGAATCCGCTGTTTGAGGCTTCCTTTTCCACGCTGGAAAAAGTCGTGACGCTTCCGTATATTTTCGACAGATAGAGGATCAGCGATACGCTCATGACAGGGTTAATAAAAGAATATCCGGGATCTCCGATATTAACAAACCCCGCAACCGTCAGGTCAGAACGGGATTCTGCCGCTCCGGAAACCCGCAAATGGATAAAAACCAACAGGAGAACAAATAATGTGCAAACCAGTTTCTTCATTATTCCCCAACATTATTAAATTCACATGATATAGTGCAAAATTCGTGCCAAAAATGAATCGGCGATGAAATGTTATGGATTTATAAGAACATTTTGATATGAATTATTCTGCTTGACAGTGAATTGCATTGTGAATTGTGCATTTTACACTTGTGCAATTGAACGGAATCACTTAATTGACCGAATATTCAGATTATCAGACGAGTATATCGCCCGTGAAGATGATCTTTTTTCTGCCGTCGCAGGACACAACCGCGGATCCGTCCGCCCTCACGTCCCTCAGTATCCCGGAAAACTTTTCTCCGCCCTGCTCCACCTGAATCTCTTTGCCGATCCAGCCCAGACGCTTTTTCCATTCCCTGAATATTTTCGGGAAACCTTCGCGGGCGTGCTGGAGATACAACTCTTTCACGCGAGCCAGGATGTCCGCCAGGAGCTTGTTCCGGTCCACGTCCGCGCCCGCAGCCTTACGGATGGACGCCGCCCGTTCTACCGCAGGCAGGGAATTGACGTTGATTCCGACCCCGATCACGATGGAACGGATGCGCATCTCCTCGGTCAGCATCTCGGACAGGATTCCGCAGAGTTTTTCTCCGTCCAGATAGACGTCGTTCGGCCACTTGATCTCGGGCGGCCGGCCCGGAATCAGGGTCCCGACAGCCTGACAAACCGCCAGTGAGGTCAGAAAGGTGTATTGGAAAAAATCCTGAACGGGGCGGTCCGGTTTCAACACCACGGAAAACGTCAGGTCCTTGCCGCGTTCACTCACCCATTCCCTGTCCAGCCGCCCGCGTCCCGCCGTCTGCTCCTCGGCGACCACCACGCTTTCTGACGCGAGGCCGTCCGCGGCCATCCTCTTGGCGAACGTGTTGGTGGATTCGGTTTTCTTGAGAACGATCAGTTCAAACGGAATTTTTCCGCCGGAATAGTACTGGACCATTTCGGGAATGATGCGGTTGAACGGGCCGGAGAGTATCCGGTAGCCCCGACCGGTGGCCTGCTCGATCACGATGCCGCTTTTCTTGAAGCGCGCCAAGTGCCGGGCCAGCGTCGGACGCGTCAGTCCAAAGCGTCCGCAGAGCTTTTCAGCCGGAACGTGTTCACGGGAATTCAACAGATAGATGAGCAGTTCGTCCATGGTTGCCGGGTCAATACCAGCGGCCGCGGGCTTTGCCGAGACCCGTTTGCCTGACGGGGTTCACGGGCCTGCCGTATTTCCGGACCTCGAAGTGCAGATGGGGCCCCGTGGAACGGCCCGTGCTGCCCACGCGCCCGATGAATTGGCCGGGACGGACCCAGGCGTCCTTTTTCACGCTGATGACGGACAGATGACCGTAAACCGTTTCGTATCCGAACTGGTGACGGACGATCACGCATTTCCCGTAACCGCCCTGCCAGCCGGCAAACACCACACGGCCTTCTTTGGAAGAATAGACCGGCGCACCGTAAGGCGCGGAAATATCAATGCCGGCATGATAACCCGGCATGCCGTTGAAGGGATCGGTCCGGATTCCGAACCCGGACGTAAAGCGCCCCCGCAGGGGTTTGACAAACAGATACCCCAGCGCCTTGGCCCGTTCCGAATCCGTCAGACGGGCGCCGGGCAGAAACAGCATCTGTCCTTCGTGGATCGCGATGTCTTCGCTTTCCTCGTCCGTCAGGTCGTTCGCGTCCAGGATATCGTTCAGCGTCACTTTGTATTTCTTCGCGATCGATTCCAGGGTGTCGTTCTTCTTCACGCCGTACAGGATGCCCTGCAAGTTCGGCACGATGATCCTCCGCCCTTCCCCGAGCGTATGGGCGTTTTCCATCGCGTTCAGGCTGATCAGCGTGTCCATGCTGACTCCCAGCTTCCGGGAAATGGCGTAGATGGATTCGCCCTGCTTGATTATATAGAAGAATAAGCGGAGTTCCTGGTCGTTCGTGTTGAAGTTCCGGATCTCGTTGCCGCCCCGGGCTTCGGGATTTTCCCTTTTTTCGAAATCCTCGCGGACCTTGACGTCTCCCACGTAGGAAGCCGCCAGGTTCGCGTTCCCGCGCGTGACCACGGGATAAACCACGGCAATGCCGGCGGCCACCGCGGCCGTGAGCGCGGCCGCTGCGACCAGTTTCAGAACAACCGTCTTGGGGCCATGGATCAGCCGTGTCAGGGCATCGCGAACGGGACGGGATTGCGGCTGCATGCGGAGTTTCCGGAACTCGCGGAAACTCCTGTTCACGCCCCGTTCCAGGTCCTTGAATTTCCTTCCGAAGACTTTCTTGTAATCCCTCATCCCTGCGACCCCTGACTTCTATCTTATCCTATTTTCGATCGATTTGACAAGTCACTTGAGCGCCGACAGCACCCGGAACAGTTCCGCGTGTTCCCGGACGTCGTGGACACGGAAGATATCGGCCCCGCCAGCGAAGGCCTTCGCATGCGCGGCCAAAGTCCCGAACAGACGGCCTTCCGGCGGTACCGGAGCCCCCGCCCCGCCCAAAATCGAACCCACCATGGATTTCCGGGACGCTCCGACCAGCAACGGAAGTCCGTATTTCCTGAAGGTCTGAATATTTTTCAGGACCAGGATGTTGTGCTCCGGAGTTTTCCCGAACCCGATACCGGGATCCAGGATCAACCGGCTTTCGGGAATGCCTTCACCCGCGGCGTAGGCCACCCTTTCGTCAAAATATTCCACCAGTTCCCTCACCACGTCCTCATACCGGGGGTCGTTCTGCATGTCCCGCGGCGTGCCCCGGATGTGCATGAGGACCGCCAGCGCCCCCTGCTCCCTGACCACGCGGGCCATCCCGGGATCAAACCGCAGCGCGCTGATATCGTTCACGATGTCCGCCCCGGCTTCCAGCGCGGCTCTGGCCACGGCGGACTTTGTGGTGTCTATGGAAACGGGTATGTCCGTTCTTTTGCGCAGGGCGCGGATGACCGGCACCACGCGGGACAGCTCCTCGTCCTCGGGCACGCTTTGCGAACCCGGGCGAGTGGATTCGCCCCCGATGTCGATGATGTCCGCGCCTTCGCGTTCCATGTCTTCGGCGCGGGCCGCGGCCCGATCGGGCTCCAGGTGCCGTCCTCCGTCGTAAAAGGAATCCCCGGTCACGTTCAGGATACCCATGATCAGGGGACGGCCGTAGTCCAGGGCGCGTCCGGAACGCAATTTCTGCGAGAGGACCCTGTTCGTGATATTATCCAGGACCTTCCGGATGATCCTTCCCATTTCCATGAGCGTGGGATAATCCTGGTATTCCAGTTTCCTGAGGAAGGTGTCGTAAACGGACGGAGAGCCGAGCAGCAGCACGTCCGTTTTGTCCACGGAACAGGATACGCAGCCGGAATGGACAACCGCGTCGCCCTTGCTGGACAGCATTTCCTGCTTGACAATGTTGGCCAGCGCCGGCTTGACCGCTATGATCTTGACGGGAAGGATGTCGAATTTCTTGCTGAAGATGGAAACCGCTTTTTCGTCGCAGCCGATGGAACGAAGCTCGCCGACCAGATCGTTCGTGTTGCCGAGCAGGGGGTAAACGGTCATGACGCGTTCCGCCGACCGTCTGCTACTTCACTTTCAGCGCGGTGTAATCCTGCACCAGCCATTCCTGATTATGGTTCTTGTAGAGGCTGAACGTGTAGCGCAGGGTATAATCCAGCGTACGGACTTTGAACACCACGTCGCAGACCACGGAGGCGCGGTCGTCCTTGATCTGGCTTTCCAGAACCTGGTAGGAAAGGATCCGGTCCTGCCAGTGTTTGGTCAGGTAATCCCTGAATTCCTCCAGCACTTCCAGCCGGTAGCGGCCGCTTCGGGCCTGGTCGTAAGCGCTGTAAAACTCGGTAAAACTCACGATCAGCCGCTCCGCGTCGATATGGGCCAGGAAACGCTCCCAGTCCTTTTTCATTTTGGCGTCCAGAAGGTCCGCGATCACGTCGTAGGGCGGGAGCTTGCGCGCCGTTTCCATTTCCGCCCGGCGCACCTGCTGTTCCTCCGTGAGTTTCTGTTCCACGGCCAT
Organism: uncultured Brevinematales bacterium; assembly: GCA_964392785.1. Taxonomy (GTDB): domain Bacteria; phylum Spirochaetota; class Brevinematia; order Brevinematales; family JAOACQ01; genus CAYMRH01. The sequence goes on from CAYMRH010000040.1 coordinate 6,853, forward strand.
CGGAGGCTTGATCAGGATTTTGTAATCGAAGGACTCCAACCGGGCGTTCCGGCGGTCGGGATTGGAATAAAAATATCCGCGGATGAAATAGTGGCCGGATTCCCGGATATCGAACCACTTGGTGATGTCGATCACGCGGGAATAGGACTCCTGCGGCAGGAGCGTAAAGGACCTGTAGTCACCGCTGGAAGACGCGCCGGTTTTCATTTCCACTTCAAAAGGATCCAGAAGCGGCACGGCCTCATTCCGGGGAGAACGCAGATCGAAGAAAAATGTTTCGTATATCAGGGGAGAAACCATGAACGTCAGGGGACGGGATGACACGTTGACCACGTTGATCAGCACGTTCATCGGCTCGTTCAAGCGGTAGGTCTGCTGGAAAAACTGGAGTTCCACACGGGTATCGGAAGGCGACTGCGCGGACAGGCCGGCTGTCAACAGAACCAGGGCCGGAATAACGGTCAGACGGATCAGTTTCATATCATTCCCCATGCCGATTTCTCACTTAAATATCGGCCAAACAAGGGGTTTCTTTACGTTGGGACCTTGGTGAGTTCAGACCGCCGTCATCTCCATGGGGCGGTCCCTGTAAGTGACGTGGAAACCGACCAGGGGATACTGGCCGGCCAGCTTTTCATTGACCATTTTGCTCACCGTTTCGCGGGAATTGTTGTTTTCGCTTAAGTGCAGCATAAACACCTGATGCGTGTTCCAGGATATGGTTTTACTGAGGAAATCCGCGGATTCCGGATTGGACAAATGCCCTTCCGGCCCCCTGATCCGCCTTTTCAGATGGGCGGGGTAAGGCGAACGCTGCAGCATCTGGGGGTCGTAATTGGATTCGACGGCTATGACATGGGCGTTCCGGGCGTGCTCCACCGCCACCCCGTCCGCCACGCCCATATCGGCGGCCAGGAAAAGCGTGCGGCCGTCCGCCTGGATCCGGAACCCGAACGTGTTCCGGGCGTCATGGCTCACGGGAAAGGGCAGGACCTCCAGACCGTCCACCGTTTCGGGGCGGCCGGCCCGCAGTTCGCAGTGGTTTTGCAGTTTCAGGCGGGCTTCCCTGCGGCTGGATTCGTGCAGGAAAACCGGTACGTCCAAATTCTTAACGAACGACCGCAGACCTTTAATGTGGTCCCAGTGTTCGTGCGTCACGAACAGGGCTTTGACGCGGGACATGTCACCGCCTGTGAGCGCGATGAACTCGGCAAGGCGAGCGTAGGACAGACCCATGTCGATCAATATGGCGCTTTCACCGCTTTCAATATAATAGCAGTTCTGGCAGGAGCCGCTGGAGAGGGGCGCGAATTTCATCACGAAAGGATTTCCCGGATTTTTTCCCGGATGATCCCCAGGGCCGTGTCCGGTTTTTTTTCATGCTCGAGAAGAATTTTCATGAACGCCGAAGCCATGATGACTGCGTCCCCGTACTTCTTCAGTCGTTCGTAATCCGCCTTGGTGCTCACGCCGAACCCGGCGGCCACCGGCTTGCCCGCGATCCGCTTCACTTCGGCCAGGCGTTCGTACGCGCTTTCGGGGATCTGCCTGACTCCGGTGGTCCCGAAAAAATTCACGCAATAGAGAAAACTGCCCGTAGCGTCGGCTATGTCCCGGATCCGGTCCGTCGGCGTGTTGGGAAAAACCAGGAGGATCGGATCCAACCCGGCTCTCTTCTGCTGCTCAAAAAAAGTGCGGCCCTCGTCCAGGGACAAATCCGGCACGATGGAACCCGCCACACCGGAATTGGCGCACTCGCTGATGAACCTGTCCTCGCCGTAAGTATAGACGGGAGAGTAATAGCTCATGAGATAGACGGGAATCTTCAGTTGGCCCTTAAGGCCTTTCAGCATCCCGAACAGATGGTCCATGTTTGTCCCGCGCGCCAGGGACTGATACCCCGCCTCCGCGATCACGGGGCCGTCCGCCACAGGATCGGAATACGGCACGCCGATCTCAGCCGCCGCGCAGCCGCATTCCTGGTACAACAAAAGCGCCTGTCGCGTGGTGTCCATGTCGGGCAACCCGGCCGTGATATAGGGAATGAGGGCTTTTGAGGAAAACGTCATGACCCAATCCTGCTTGTTATGGATGATTATAGAAGCAATGAGGGTTTTGCGCAATTGTCAGGTTTGCCACAGAGACACAAAGACACAGAGTACGCGGACCTCAGTGACGCGCCTGACCTGTGGTTCGGCCCATTCGTCAGGCTCAGGGCAGGCAGGATCGCCAACCGAGCCGAGGGGTGTCTTTGTGGTTTAAATTCACTAAAATATAATTGAAATAACCAGTAAAATCAACGGCCATATATTTGATGTCACAACATCCCGCCTGCCCTGAAACCTTCCCACGAACACGGTCTCGACTCGGGCGGGTTAAAGGCGCTTCCAAAAACCGCCCTATCCGGGCGGCAAGGTCGCGCCATAGGGCCTGTTTATGAAGCTCTTTCTGACTTGGGTATGCGAAAAAGGTGGTTTTTGGAACTGCCCTTAAGGAATTTAATCGGCATAACGCGGAGCGCCTAGAAATTCTTTTCCTCTCCGTGTCTCAGCGTCGGCGCCAGCCCTGAGCGGAGTCGAAGGGTGGCTAGAATTCATTCTCCTCATTATAATACCTCCATGTTTCAAGTCATCCTGGTCCAGCCCGAAGGCGAAGAAAACGTGGGCGCCGTGGCGCGAGCGATGATGAACCTCGGTTTCAACAGCCTTGTTCTCGTGGACCCCAAATGCGGCCACCTCTCCAAGTCCGCCATGAACTACTCCGTCCACGCGCAGGACGTCCTGAAAAACGCCCGGGTGGTCCACACGCTGGAGGAAGCCCTGGAGGGTTCGGACTTGAAAATCGCCGTCAGCAGGCGGGTGGGACAGTGGCGTAAGAGAGATTTCTACGCCGATTCCCTGGCGGAATACCTCAAGGACTACCCGGATCGGGCCGTAACGCTCGTGTTCGGACGCGAGAAAAACGGGCTGACGAACGAGGAAATCGACCTCTGCGACGCGGTCTGCTCCATTCCGACGGCTCCGGATTTCCCTTCGCTCAATCTCTCGCACGCCGTCGCCATTGTTCTGTACGAGATCCACAAATCCCGCCGGGATACGGACCATGCCAGCATCTACCCCGCCGCCACCCGCGAGGAATTCGACGCCATGATGGCGCAGATCGTCGAGACCCTGGACGGACTGGAGTTCTTCAAGAACGTTCCCTCCGACCGGCTCGAAAATTACCTGCGCAAAATCCTGGTCCGGGCCAAGCCGGACAGCTACGACGTGAAGGTGATTAAGAGCGTATTTGGCCGCATCCGGGCCATTTTGAGGAGAAAAACGGGCGACGGAAAGCGGAAAAATTGACAAACAGGCGCGAGAACATTATAATATCTGTCCGATCCTGATGGATTGATACGTCGCGGGATAGAGCAGACCGGTAGCTCGTCGGGCTCATAACCCGAAGGTCGGAGGTTCAAATCCTCCTCCCGCAAAGAAAACCTCGGCGACCCAAGGCGGGGTAGCTCAGTCTGGTTAGAGCAGAGGAATCATAATCCTTGTGTCGGGGGTTCAATTCCCTCCCCCGCCAAATTGCCGGAAAAAACGCGGATACGGTTCAAACCGTATCCCTTTTTTTTGGACCGGGAAACCCATCTGACAAGCCTCTTCCGCCAGCACGACTATTGCGCTACCCCGTTTCAGCGCCGCGGACCGGAACCGTCCCCGGAAGCGCTGACGGGCGTAACGTAATCGTAACAGATCATGCAGATGTCATCTTCAAAACGGTCCGAACCCCGGAAGGATTCCAGTTCCCGGTAAATGGCCCCGATGAATTCCTGAGCCGGCAATTTCCGGTGTTTCATCAGGGCGTCACGGAACGCGGCCGACTCGAAATCCTTCTCCTCTACTCCCGGAGGAGTGACAACCGGCACCGCTTCCGTCAGTCCGTCCGTGTATATCAGGAGTTTTGTCCCGGGTTCCAGTACGATCTGATCGTCCGCGAAATCCAAACCCCGGGTACCCAGTTCTTCGTTGCCCATGATCGCCATGGGTATGTGTTTCCGGGACGGCACAACAGGCCGGACACCCGCGTCGGATACCAGAACCGGATGATTGTGGCCCGCGTTGGCATATGTCAGGACACCGCCGGACAGGTCCATATAACCCAAAAAGCCCGTCACGAAATTTCCCAGCGTCATATCGAACAGGATCCGGTTCATGCGGGCCATCACTGCGGACGGCCGGGCAACCGAAGCCCGCTGCTGGACCAGGATACTCTTGATGATCATGGTCACCAGGGATGCGGGGATTCCGTGTCCCGAAACGTCGCTCACAAAAAATGCGATCCGGTCCGGTTCGCGGAATTCGGTAATATCGAAAAAATCTCCCCCCAGCTGGTCCATCGGTTTGTAGAACAGGCCCAGACGCGGGTCCCGACTCGCGGACGGAATGACCTGTCTCTGGATGTTTTTCGCGAACCGCAGATCCTGCTCGATCTCCTGGTTCCGCTTCTTCAGTTCGTTCCGCTCCCGTTCCAGCTCCTGCTTCGTTTCCAGGATGATGTTGAACAGTTCCTGCATCTTCCGGCTTTTTTCCACGATGTTCTTGTTCAGCGAATCGTAGAGCCGGACCACGTTGCCCCGCATGGTTTTGAGGAATTCCTGCTGTTCCCCCGGCGAGAGTCCGTCAAAGCCCCCGATCAGCTGGAAATCCACCTGGCTTTGAACGTTGGAGATGATGTCCCGCAGGAAATAATCCATCTCCCGTATGCTTTTGGAATCCAGTTCCATCAGACCAACCCCAGTCGTTTCCGGACGCGTTCGGGAATGGGCACGTTCAGGAGGGCGGAAATATCCTTGAGGAGCTTGACCTGGTCGAAGGGCTTTGTGATGTAGGCGTCGCAGCCGGCTTCCAGGCATTTATCCCGGTCGCTCTTCTCGCTGTCATAGGCGTCCATGGCCTGCGAAGTCAGGGCCCAGATCACGCTTTTGGATATCTCGGGATTGGCCCGGATGCGACGTGTCGCGTCCAGCCCCGCGTAATCCGTTTCCATTTTGATGTCCATCAGGACCAGATCCGGTTTTTCCCGCTCCACCATCCTTACGGCCTCGTCTCCTGACACGGCTTCCAGGAGTTCAATGCCCGAATCGACGTCGAAATGCCTGAAAAAAAACTTCAGGACGTCCCGGTTTTCGTTATTGTCGTCCACGATCAGCACTTTGGGCATGAACGCCTCCCTCGGTTTTTTTTATTCGTCCGCCAGGGGAATGGTAAACCAGAACGTGCTCCCCTCGCCGTGCCGGGAATCGAACCCGATCTTTCCGCCCTGCATTTCCGCCAGTTTTTTCGAATACACCAGGCCCAGCCCGGTTCCCTCGATCTTCTTCGCTTCGTCAGCCCGGCCGAACTCGGTAAAGATCTTTTTTCTGTCCGCGTCGCTGATTCCCATGCCGCTGTCCCTCACGCTGAACCGGACCAGGTCGCCTTCCCGTTCCACGCTCAGTGTTACCGTTCCCTGCTCCGTATATTTGATGGCGTTGGACAGAAGGTTGAGAAGAATCTCCTTGACCTTCTGCTTGTCCATGTAACAGGAATCCGGAATTTCCCCGCCGATCCGGATGTCCAGGCGGATCGCGGCGTCCTTCTTCATGGACCGGCGATAGTTTTCCGCGTCCTTCAGGCTGGATTCCGCCAGGTTCCGGACCGAAACTTTTGTCTTGAAAACCTCCAGTTTCCCTGTTTCCGCCTTGGACAGGTTCAGGACCATGTCAATCAGGCCCAGGAGGTAAACCCCAGCTTCCTTGATGTGCCTGTAGGCCCTGAAGGTCACCTCGTTTTCCTTTTCCTGGAAGTCGATGATCCGGTCCAGGATCTTCACCGCCGCATGGACCCGCTCACCGGGCGCCGCGGCGATCCGCTCCCGGAAATACCGGAAGAAGAATGTCCGGGTGTTCCCGCCGTTGTCCAGAATGTCCTGGTACTTCCCGGCTTCCGCCCGGAGTTCTGCGAGCGCGCCCGACAGTTCCGGATCCCCGTCAAGCAGTTTGACGAGCTCCCGGAGTTCCGAGATGATCTCGCGGGACATTTCGTACCCGCCGAACTCCAGGAGGTCCGCAATCCCGTTGATGGAATTGAGCGGTGTGCGCAGCTCGTGGCTCATATTCACCAGGACCTTGGTTTTGTGGTAATTCGCGTCCATGGCGATCTTGGCGGTCTGCACGAGCTGTTCCTGGGTGTTCTGCAGTTCCTGGATCAGAAAAGCCCCTTTGAGGGACGAACTGAGGTGTTCCTTGAGGGTATTGTGGATGATGTAAATGGATTTTGTGTGCAACTCGTAGCAGATGAAACCGAAATGGATGTTTTCGAAATGCAGGGGCGAAACACCCCAGGCCGTGTAACGATCGTCGTCAATCAGATCGAAGGGAGACAGCAGGGCGGTTTCAAAATATTCCTGGAAACAGGATTCCGGAAACACGCGGTCCTGGTTGAAGGCAAACAGCAGCCGGGACCTTTTTGAAGGAACGCGGGCAAAATCCTGGACAGGAACGCCGGGATGCTCGTAAAGGGCGATATTGCAGGCATAGATCCCGGTGTTGCGAAGCTGCGCCTGGAGGATTTCCTTGATTTTACCCAGCTCAAAGGTCCCGCTCAGACTCTGTGTGATGCCCTGGATATTCCACAGAACGCTCCAGAACCGTCCGCTTTCGTAATTGAAGATCTGCTTGATCTGCTCGGAGATCACGGTCAGCGCCGCCTGGAAAATATAGTTGGCATTGAGGTTCAGGACGGGATCCTTGCCGACGTAACCCAGCACGATGTTCTGGAGCTGATAGATAAGACCGCTCCAAATCTCGATGGTTTCCTTGGTCACAATGGTCCTGACAATGCCCCGGATCACGGATTCCAGGTGCGTGGAGACGGTGATCTTCTCCATGTCCTTCAGGAAGGCGGACAGAATATCGTCCACCATCTTCTCGAATTCGTCCTTCCGGTAATCCGGATTCTGGATATTCCGGACAATCTGCGTCCGGATCGCTTCCTTGTTTTCCGCAATGAGACCGAGTCCCGTGTTCTCCGGGACACCGTTTTTTGATTCTCCGGGCAATTCGATGGGAGAAACGGTCCGGGAAAAACATCCGCAGGATTTCCTGACCACCAGACGGGCCGGGAGATTAAAATCCCCGGTTTCCTTTTTCCCTCCCGACATCATTTCGATCAGGATTTCCGCCGCTTTGGCGGCCATGAGGCTCAGGGGCTGTTCGACGGTGGTGATGGGGGGGGGCGGAATATTGCGTTTCCACCAGATTGTCAAAACCGCCGATGGAGAGATCCTCGGGAATCTTGAATTTTCTCTCCGCCAGAACGCGGTTGGCCCAGAGTAGCATGTCGTCGTTGGCGGCGATCAGGCAGTCAAATCGGGCGTGACGTTCATCCAGCAGTTCGGTCACGGCCGCAGCCCCGGTCTGGCCGGCAAACGTTCCCATGACCACCAGATTCGGGTCCAGGGGAACACCTTGTTTTTTCAGGGCATCCCGATACGCCTGGTATCTCAGTTCGGCGTCCGGATTCTTGTCTGGGCCGCGGATAAAAGCGATGTTCCGGCGCCCGTGGGTTTCGATCATATGGCTGACCAGGTCAAACATGCCCGCGTAATTGTCCACGCCGATATTCGGAACACCGGGGATTTTCCTGGCAATGCTGACGTGGGGGATGTCCCGATAACGGGACACGAATTCCGCCGCCTGTTCGTCCGATATGTAGTTGCAAAGCGATCCGGTGATGGTGATCAACCCGTCTATGTTGCCCCGGTTCGCAAAACTGTAAACAATGTTTTCCTGGGCGAAATAACTGCCGGGGTCCTGCAGGGACTGTCCGATAAAAAGAAGGGTTCGCATATCGAGCTTTTCCGCGATCTCCACAATTGAAGGCCACAATTGGGAATGATAACGGTCCCCGATCTGGCCGATGAACACTCCGATCGTCTTTTTCCGGTTCGTCATAATCCCGCCAAATGCCGGCTCTTATCTGTCCAATCAGACACGGCGACCCCCGAAAGTCATCATCTTGGAAAAAAATCCTAAATGACTCATTTCCATATGTCAAAATCATATATAAGGAATTTTCCTTATTTCCAGAACGGCAAACAAAATTTTACTTTTTTGCTCGAATCGTCTATAATACCTGCCTGAGGATTGTCACGGTTGGCGGCCGAACCGCCGCCCGGGTTTCCTTACGGGGTTGTAGCTCAGTTGGTTAGAGTACTGGCCTGTCACGTCAGATGCCGCGGGTTCGAGTCCCGTCAACCCCGAAAAAACACGCTCCCCTTCGCTTCCCGCGGAGGGGATTTCTTTTTGGTCCGATAATTTCCTTTTCCGCGCCCGCCGCAGTAAAATCACTTCGTGAAGAAAGGGTTGATTCGCATATTTTTTTCCGTTTTGGCGGCCCTGATCGCCGTGCAACCCCTGCGCGCGGCGCAGAAGCCGACCCTCCTGTTCTACGACCCCAGACCCGTTGAGATTTCCCCGTCTTCGCAAACGGGTGCGGTTGTCACAGGGGCCGCGCCGGTTCTTCTGAACGCGCTCAAAGCCCGCGCCTCCTTTACCATGATCACAACCCCGGGGTCCGAGCCGGTCCCGAAAACTGAGTCGGCCCGGCTGGAAACCGCCCGCAAGTCCGGGGCGGAATTTCTGCTGACCACGCGTCTTTTCCAGTTTGAAGACCGTCTGATCGCGGCCGCCCGGCTGGTTGAAACGGCAGGCGGCGCGGTCCGGTTCGAGGACCAGGTCTATACCTACAACCTTTCCAATTCTTCGGGATTGTCCAACGCCCTGGAAGCGCTGGCGGACAGGATGACGGACCATATGAACGGTCTTATTGTGCCGGTCTTCAGGGGAGAGTTTCCTCCCGGAGAAACGGCGAATTGGGAAACAAACGGGGCCACCGTTTCCCTGCCCGGGAAAAAATCGGAGCAACTCCGGAAACTCACCGTCGCGGGACTGTCCTACGCCTTCCCGACGGGGTTTGAACTGGATTTTCTTTCCGGTTTCTACTGCCGGGTACACCCGGACCTTCGGTTCGGCATCGGCGCGGGCACGGGACTGGCCAGAGTGTTCCTGAACGACCCGGCTCAGACCAACATCACCGGCACCCTCTTCCCCCTCCGTCTGCACGTCCCGGTCTGGACACACCCCGCATCGGACCGCGTTCTGGACATCCTGTTCACGACGGAATGGGCGTGGTATTCGCCTTTCCAGGTCTCCGGCGGCGCCACCAATACCAACGCGAATTCATTCCTGGACCGGCCGCTCCGGTATCTGGATTTTCACCTGACTTTTTACTTCCTGCCCTTCGCGTCCGCCACGGCCGGACTGCAGTGGCAGTATGAAAACGCCCAAGTCCGGTTCTACGCCGGCGTGGGCGCTTTTCTGGGTTTCTACGCCAAGGATTAGGACAACGTACGGCCTGCCGTTTCATTTTTCCTCAAAAAGGATTGATTTTTTCCCCGCCCGGCCGTAAACTACAGCCAAGAGATCTTGGTTCCGGAGGACCGTCTTATGGAAGGTTATAAGAAAAAACCGATCGTGATCGAGGTGTTCGCGCTTCTTTACCTGCTGAACCCCATCGGCAATCTTCTTTTCGTCTGGTTCCTGAATTCGCAGTACTCGTTCCCCCAGATCCTCTCCATGCTGCTGGAACTCCTTCGGCGCGGAAACGTGATCTTCATTCTCATGCTGCTGTTCTGGCTTTCCGCCATACCGCTCTCCATCGGGCTGTACCGCGTCCGGCTGTGGGCCTGGTACTATTTCATCTTCCATTCCGTGGGCATGTTCGTTCTCAGCATGTTCGGGTCCGGCCAGTTCCGCCTGTCCTATGCCACCTTCATCAACGCGATCTTTCTTCTGCCCATCGGCGTGTTCATCAGCAAGAGCATCCGCGTGCCGTATTTCAACCCGCGCGTCCGCTGGTGGGAACAATCCGCGCGCTTTTTGCATGACGTCAAGATCAGGATCAACGGCAAGGCCAGCCAGACCTACGACCTCTCCGAGGACGGGGCCTTCATCAAGGACGACAACGCCGGCGGCCTGTCCATCGGCGAACTGCTGCCCGTTGAACTGGACCTGGGGACCACCGTCATTTCCTGCCACGCGGACATCCGCTGGATCAACCTGAAATCGACCAAGTATCCCGTGGGCTACGGAATCAAGTTCGAGAAGATCGGCGGCAAGGACCGCTTGTCCATCCGCAACTACATTCAGAGGATCATCCGGGAAGGAAAGGAAGAAGCCCGGTAGGTTCCGGCACAATCCGTAAAAAAGAAAACGCCCCTCGTCATGTCCGCAACGCGGAACAGGCCGGGGGGCGTTTTTTATTCCGGATCCGGTTTCACTTCACTTTCGTCACCTCTCCCGCATTCAGGACAGTGTTTTCGCGCCATTCCATGCGGCCGTCGTCAAAGACAAAAAGCAGGTCAAAATTTCCCGGCGGGCAGGGCGTGGGAACGGCAGGCCCCTCGATAAAATACACCTGCAGCTTGCGGTTCAGGCGGTTCCCGATTTTCCCGGCGGAACCGGCGGGAAAGAAATGGGCGGATTTCACGCCGGGACCCATTCCGCCCGCGTCCAGCCGCGCGCCGTTCAGGTTCACCTGGAACGTATAGGAGCGGTCGCCATCCATGCGGACGTTTTCCAGCCAAAGCGCAAAACGATATTTGGCCCGGGGAATATCCGTGTCAATGAAGATATCGTAGAGTCCGGCTTTGATCTTCCCGGATTCGTCACCCGCCGGCTCCTGGGGTGTCACGATCTGGTCCCGGGTCTTCGCGGGGAAAAAAGTGGGATAACTGGCTATCCCGGCGGCGGCGTCACGTTGTCCGGAGCCGGTGCTGAATGCGAATTCGGAAAGTTTTCCCAGTTCCTTTTCCCGGGACTCCATCCGGACCATGACCGTTTGAAGAGTTACGGACAGTTCCGCGGTCTGGTCCGCGCGCACGGCCACACCCGGGACCTTGAAGGAAACCGTTCCCCGTCCGTCCGGATGGGAGTAGCGGAATGAAACCGGATAAGCGCCGGGGGGCAGAGGAGGACTGTAAGAACCGTTGGTCAGGATCACCTCGCCCATTTTGAGCCGGGCGGGAACATGAACGCGGATCAGGCCGTTGTTTGACAGGATGCCGCCGGGAATCGCAACCAGGATCCTCGCGAAACCTTTGCCGGGTTCAGACGGCAAACCGGAAGGCAAAACACCATAGGATACGTCCGCGTTGGTCATGATCCATCCGCGTTCCACGCGGACACGGATCCCGCCATCCAGAGATTGGCTGAACTCCGAGACCGGCAAGGCGCCCAGAGCGGCGTTCACGAGAAAAAGCCATACACCTGTCAGAATTGCGGTACGCGTCATGGATTTCCGTCCTTATCCGGACAACCGGGGTTGGCGGGGGAAAAGTCTTGAGCCGTTCCGTATGATGCTGATCCGCGATTAACGCGCGGAGTATTTCGCTTCCACTTTGCCTGCGTGAAGACAGCTCATGCAGACGCGGATGGACTTCCGGGCCCCTTTTTCCTTTTCCTTGACCGACATTTTTTTCAGGTTCGGTTCCCAGCGGGTCCGCGTTTTTCTATTGGAATGCGACACGTTGTTCCCGTACATCGGTCCTTTGCCGCAAAGATCACATTTTCTGGACATGGTTTCCTCCAAGAATATCTGCCATGCACGGCATTTTATCCGATTATTATATACCTGATATCAAAATAGGGCAAATAAACAACCGGATTACCCGATATCATCCACGTTGGTCACGAAATTGACGTTGGAGAGGATGAACTTCTTGCGTTCTCCGGTCTGGTTGTCCTCTCCCATCAGCACTTTGACCATGTTTTCCGCTTCTTCAAAGTCCGTGATCGAGACCCGCATCATTTTGCGGGAACCGGGATTCATGGTGGTCTCCCAAAGCTGTTCGGGATTCATCTCGCCCAGACCCTTGTAGCGCTGGATATCGTATTTCATGCCCTGGAACCGGCTTTTCAGGACCTTGTCGCGTTCGCTGTCGGAATAGGCGTACTCCGCGGCCCGTCCGCTGGTAATGCGGTAGAGCGGCGGCATCGCGATGTAGATATTGCCGTTCTCGATGAGGGGGCGCATGAACCTGTAGAAAAACGTGAGCAGCAGCGTCTTGATGTGCGCGCCGTCCACGTCCGCGTCCGTCATGATGATGACCTTGTTGTAATTCAGCTTCTCGATGTCGAAGTTGGTGTAGTACCCGCTCCCCAGAACGGCAATGAGCGTCTTGATTTCCTCGTTGGCCAGGATGGTGTTGAGGGAATTTTTCTCGATCCTTTTTTCCACGTTCAGGATCTTTCCCCGCAGGGGCAGAATGGCCTGGATTTCCCGGTCGCGCCCCTGCTTGGCCGAACCGCCGGCCGAATCCCCTTCCACGATGAAGAGCTCGCGCAGTTCGCGGCGGCGCGTGGAACAATCCGCCAGCTTGCCGGCTATGAGGGCCGCGCTTCCGCGCTTTCCGCGCCCCAGACCCGTGCGGACTCCTTCGCGGGCTTTCTCCGCTTCCTGGAGGGCTTTCTGCTCCAGGATGGCCTTCTTGATGATCTTTTCAGCCAGCTCGAGGTTTTTTTCAAAATAAATTTCCAGGCTTCTTTCCACGATGTCCTTGATGGACGTCCGGGCTTCCACGGGCTCGGTCAGTTTGTCCTTGGTCTGCCCCTTGAACTCCGCGTTCGGGATTTTCGTGTTGATGACGCAGGTCAGCCCGAAAGACAGGGTTTTCTTGTCCACCTTCTCGGCCTTTTTGTCCAGGTTCAGCCGTACGGCGAACTTCTGGAGCACTTTCTCGTAGGCCATCCAGAAACCGTCCACGTGAATTCCGTGGCTCTTGGTGTGGATGGAATTAACGTAGCTGTAGATCTCGGGCTCGTCCCCCGTGTTGCGGTACTGGAACACCGCTTCCACGTCTATGTCGTCCTTGGAGTCCTTCAGGATGACGGGCTCGTCAAACACCATCTCGTAACCGCGATTCAGTTCCTTCTTGAGGAATTCGACGATGCCGTTCGTGTACCGGTATATGCGCGTGATGAAACCGCCCTTATGGTCCGGGTCCTCCGTCAGCCGGTCTTCGAAATTGACCGTAACGCCGGGATTGAGAAAGGCGATTTCCCGCAGGCGGGAAGCGATGGCGCTGGAAGAAAACTTCTCCACCTGGAAAATGGTGTTGTCCGGCTGGAAACGGACCAGGGTGCCGGATTTTTCCGAGTTGCCCCTGACCTTCAGGTCTTCGGCTTTGCGCCCCTGTTCGTAACGGATCGCGTACTGTTTGCCGTTCTGGAAGACTTCCACTTCCAGAAACGTGGACAGGGCGTTGACGACCGAAAGGCCCACGCCGTGAAGACCGCCGGAGACTTTGTAGGAGTTCCGGTCAAACTTGCCGCCCGCGTGGAGCTTGGACAGCACGACCTCAATGGCGGGAATTTTTTCCTTGGGATGGATCCCGACCGGGATGCCCCGCCCGTCGTCCTCCACTTCCACAACGGCGTCTTTGAGCAGGGATACGCGGATGTTTTTCGCAAACCCCGCCAGATGCTCGTCCACGGAATTGTCGATGATTTCGTAGGCCAGGTGGTGAAAACCGTCCACGCCCCGGTCCCCGATGTACATGTCCGGACGCTTGCGGACCCCGTCCGGAAAATCCAGAGCCACAATTGATTCGGCGGTGTATTCGCGGTTGGCAACCATAATGGAATTGATCCCCTCAGAATCTTTCGAGCATTGATAATAGCATATTTTCCGGGATTAATAAAGAAAATCCGTCGTAAAATGCCCTCCGGTCTGCCCGAAAACGGTCGGTTTTCACCTCTGGTCCGGCTTGCGGGCGGGGATTAATTGACTTTTAGGCATACCATTATAAAATATGATCATGCGTGGGGGGGCCGGTTCGGCATGATCGAACTCAAGAACATCATCGAGGACATAGTCCTGGACCTGATTGACGGAACGGACGAAGCGCGCGCCGGCCTCCTGAACAAGAACCAGAAGCGCGAGATCGCCGCGTTCGTGCTGAACCGCACCAAGCCGATGTACATTACGTCGAACAAGGGATTCACCAACTCCATCGTGACCGTCCAGAAGGACCCCCAGCTTTCCGCGGACATCATGATGAACATCTCCCAGGCCGTAAAAGTGGTCCGGAAGTCCTATCCCGGCGACAAAGAGGCGGACAACCTGATCGAGGAACTGGACAAGGACAAAATGTATTACATCATCCCCAAGGTTTACGGGAAAATTCTTTCCTCCCGGAACCTGATGCCCGTCGGGAACGCGGTGGTGACGCTGAATATCAACGGCCAGCCGGCCCGGAACCTCTTCGGTCTCTGGAAGAACCCGACGGAAATCCTCCCCCAGGACGAAGGGATCTTTTCCTTCGCGCCCCTGCCGGAAGCGGCGGAACCCCCGTACGACCGCAAGGTTTTCGCGCTGGAGCTGGCCATCGAAATTGACGGCCGCCGGTTCAACAAAATCCTGTCCTACGAAAGCCAGCCGGCCCCCCTGTACAACCTGGAAAACGACTTTCACGAAAATATCCTCCAGGTCGAAGATATTTACGTGGCGCTCTGACAGGCATAAGGAGAAAAGAATGGATCAGCAGCAGAAAAGCGGACCAAACAAGATCGTCCTGGCGGTGATTGCCGCCGCGATCGCGGTTTTTTTGGCGCTCACGCTCGTCCCCCAGTCGTTCTGGGTCAAAATATCCATGATGTTTTTCAAATAGGGCGGTTTCTTATGGCCGAGGACATTACCTATTTCTCCAAGGACGAGATTCATTGCCCGGTTTGCGGCGCGGATTTCCGCCGCGAGGACCTGCTCACCGGCCGTGGCCGGCTTTCCGCCGGCGAACTCACGAACGAACTCCGGAGAACCTACCAGCCCACGCAGAAGTACGGTTCCGTGAACCCGCTGATTTATCCGATCACCGTCTGCCCGTCCTGCCTGTACGCAACGGACGACTTCGATTTCCTGAGCGTCCCCCAGAAGACCGTCCCCAACATCCAGAAGTACCGCACCGTCCGCGCGGATTACCTCCTGAAAGTGTTCGGGAAAATACCGGATTTCAAAAACAGGCGCGACCTGATCAGCGGTGTTGCCAGCTATATCCTCGCCATGAGCTGCTACTCCTTTTTCGACAAGAGGAAATTTTCCTCCACCATCAAGACCGCCATTTACTCCCTGCGCTCGGCCTGGCTTTTTTCGGACCTCTTCAACGAAACCCGGGACGCCCGTTACCAGGAACTCTCGGGCCTGTTCTACCGCAAGGCCAGCCAGGGCTACGACCAGGCCATTGAAAACCAGACCAAGGCCGTGGAATCCCTGGACGGCGTCAAGAACCTGGGGCCCGACACGGACAAAAATTTCGGATACGACGGGGTTCTCTACGTGAGCGCCATCCTGAAATACAAGACCGCCTATGCCGTGGACGATCCCTACGAAAAGCTCAAGATTTACGAGCAGGTGAAACGCACCTTAAGCAAGGTGTTCGGAATCGGCAAAAAGGCCAAAGACCGCCCGGAAGTCCTCCTGAATTTCTCCAAGGACATCTACGAAAAAATGGCGGAGGAAACGGCCGGCCTGCAAAGTTCGCTGGGTCAGATCGAACAGTCCGTGACAACCATTCCCGCCCTGGAAGGCGACGGTTCGTCGGCGGACGCCGAAACGGTCTGACCGGGCCCGCGGAGAGAGCTTCATCATGAGAAGAATTCTGTCCATTCTGGTTTTTCTGGCGGCGGCGGCCGGGCCTTTCCACGCCGCCGCATCCGGCGCCAAGACCTACCTGGACGCGGGCGTCAGTCTGTTCCGGCAGGAAAAGTACTTTGAAGCCATCGATTCCCTCCGGAACGCCGTGGAGATCAACCCCTATTACGGAGACGCCTACCGGTTCCTGTCGGAAGTGTATTTTGCCCTGGGCGAATACAACGCCAGTCTGGACAACGCCCTCACCGCCCTGAAATACGCCAACAACGATCCCGACGCCCTCCTGACCGTCGCGAACAGTTACCGGGAGCTCGGCACATTTGACAAATCCGAGGAATACTACGGCCAGATCCTGGAGCGCTTCCCGTCCTACGTGGAAGTGTACCGCAACCTGGCGGAACTCTACCTCAAAATGAACAGGCTCCCGCTGGCCCTGTCCACGCTGAACAAGGCCGACCGCGTGAACAGGAATTACTGGAAGAACTATATCTCGTTCGGCAATTACTACCTGCGGGCCGGCAACCCCGACCGGGCGGAAGACTACCTGAAAAAAGCGTTCAACCTGAAACCGACGGAGCGGCTGGTTTACGTGGCGCTGGCCGATTTTTACCGTTCGGTCGGGAAATACAGAAACGCGATCGCCCTCCTGGAAACGGGCGAACAGCTGTTTGACAACTTTTATTCCGGCATCGTCATCCTGGCGGACTGCTACCTGATTGTGACCAACAGCGCGAAAGCCGTGGAAAAATTCAACTGGATCGTGCAGACGGGGTTCCAGAAAGACAGCGCGTTTCTGGGATGGACGCATTACAAGATCGGACTGGCATCGGAAAGTTCGGACAGGGCCGCGGCTGTCCGGGCCTACCGTCAGGCCATACGGCATTCTCCCGAAAACGATTTCATTCTCGCCTCGTTCGAGCAGTTCGTGATCCGGGAATTCCGCGTGGACGACCCCATCCGGAAAGACCTGGCGCGCATTCACGAACGGAAAGCGGAAGACGCCTACCGGAAAGGAGAAACCCGGAACCACCTTCTGAGCCTGAAACGCGCGGTCACGCTGGACCCGTTTTTTGCCGGGGCCCGGCGCAAGATCGTCCGGCATTACGAATACCTCAAGGATCCTTACCACGCCTTCCAGGAACTGAAAGCCCTGGAAAAGATCGACCCTTCGTCAAAGGTCAGGGACCAGATCGCCGGTTA
>CAYMRH010000041.1:0-4768 GCA_964392785.1 uncultured Brevinematales bacterium
CTGGACGGGGCTGGAAGGCTAATGCATGTACAGCAGGGACGCATTCTACCCGTCTCCGGAATACTACGATCCCGGTTCCTACGTGGTTTCGGACAACGTCCGTTACAGTTTCAACCTGTTCTTCCGTTTTCCTTCGGGATGGTACGCCGGCGCGGGACCGCTTTTCTCCTGGACCTTTTCGGGAGAATACGGCAGCGCTGACCGCCGGGGGGCTTTCAGCTCCGAAATGACCGGTTTGGACATTGCCATTTCCGTCTGCGGCGGGTACGAATGGGAATGGATCCGGGACCGGCTCAGCGTTCCTGTGGGAGCGCAATGGAATGCGATACTGACAGTGCCCGGCGTTGTCCTGATGGAATTCGGTATTCACGCCGGATTGATCTGGCGTACGGGTTTTTTCTCCGATCCCGACGAGGAGAGGCCATGATGATCAGTATTGACCGGGTGAACGGAAAACACGCCCGGACATTTGCTCTTTTACTGATGGCGGCTTGTGTCTTGCTCGGCTCCGCCTGCGGCTTGAAAGTTCTCCATCCGATCGATCCGGAAAGCACTGTTTATTTTTCCGAGCCGCCCCGGCTGACAGGCAGTTTCGCGGCATCGTTTTCGCATTCTCTTTCAGTCAACATGCCGGCTGTCGTTTATTACGTGTCCGTGCCGGCGGGATCGCCCGCTCCCACGGCCGGGGAAATCACAAAAGGGCTGGCTTCGGGCGGGGCAAGACCGTCAGCCGCCGGCTCCTATTGGGTGGAGCCGTCCGGGACGACTGGCGGGGCGGTTGTGCCATCGCTCAGCGCTTCTTTTGACGTGTATATCGCTGCCGAGCCCCGGTCGGGATTGAAGGAAATCCTCACTGCTCCGTACCGGGTCAGCGGGACGACGCTGTCATCTTATACTTTTCAGACCCAATGGGGAGAGGCCGGCACCGGACAGAAGCAATTCACAACACCCCAGGGCGTTTTCGCGGACCGGCTTGGAGTGATCCACGTGTGCGACACCGGCAACAACCGGATCCAGCAATTTGACGCAGATGGAAATTTGATCGGGATTAGGGGCGCATCCGGATCCGGAAACGGCGAGTTCAACGGACCGTACGGAATCTGCCAGGACGTGGCTGGAAATTACTACGTGGCGGACGATGGAAACGACCGCGTCCAGAAATTCGATCCCCACTGGAATTATCTGCTTCAGTTCGGTTCCACGGGTTCGGGTGACGGTCTGTTCAACGCTCCCGTGGGCGTGTGCGCGGACAATGCGGGCGGCATTTACGTGGCGGACTACGCCAACAATCACGTTCAGAAATTTAATTCTTCCGGCCAGTTCGTCAGGCGGTGGGGTTCTTTCGGCGGCGGGGACGGACAGTTCATCAATCCCCGCGGAATCTGCGCGGACCGCGACGGCTACGTTTATGTGGCGGACGAGGGAAACGACCGGATCCAGAAATTCGACGGAAACGGGAATTTCATCACGAAGTGGGGCGCAAACGGTTCGGGAGACGGCCAGTTCGGCGGGCCGCAGTCGGTATTTTCGGACGCGGCCGGGAATATTTACGTGATCGACCTGAATGACAGCGTCCAGAAATTCGATTCCTCGGGACAGTTCCTGGCCCGGTTCGGGAGTGGGGATTTCGCCAATTCAAGGGCCTTGACTGTGGACGTCCAGGGGCGGGTTTACGTGGCTGACACGTTGAACAATCGTGTTCGCCGTTATCGCTGATACACCCCGGCCAATTTGAGTATTCCCCTTGCTCCGGTTAAAATATCTGCTTGACCGGGGCTATAGCTCAGTGGGATAGAGCAGCAGTTTCCTAAACTGCGGGCCGCGCGTTCGACTCGCGCTAGCCCCAATGATTCTTCCCTGATTTCAAGGAGCCGTTCATGCTGCGTATGCTGGAGATCGTGGAAAGTTCCGACATGGGGTTTTCCGAGGCGGTCCGCAAGGGAGTGGAACATCTGATCGAGAAGGGCGAACGCGTCCATTTTTTCACGGTGGTGGAACAGCGCGGCGCCGTGCGAGACGGCAAATTGAAGGAATTTCAGGTCGTGATGAAAGTCGCTGTTGAGTAGTCCGCGCTACCAAAAAATATTTCCCATCCGGACGATATTTACATTACCCTACTCGATATTCGACAAATCCACGTGGCAGTAGCCGCCGGGGTTTTTATCCAGGTAGTCCTGGTGGTAGTCCTCGGCTTTATAAAAGGTCTGCGCCGGGACCACCTGTGTCACGATCGGGCGCCGGAATTTCTTTTCCCGTTCCAGTTTGCGGATATAATCCTCGGCGGCCATCTTCTGGTCCGGGCTATGGGTGAACACGGCCGAACGGTACTGGCTGCCGATGTCATTTCCCTGCCGATCCTTTGTGGTGGGGTTGTGCAGTTTGAAGAAATGGTACAGCAGGCGGTCGTAGGAAACCCTGTCCGGGTCATAAGTAATCTGGATGGCCTCGGCGTGGCCGGTATCGATAGTGCAGACGTCCTGGTAGGTGGGGTTTTCGGTGTTGCCTCCTGTGTAACCCACTTCAGTCGAAATCACGCCTTTGACTTTCTTGAAGTAGGCCTCCACGCCCCAGAAACACCCGGCGGCAAATGTGGCTTTTTCAGCTTTCAGGGCCGGCGTCTTGCCGGATCCTTTTAAAAAATCCGGGAACAGGCGCAGGTAATCGCCGTATCCCGCTTTTTCCATGTCCGCGACCGGGATGAATTTCAACGACGCGGAATTGATGCAGTAGCGCAGGCCCGTGGGGTTGGGGCCGTCGTCGAACACGTGTCCCAGGTGGGAATCTCCTTTTTTACCGCGCACTTCCGTCCGGACCATGCCGTGGGACGCGTCCTTTTTTTCCAGGATCGCGCCCTTGTCAATCGGCCTGGTGAAACTGGGCCAGCCCGTTCCGGAATCGAATTTGTCCGTGGAAGAAAACAGCGGTTCACCGGAAGACACATCCACGTAAATGCCATCCGCATGATTGTTCCAGTAGGCGTTACGGAATGCCGGTTCCGTGTCGTTGTTGCAGACCACGGAGAACTGATCGGGGGTGAGGATCGCTTTCAGTTCTTCGCGGGACAGGGGCTTTGATCCCCGGGACGCTGCGGGTACTTCGGTTTTCATTTTTTCCCTCCCGGATTTCGGCTGGACGGGTTTCGAGGCCATGGATAATGTTAAAACACCCGCCAGAAGGAACAAGAGTATCTGTGTCAGTCCTTTCGTTGTCATATATTGTAATTCTAATATAATAATATAATCAGAATGATTCAAATGAATTTCCGCATTTTTTATCCGGGGCTAATTGCCTGTAAAACTTGGAGTTAAGCGGCCGTCGGGGCCGATGTTTTGCATAAAGGCCGAATTCTCTGTAAAATAATCCCGACCGGAATCAGGAGGCGCTTATTTTCCTGGGATTCACAGGCCCGAACGCGGCCGGCAAGGGCGAAGCCGTCAGCTATCTGGTGGATCAGAAAAAATTCATCGCGTTTTCCCTGTCCGACATCATCCGCGACGAGGCCAAAAAGCGGGGCCTGGATCCGGCCCGGGACAACCTGATCGCCATCGGCAACGAACTGCGCGAGACGGAAGGGCCGGGCACTCTCGCCAAAAGGACCATAGAAAAGATCCGGAACGCGCCCCAGGCGGTGGTGGATTCCATCCGCAACCCGTCGGAAATCGAGGAGCTCCGCAAAAACCTCAAGGACTTCAGACTGATCGGCGTTACCGCCGGGCAGAAGGTGCGTTTCGAACGGGCCATGAAGCGGGCCCGCGCGGGCGACGGGCTGACTTTCGAGGAATTCGCGAAGAAGGAAGAAAAGGAAAATTCCACCGATCCCAAAGCCCAGCAGTTGTCCGCCTGCTTTCAAATGGCCGATTTCACCGTGGACAATTCCGGGTCTCTGGAAGACCTGAAAAGGCAGATCGACGGCATTCTGCAGAAATTGAACTACAAACCCTACGCGCGCCCCACCTGGGACGAGTATTTCATGAAGATGGCCTTCCTGGTGGCCGAACGCTCCACCTGCCTGCGCCACCACGTGGGCGCGGTGATCGTGCGGGACAACCGGATCGTGAGTTCGGGCTACAACGGCGCCCCCAGCGGAGTCAAGGACTGCACCGAACTGGGCTGTCTGCGCGACCAGTTGGGCATCAAGAGCGGCACCCGCCACGAGGTGTGCCGCGCCGTGCACGCGGAACAGAACGCCATTATCCAGGCCTCCCAGACCGGGTCTGTTACCACCGGCGGGACCATCTACTGCACCCATTCGCCCTGCGTCATCTGCGCCAAAATGGTCGTGAACGCCCGCATCAAACGATTCGTGACCTGCGGCGCCTATCCTGACACAACCTACCAGGACCTGTTCCGGGAAGCGGGAGTGAAATTCGACGTGATTCCAAGACCGCCGCTCGCGATCGGCGTGCTGGATTGATAAACAGTCACTTCGACCCTTCGACGGAGCCTGTCCCGAGCAGGGTCGAGGGGCTCAGGGCAAGTCACTCAGTGACCGGATTTCAGGGTCTGATTTTCCAAAGCTGTTAATTGCTATCCCTTCCCGTCCTTCCCGAAATGCTTTTTCACCGTCCGGATGAACTCGTCGCCCTCAATCAGGTGGGAACTGCGCAGGAGATAATGCGTGACCGCGTCCTCGCGGACGCCGGAGAGGGAATAGAGCTCGATGTTCTGGGGCCGGATCGGGAAACTGTTCAGGAGGATTTCGATGTCGGTCAGCTTGGAGAATGCGATGGGTTCGATGTGGCGGAAGAACACGACCGTGAACACGCCC
>CAYMRH010000041.1:4778-23766 GCA_964392785.1 uncultured Brevinematales bacterium
CACGCCCTTGGCAAAAATAAAGAAGTCGATATGCCTGTACTGGAGTTCGAAATGGTGGCGGGCCAGGATCTTCCCGCAGAGTGTCTCGAACGCGCCTTCGTCGGCCGTGAAGTAGTGGGACAGGTAGGAGTGGGGCAGGATCTTTTTATATCGTTCCACCATGATGCCGGCGTCCTTGAAATTCCGGTCCATCAGGTGGACGCGCTCGTAATTTTTCAGGGCGGAATATTCGTCTCCCGTGTTCCAGAGCAGGTTCGCGTAAAGGTAGAGCATTTCGGTCTTGGAGCGTTCCGACGAAGGAAGCGAGAGGAATTCCGAAACGGCCTGGATGCCCGTGAAATAGTCCTTGATTTTGATATGGAGCTGGATCACGGCGATCCGGGATTTTTCCAGGATGTCCGGCAGGCGCGGGTCGCCGGGATTCTTCCATTCGCGGTTTAAAAGCTTCCGGTGTTCGCGGATGGCGTCGTGGTATTTTTTGAGGTTCTCCAGGGTCCGGGCCTTGTAGAAATACACCTCCACGTTTTCCGGGTCGTGGTGTTCCAGCAGGTGGAACTGTTTCAGGGCGCCCGACGACGCGCCGGACTCATACAGAAGCTTCCCGTATAAAAAGCGCGCGTCCAAAAGGCCCGGCCTGAGTTTCAGGGACAATTCCAGGTATTCGCGGGCTTTCTTCACGTTCTTGTTTTTATACTGGAGCAGGGCGATGGAGTAAAGCGCTTCCGCGTTGTTTTTTTCGTCTTCGATCAGCATCAGGTACTGGGCCAGGGCGTCCTTCGGTTTTCCCATTTTTTCGTAGAGCCGGCCGGTATGCAGAAGGATGGAATGGCGGAGCTTCCGGTTGTTGAAGGCGGACGCAATCACGTTCGCTTCCTGGTAGAATTTCAAGGCGCTTGTGGAGGCGCCCTGCGCCTCGTAGGCCTGGGCCAGGTAATACATCACGAACAGGCTGTCGCGCTTGTCGCGGCGGAAACGGGAGCGGGTAAAGTCCTGCGCGATGCGGATCACTTCGGCGTAATCCCCGGCCTTGAACTTTTTCTGCAGAATACTTTCCACGGAACGGGTCACGACCACGGACCGCAGGACAATCACGATCACCCCGGCCAGAAGGAGCGCGATGCCCGCCAGCATGACGATCAGCAGGTCGTCCTGGAGTTTCAATCCTGTCAGGAACCGGAGCGTGTTCGTGTTCATGGCGTCACTCCCAAAGCCGCGTGACGGCGTCAGAACGGACCCAGCCCTCGCGTCCGTCGGCTGTCCGCACCAGGAGATATTCCGCCTCCCGCCCGGTGACGCGACATTCCAGGCCGGCCGGCACTTCGTCAACGGGAACCGAGGCGTTTTCCGGGCGTTCCAGGAGACCCGAATCCCGCACGATCACGGCGGAACGGGCGTTGAAAACAAGACGATAACGGATCAAAGCGGACCCGAGGTATATGAAACCCAGCGCGGCCAGCGCGATACCCGCGGCCCGGGGCCATTTTGCGGGAAAGCGGGGCGTTTCGGGTAAAACCCGCAGGAAAGAGAGGGACAGGATCACGCTGCCCGCGGCAAAGAGAACCAGCCCGAACACGGCCGCCGCGTTCAGTGTCAGGACCGTGAACGGGAACGAGAAGACCTTTTCTACCGGGTTGAGTTCGAACAGGTAAGACGGGATGCCGATGGATTCCCGGAGCGTGTTCAAATACTGGCGGGCTTCGCGGTCGGAAGGGTCCAGAAGACCGGCCCGACGCAGATTCAGGACGGCATGGCCTGTATCGTCCGACCGGGCATACAGCACGCCCAGGTTGAAATAGACGCGTTGGTCCCGACGGCCCCGGGCGGCCTCTTCCAGTTCGCGGATGCGTTCGGTGTCGGATTTTTCGCCCGAAGCCCACAGGCCGCAGGTCATCAAGACCGCAAGAGCGAAAAACGCGGCGCGACGCATTTTACTTCTTCTCCCGGGGAACGCCTTTCTGGGCCAGAAGGGTCTCGTTGTAATTCTGCAATTCCGTCCTGGCCGTGCGGATGGAGTCCGTCAGCGCCTCGGCGGGCTTTTCGCAGATCCGCCCGTGGCCGGGGAAGATGCGCCGGATCTTATAAGTGTTCAGCCGCTCCAGGGAATTGATGTAGTCGCCGTAACTGCCCGAGCGGGATATTTTGGAGATGATTCCGTCCGCGAAGAGGGTGTCTCCCGTGAACATCAGGTTCTTGAAGGGTTCGTAAAGGCATATGCAGCCGGACGTATGGCCGGGCGTATGCAGGACTTTCAGTTTGTAGTTGCCGAAATCGAAGAGGACGCGGTTTTCCAGCCAGACGTTGATCCGGGTCTTGATGGATTCCTCCCCGTGCGCCGCGGCGTGGATCACGTATTCGTCCTGCAGTTCGATCTTGGTTGCCGCGAACCGGTCCGCCGCGAGAACGGCTGTCTCGTAAAAATAGCCGATGCCGCCGATGTGGTCGTAATGCTCGTGGGTGCAGATGACCATGTGGATGTCGCTCACCTTCAGGCCGATCTTGGTCACGGCCTCCACGATGCGGTTGAAATTTCCGCGCGTGCCGGTGTCAATCAGGACGTTTTTATACACGCCCTGGATGAGATAGGAATGCGAACTGGGTTTCTGACCGTAAATGATGTAGATCGACTGCTCGATCTCATCCACGAGTCTGTCTTCAGAGGCCATGAACCAACCTGTTCAGATTTTTTTCCAGACGGCGGATCTTGCGGTCAACGGCGGCCGTGTCCAAACGGCCGTACCGTTCGAAAAACGTTTTCTCGCGCAGGAAGTATCTTTCCAGAAAAGGCCACTGCGAACGGCCGGCCGCGTTCCAGGTTTCCCGTTCGGCTGACATGTTCCGGAGAGCGGCGGGGAGGTTCCTCAACGCGTTCTTTATTTTACCGACAGCGGAGGAATTGATCAAATGGATCGGGAATCGCTTTTGGACGGCCGGATGATCCCGGCGCTGGTCCGCCCATTCATTCAGGGCGATCCCCTGAAACCCCGAGATCCTGGCTCCGTAGGCGGTCGCGTTCAGAAACCGTCCTGACCCGCCGTCGGCAGCCCCCGGCGCGGCGCTCCGGACGGATTCTTCCAGCCATTGGCGGTAATTGTTCAGGACAAAGTCTGTTGTCACTTCCCCGGTGCCTGTCAGGTCCGGAACGGTCAGCGTCCGGCGCGACAGGATGACGTTCTGGAAAACGGACGGGAGGGTGTTGAGGCGGTTGGCGCGGCGAATGGCCCTGTAATAATGGGACGTGGAGGGCGCGTGGGTGGTCCGATTCGTGTAGGAGAGGTCCTGGCCGGCCAGGATCACGGGATGCCCCCCCAAAAGCCAGGCAAAATGAAAAGCGGAAGTGGAAACCGATCCCCCCGTTTCCACGTCTCCCAGTGAAAATCCGCCCTGGGATTCCAGATAGCTGACCAGGCCGCTTTTCACCAGGACGGGTTTGCCCCGGCTGTCGGTGTCCAGGTGGGCCGTGTTCGCGGCGTAAACGGACGCGCCCGCCCTGTGAAAAATCCGAGGCAGGGATGGGTGCGTCACAACGTCGTGAACCAGGCGTGTCCGGGCCAGGATGGCGCGCGGAATCAAGGCGAAGTCGGAGAGATTGTGGATCTGGCTGTCCAGGGAATAGACAAAATCCGGGACAATGCCGGATTCCGCCAGGGGCAGGAAGGCCGTATCCGTGGCCACGGTCACGCAATGGGGCGCGGCCCGCCGGATATCCGGAAGCGTCGCGTTCAGGGAAGGGCCGGCTGAAACGATCAGGACCGGAATGCCGCGGGCCGAACCGAACAGGGCGCGAACAGGGCTGGACCGTTCCAGGCCGGCCATGTTGTTCAGGATGTTGACGGTCCAGAGTTCCTCGAAATTCATGCGGGTGGCGAAATCGCCCAGTTTGACTTTCATGAGGCGTTCCATACGCTCTTCATAGCCCGCGTATTGTTCCGCCGCATAGGCGCCGCGCAGGATGACCGTCCGGAACCGGCGCACGGAAGCGATATCAACGGAGGAGAACAGGTTGTCCAGGTCTTCCGGAGAGTTGCCGGGACCCAGAAGAGTGTACCCCGGGGGCAGGTTGTAAACCTTCCGGAAAATTTCGTGAGCGGCCGGGTCCGTTTCCAGAACGACCGCGTTCCGGTATCCGCGTTTTTCCATTTCCTCCACGGTATAACCCAGGCCCGCTCCCAGAAAGACCAGGACCGTGCGGTCCCTGTCCGGATCGTGATCGGAACCGGCCAGCCGGGCGGCCTCCTGGACGGGGGAATAGACGCTATGGAACTGGCGGCCGTTGACCGTCAAGGTGAAATTCCCGTCCCGGGTGCTCCGGATGCGCGGATCGCTTTCCGAAAGGTTTTTCAGGACGGTCCGGTCAATCATGGTCCCTCCCGCGCGCCCGTCAGAAATGGATCAGTTGCGTCAGGTTGGTGCCCAGGATGGCGCTTACCGCGCCCAGGATGATGCCGGCCACGATGTCCGTCGGGAAATGCAACCCCAGATACATCCGGGAGAAAGCGATGAGCGAGGACACGGCCAGCATGGGGTAGAACAGGATGCGGAACGGCGGAAAACTCCAGAACACGAACGCGATGGCGAACGCGCCGGCGGTGTGGCCGGACGGGAAAGAAAAGCGGTCCGGCGGCCGCATGGCGTGGGAGATCTCGTCGTATTTCTGGTAGGGCCGTTCCCGGCTGAAAAGCCTCTTGATGATCTGCTGCAGGATGATCTGGATGATGGAAGAAAACGCCAGGGCCAGTCCCACCTGGAGATCGATGGCCAAAAACACGACACAGAGAACGAACCACACCACGCCGTCTCCCACGCGGGTCATGAATTTCATGAACGCCGTGAAACCCTTGATGCGGCGGTTGGATAAAAAGAGCACCATGTTCCTGTCAAAGTAGGTCCAGCGGACCCTTCGGCGGCCGGCAGTCCTTCTGCGCGCGCGGACCGCGGCCAGGCGTTTTGCGGCCAACAGGCGCTTCCGGCGCCGGATCCTTTCTTTGCGGGCTTTCCGCTGAAGGAATGCGGTTCTCCGGCGGGCTTTCCAGAGCGCCAGGCGGCTCTTTTTCCGCCGCGGTTTCCGCTTGCCGGAGGTTTTGCGATTTTTCAGGATGGAGAAGCCTCTTTTTTTTACGGAACCGGTTTTCCGGTTTTTCTTTTTCCGGCCCATGATCACACCGTCGTGACGTAGTTCTGTACGTCGTCGGGAATTTTGATACGCTCCAGGACCGCTTCAGGCGCTTTGACGATCCTGCGGGTGCGCAAGTCCATGAAGGCATGTTCGGTGAATCCCAGGCAGACCAGGATGTCCCCGTTTCGGAAAATACGGTAGTCGATCCGGATCCGGGGGCCGGACAGTTTTGTGACCGTGGAATGAACGGAGATATCGTCGTCATAATGGGAGGGCGCGACGTATTTGGCGTAGGCCTTGGCCACCGGGAGAATGGTCCCGCTTTCTTCCAGGCTTTTATAAGTGATGCCGATGTCCCGGAGCAGATTGGTCCGGCCCACTTCCATCCAGACGAAGTAATTGGCGTAGTAAACCACCCCCATCTGGTCGGTTTCGGCATACCGGACTTTAAATCGGCTGATATTGGTCATCTGATCCCCGTTTGAGAACTGATTTATTATAATCAATATAAAGAAAAATTCAAAACGAAATCAGGGATTTATCGTGAAATGGACATGAAAATATCCTGAAGTCTGCCTGATTATGATTAATATATAATCACTAAATGCATTATTAGATTAAATAATCATCTGCAATCTAAAATTAATGATCAAATAATAAACATTTTGTATGATTTATAACTCCTTCATTATCATATAGTTATGAAATATTTTCAAATTATCAGGTTGATTGGCACGCTATATGCAATATAACCTCAGGAATTTCAAAAAATTTCAGGAGGATAGTTATGAGAGCATTGGCAAGAACACTGGCATTGGGGATTCTGGTTTCGGGTATGATCGCGGCGTCGGTCGCGGGCCATTCGTACGCCTATAACCCATGGACGACGATGATGGGCGCGAAAACGCTCGGGATCAATCCGTTTGTTTACGCTTCTTCGTTTGATCCGTTCACGATGGGCGCCGACCTTGTTGTCAGTTACGGCTTTACGGACAACATTGACCTGTTCGTGGATCTGGCCGGGGTCAACCTGACGCCGGAATTCGGCTACAACACCAGCTGGATCATGCCGCGGATCGATCTGGGCGGGAACAACATCATCGCGATCCAGGCCGGGTTGACGGCCGTTTCGCCGCAGTACCATTTCTTCTGGGAGAACGACCTGTTCGCCGCGGAAGCGAACCTGTACGTAAGTTTCGCGTATGACAGTTTCGGCACGCCCCTGATCGGCGCTTACCTGGCCCCCGTGGTCAAAATCGTCAAGGACGTGCTGGCCCTGTACTGCGAAGTGAATCCGTCCTATCAGGTGGAGGGGTCTTTCGCGCTGAACATCGTGCCCGGGATTTTCCTGAACATGGGCGATGCCGGCCAGCTGTCCGTGGGCGTGCCTCTGGGCGACGTGCTGACCGGGCTGGCTCCCGGAGTGGGACTCTGGTATTTCCTGCCCGTGAAGTTCTGAACAATCCGGAATCGCAATCGTCCGAAACGCTTGGCCGCTTTCCGACCCGACAGGTTTTTAAGGCCTCGGGCGGAAGCGGCCTGATTATTCCAGCCGCGTTGTCATGTGACAAACGGCAACCGTTCCGTTAAACTGCATCCATGAGAACCTTGCCTGTGTGGGCCGTTATCTGCGCCCTGTGTCTGGCCAAAAACCCGGCCGCGGCCAATTACGATTCTGCCGTCCGGTCCGTTTCCGGGCAGGACGAGATCTGCGTGATCCTTAAGGACCTCTCCACCGGCCGGATGCTGTACCGGTACGATCCCGGCCGCATGGCCGGGAAACCGGTCCCCGTCGGTTCCCTGATCAAGATCTTTACGGTGATCGCCAAATACCGGAATCACGCCGTGAACGTGCGCGAAACGCATGACTGCGCCGGTTACGGGCCGGGAATAACGGATTTGACCAAATGCTGGCTTCGGGAAGGGCACGGTTCGCTGACTTTGTTGAACGCCATCGCGTTCTCCTGCAACTCCTATTTTTACGGGTTTTCACAGGATATCGATTTCTCGCTGTTCATGGACACGCTCCGGGATTTCGGTCTTTTGACCGGGCGGGAAAACCTGGGGCGGGCGGCGTTCAACCGGGACGACCGGATCCGCGCCATGATCGGGAAGATGAATGTTCTGAAAATCAGGCCTCTTGACTTGATGGAGGGCTGTGCTAAACTGTTCGGACGCGGTCCGGGGGAGCGTTCGCGGATTCCAACCGACGTCCGGGAAGTGCTGATGGACGGCATGAGGGCCTGCTACGAATACGGAACGGCCGGCTCAGCCCGCGGGAAACTGGGCCTGGACGGGAATCTGGATATTCTCTGCAAGACGGGCACGGGCGTTTTTGAAGACGAAGACAGGGTCTATCCGGAACGCACCAACGGGGCTTTTCTGGGAGTTATGGACGGCCGCTATCTGGTGCTGGTCCTGGCGAAAAACACCACGGGAGCGGACCGCGCCGCCTTGGCGGGTCTGGCCGTTTTTCGGGAAATGATCCGCAATGACGGGGGAGGACGGAAATGAGAATCTTACAATCCGGAATGCTGGCGGCGGCGGTCCTGTTGTTCCTTTCCCCGGTCCTGCATGCCGCGCCGGACCTGTCATTTCCCGAAGGCACGAGCTTCTATCTGTATATCCGGGACGCGAAAAATTTCGAGAACAATCTCCGTAAGGCCGGGCTCCTGAACCTCTCGTCGGAAGACGTTGACCACCTGATCGGCTACGCCGGGCAGAAACAGGCGGTGCTCGGGTTCTACCGCGAGCTGAAAAACCTGGAGAACGGGAATTTCCTCAAATCCCTGACGGGAGACGTGACCATCCTGCAGATCCTGAACGAGGTCCTGATCGCGGTTTCCCTGGAAAAGGGTTCTTCCGTATTCTCCCGGCTGATGGATCTTTTCAACGCGAAAGCTTCCTTCAACGGTTATTACCTGGATTTCCAGGGAGACAAGGTCCTGATGTCACGTAACAAAGCCACGCTGTCATTTTACAAGACCGCATCGGGACGGAAATCCCCTGACCCCGTCCTGAACAACTTCGTGTCCCGGGACATGGACCTCCTCTATTATAAAACGGGGAATGTCCTGATCGGATCCTGGCTGGACCCGTTTGTTTCCGGTTCCGTCCAGGGCCAGACGGGCGCCAAGAGCATGTCGGTTGTGCTGAATCTGGGCAAAAAAACGGTTTCACTTTTTACGGCGCCCCGTCTATACAGGAATACGGCGGCGCGCAGGGCCCGTTTCAACGGCCAGGTGGTCCGTTCATCCGTCCTGACTTTCTGGGATTCCCTGCAAAATCCCTACGAAGTTCTCAGAAACCTGTTCGGCGCCAAAGCCCTGTCCGGTTTTGAGAACGATTTCAGGAAAAATTTTGAAAACCAGGTCTCCGTGGCCCTGGTGGGCGTGTCTCCGGAAATCCGCCCTTCCTTCATGCTGGTCACCAAACCGACCGGGGGCAATTTTTCCGACGCCGAAAAAACCCTGGCCGCTTTCCTCCGGAACGTGCTGGGAGAGAAACAGTTTGTCCGGGAAAGCGTCGGCACCCTGACCGCGGATCGCGGGGAAACCACCGGGATCTACACCTGCATGATCGCCGGCCTGTTTGTGATCACCGACAGCCGGGACGCGCTGGCGTCCTCCGCGGCCGTGTTCGCGGGAAAGAGCCCGTCCGTCTGGGACGTGAAAGACAATGCCAGACTCCGGGACCTGACGGACAAGCCCGCCGCGGTCTTTCTGGATTTTTCCGGCCTGGCGGAATCCGTTTATGCCTCCATGCTCAAATCCATGACGCTGTCCGCGGCCCAGAAAGAGCACATGAAAAATTACACCCGCGCCCTGGGTTCCCTGGGGTCCCTGGTGGGTTACGGCGAAGACCACCGGGATTTCAATTACTTTCATTTTGCCCTGAAAACGGCGCCATAGGAGCAGGACATGAAAAAAATGACACGCATCCTGATTGCGGCGCTGGCAGCGCTGTGGGTGGCCTTTCCCGGCGCGTTCGGGGCGTACTTTTACCTGTCAACGGAGAAAAGTTTCCTGGATTCCGAAAATGCCCGCGTGAAAATTGAAAGCCAGTCCATACCGTCCGTCACGGTGCGTCTGTACCGGGTGGGGGATCCGATGGCTTTCATCCGTTCGCGGAAAAACATCAACCGAGTGTATATCGAGTCCGAAGCCATCCGGGGCAATCCGGCGGAACAGCTGTTCAATTACTTCAACATCTTCCGATCCTCGGTCAGGGACTACGCCCGCGAACGGGTGGCCAACCCGGACACGCGCGCGGAGGCCGCCGGAGCTTTTCCTGACCTGATCCGCCGGGAACCGGTCCCGAAGCAGATTCTGGTGGGCCGGATGAAGGACTATGAGTTCCTGCGCGAATTCCGTCAAACGCTGGATCCGTCCTCTTCCTGGACGTTTGCCGGCATCGACCTGGGAACGCTGAAAAACGGGCTGTATCTGGTGGAAGTGTTCAGCCGCAACGCCATTGCCTATACGCTTGTGCACGTGTCCCGGGCCGGGATTCTCGTCAAAAAATCCGACACCCAGCTTCTGGTCCGCGCGCTGGACAAACAGTCCGGCGCCCCCGTCCGGGCGGACGTTTCCGTGGTGGATTTCGAGACGGGGAAGGAGATCACGAAGGGAAAAACCGATCCGGGCACGGGTCTTTACCATTTCAATTTCAAAAAGAACCAGTTTTCAGAACTGCTCATATTCGCGCGGGCGGGCGCGGATTTCACCTTTACCAAGGCGTCCTTCTTCCCGGTGCCGCAGACCGAACGCCTGGTGTATCTCTATACCGACAGTCCCGTTTATAAATACGGCGCCACGGTCAGCATCAAGGGCGTGATCCGCGATTACAGGGACTCGCTCTACGCCGTGCCAAAGATCCAGTCCGTGAAACTGCAGCTGACGGACCCGCGCGGGACGGCCCTGAAACTTCCGGACGCGAAAACGGGGGAAATGGGCACGTTCACCGCGGATTACGAAGTGCCCAAAGACGCGCCCACGGGCATTTACCGCGTCGTGGCCACGGTGGGGGACAAAAACTTCACGGGCGAATTCCGCGTGGAAAATTACGTCAAACCCAAATTCAAGGTGAGCGTCCGCCCGGAAAACAGCGTTGTGGTGGGGAACCAAACTGTGCGGGTCAGGATCCGGGCCGACTATTTTACGGGCAACCGGGTGGACGGCGGCGAACTGAAATATTCCCTGTTCAAGACGCCGGCCCGCGAGGATATCTTCGAGGGAGACAAGGATATTTTTGAAGACCCGGCGTACGCGTCCCGGATCGAGTTCCTGGACTCCCGCACGGGCAAACTGGATAAAAACGGTGAATTCACAGTCAGTTTCCAGCCGTCCCAGTACGGCGTGGACCGGGATTACGCGTTTATCGTGAAAGCGGAAGTCACGGATACCGGCCGTTCCCGCGCCCAGGCCTCCGGCCGGGTCAAGGTGGTGAGGGCGGAATTTTTTGTGACGCCCGAAATCGGAAAATCCGTTTATACCGAAGGCGAAACAGTTTCGGCCACGGTCCGCCTGACTACTCCGGACGGCAAACCCGTTGACGGGAAGAAACTCTCTTACCAGGCGGTGCTGGAGGAAGGCCGGACCACCGTAGCCCGCGGCGAAGTCACGACCGATTCGCGCGGTACGGCCCGCATCAGTTTCCGGGCGGAAGGCAAAGGATACCTGCGGCTCACCGTCACGGCCCGGGACGGTTTCGGCAATACCGTGGAAGAAAACGTTTTTACCTGGATCGGCCAGGACGGCGGAACGTTCGTGTACACGTCCGGCGACATCACCATCGTATTCGACAAAAGCGAGTACCGCGCGGGAGAAAAGGCCAGGGTGCTGATCGTGTCGCCCGTTCCTTACGCCAAAGCCCTCGTGACGCGGGAGCGTGAGACCGTGTTTGACCATACGGCCGCGGATTTCAAGGGCAATACGATGCTGCTCACGGTGCCCGTGCGCCGCGAATACACCCCCAATTTCTTCCTGACCGTTTCCTTCGTGTTCAACAACCAGGTTTATGAAAATACCGTCAAGGTCAAGGTTCCTCCGTCAGACAGGATCCTTTCCGTGGCCGTCCAGCCGGACAAAAAGACATACGGGCCGCGCGACCGGGGCCGGATCAAGGTGACCGTGCGGGACGCGGGGAACAGGCCGGCGGCGGGCGCGGAGCTTTCGGTTTCCGTGGTGGACGAATCGCTTTACCGCGTTTCTCCCGAGATCTTCCCGGACATCCGGCTCTTTTTCTATTCCTACCGCTGGAATTCCGTGACCACGCTCAATTCCATCGCTCTCCGGTTTTACGGTTATTCCCGGGAGCTCAGGGACAAATACGCCATGCGTTTCTATCGGAAAAAGGTCTGGGATTTCCAGGATTTCCTGGACCGCGGCGGAACGGGCTACGCCGGGCTCAAGGAAGCTCCCGGCGATAAAACCGAAGAGGCCGACCGGAAGGACTTCAGGGACCAGATCCTCTGGCAGGGCCGGATTACGGCCGACGCGAAGGGGGAAGCCGTTGTTCCCGTTTCGTTCCCGGACAACCTGACGGAGTGGCGGATCACAGCCGTGGCCGTCACCA
Organism: uncultured Brevinematales bacterium; assembly: GCA_964392785.1. GTDB lineage: Bacteria > Spirochaetota > Brevinematia > Brevinematales > JAOACQ01 > CAYMRH01. The sequence continues at coordinate 16,468 of CAYMRH010000041.1, forward strand.
AAGACACGAAAGTGGGGCGCGGCACGGCCACCGTGAGAACTTTGAGGGAGATTTCCGCGGACCTGAACATTCCGGAGAACGTCACCTATGTGGACCGGATCAACGGCACGGTTCTGGTCCAGAATCTGGGTCAGATCGCCCGGGACGTGAACGTCCGGCTCCAGGGGGAAAAGATCAAAACCTTCCTGCTCCAGTCCAATCTGACCGTTCCGGCCGGAGGGCAGGGCGCCGTTCCTTTCACGGTTTCACCGGACCGGGTGGGACGCTTCAAGGTGAAGGCGTTTGTCCGGGCCGCGGGTCGGACTGACAGTCTGGAAAAGGAACTGAACGTGATGCCGGTTTCCCTGAAAAAAGTTTCCGCTGAAGCAAAACTGGTCCGGACGGTCGGAGACAGGCTGACGGTCACCATTCCCGCGACGGCCATTCGGGACACCGTGACGGCCGTGGCGGGCCTTTCCCAGTTGGACAATCCCTACGGCGTCGTGGCGGAAGCCCTGCCGTTTCTGAAGAGTTATCCGTACGGATGCGTGGAACAGACAACCAGCGCGTTCCTGCCCAACCTGGTGGCTTTTCTGACCGCCACAAAGCTGGGACTGCGGTTGCCCGAAGTGTTTAACGACCGATTCACACTCCTGGAACAGGGGCTCGGTTCCCTTTACGGTTTCCAGAACGCCGACGGCGGCTGGGGCTGGTGGAACGAAGGGTCTTCCGACGTTTACATGACGGCTTACGTTCTTTACGCGATGGGTATAGTCAACAGGGAATTCCCGGACCGGCTGAACAGGGACTCCTACAACCGCGGAATGCGGGCCCTGGAAACGCTCTTAAGCAGGAATGCCGGCACGGAACAGGCGCGCGTTTACGGGTATTACGTGCTTTCGGAAAACGGGAAGTATTTTCAGGACATGGTCCGCCGGACGGCCGCCGCCCCGTCTGACGATCCCTATACGCTGTCCCTGCTGGTCCTGACCGCCGCCAACGCCCGCATGGACGCCGTGGCCGCCGAACTGGCGAAGAAACTGGACGCGCTGGCCAAAACCGATTCGTTCGCGTCCTACTGGGGCCGCAAACCGGGCGACGACGGGGATTACTGGTTCGGCGGGGACGTGATTGTCACCGGCGTCGCGCTGCGGGCGCTTCTGGCCGCGAAACTGGAAACCCCGAACAGGGAACGGGCGCTGGCTTACCTGCTGACACGGCGCGCCGGTAACGCCTGGAATTCCACGCGCGAGACAGCGGAAGCGGTTTACGCCGTGGCGGAATACGCCGCGCGGGTTCCCTACCAGCCCTCCGTTCAGTCCGTGGACGTTTTCGTGAACGGGAAAAAAGCGGGGACGGCGTTCTTCGGCAGCCGGAATTACCAGAACACCATCCGGATCGCTCCGGAATGGCTGCCGTCAGGCGCTCCGCATTCGGTATCCTTCGGTGTTCCGGCATCCGGCGGGAATTTCGTGGGGAGTCTGCGGGTGGAGTATCACGACCGCGAGATTGCCGTCCAAAGCGAAGACCGCGGGGTGGCCGTGAGCCGGAGTTATTACCGCGTCTTGAGCCCCAACAGAATGGAGCCGCTGGGAGGAAACACGGTCCTCAAGGCGGGAGAGGTGGTTCTGGTGGAAATCAGCGTCCTGCCCGGAGTGAAAGTGGATTACGCGGTACTGGAAGACGGAATCCCGGCCGGTTTCCTGCCCGTTTTCAGGGTCAACGAATATAATCTGGGAGTGGATTTCTCCAGGAACACCACGCACACGGAATTCGGGCGCGGCCTGGCCAGCATTTTCATGAGGAACCTCGTTCCGGGAAAATATTACTACCTCATGCAGGCGGTTTATCCGGGCGTGTATTACGCGCTGCCGTCCCAGGTTTACGGTATGTATCAGCCGGAAAAACGCGGCAACGGCAAGAGCGATATCCTGGAAGTGACGGAATAGCATGAAAACGGCGGGACTCATTTTCCGGGCAACGGCCGCCGCGGCCCTCTGGGCGGGTTTGACCGCGCCGTTGGAGGCCGCGCGCATTGATGCGTCAGGAGGGTACACGCGCGAAAGGAACTTTCCGCTCCTGATCCGGGAAACCAATTCGTCCCTGTTGCAGGTGGTGGTGAACGGATGGCCCATGCTCATGAAGACCCATGACAGTTACCGGGTGCTGACATTGTCCCGGGGCCTGAACACCATCACCGTATCGCCTTACTATACGAACAGGCCCAACGATTACCGCAAGGAATCCACGGTCACTCTTTTCGCGGACGTGACCCCGGTGGCCCTGAAGATCGTCCACACCTGGGACACGGGGGACAATTACGTGGACGTTTACGTGAAGGAACCGGGCGGCGAGGAATGTTTTTTTGCCCACCGCAATACCCGTCTGGGCGGGCGGCTGGACATCGGTTCGGACTCCGTGGGCTACGGGCCCCAGATTTATACCATGCCGTATGTCAATCCCGGCGTTTACGAGATATTCGTGAAATATTACGAAGGCAGCGCCAGCCGTCTGACGGAAATCACGACCTACGTGGTCTTGTATGAGGGAACGGAAAAGGAAAAGCGGTGGACCTACAAGGCGATCCTGACCGCGCCCGGCGAACGGATCGCCGTGGGAAAGGTGGAAATCAGATGACGAATATCGGACAGTGCCGGCAGGCCTTGTCTGATCGCCCTGTCCGGAGACAGGCGCTTGCGCACGCAGAGAACGGGAAGGTGGCCATGAAAATTTTCTTGCCGCTTTTATTGTTGATTCTGATGGCTCAATACTCTCACGCCCTGGAAATTGTTTCCCCCCAGGGCGGTTTCATCCGCGCCAAGCTCTTCAGTCTGGAGGTCCGCAACGCTCCCGGACTCATGCGGATGTCTTTCAACGGAGTGCCTGTTTTCGCCAAGGCGCAGGGCGGTTATAACCGGGAACTGCTGGCGTCCCGCGGCTGGAATACCATAACGGTTTCAGACGCGAAAAACCTGATGGTTTCGGATACCGTGGGTTTCTACGCCGACGTTCCCCCCACGGCGCTGAAGGTTATCCTATATTGGGACACCGACAACACGGACCTGGACCTTCACGTGCTCGAGCCCGACGGTACGGAATGCTACTATGGCAACAGGACCACCCCGCTGGGCGGCCGTTTGGACGTGGACGTAACCACCGGCTACGGACCGGAAGTTTATACCCTTTCAGACAACGCGTCCGCCGGCGTTTACCGGTTTTTCATCCGGTTCTATGGCGGCGAGGAACTGACGGAAGCCACGGTCGTGGCCATCCAGAACGAGGGGACATCACGGGAGAAAAGAACCGCGTACAGTCTCATGCTGACGCAGAAAGGAACGAAGATCGATGTCGGTCAACTGGAGATGCGTTAAAATTCACGCGGCGGTTTTCGGGGCCGTGCTGATCTGCGGTTTGCGTCCCCCCGTTTTCGCGGAACTGATGCTGGAGAAAAGTTCGGAAGCCATATCGCCCGATCCCTCGGTCCCCCTGTCCGTTCGTGTCCTGAAAAAAAGGGCGTTCGGTTTCCGGCCGGTATCGGATTACTCCGTGCAGACAGATCCGCCGGGCCGCGTCCGGGTGATCGCATCCGGAGACCGCTTTTACCTGGTGAGCACTTTCTCCACGAACGGCGGCGCGGTCTCCCTCATTGTCCGTTCGCGCGGGGAGAGCGTAACGCAGAGCGTGTCTTTCCTGGTCCGCACGGCCGACACGGACTCCGACGGCTACCCGGACGCTGCGGAACTGGGAAACAGCCAGTCGTTCCGGGACTGGTTCTGCGCCATAGCCGAATCGCAGTTTTACCATCCCAGCGATGTGTGGTATGACGTGAAAAAGGACTGCGCCGGCCTGGCGGAATTCGCCTATCGTGAAGCCCTGAAGAAACACGACCGCGCCTGGGCGCGGGGATTCAAATTTCTGTCCGACACGGCCATTCCCGACGACCGCAAATTTTATTATCCCGATGTTCCGTTCATCGGCCGCAGGTTATTCCGGGTCAGGCCCGGGCCGTTCGATCCGGCATATGTTGACAGGGACTTTTCCGTAACGGCCGGGCCTTCGGCTTTGCGGGCGCATTCCATGAAGTTCGTGAGCCGGGACGCGCGCTTCCTGAAAAGGGGCGATTTGATATTTTTTCTCCATTCCGATAACATGACCATGCCGTCTCACGCCATGATTTTTATTGGAAACCGCGCGCCGTCCGACATCCGGGACGGATATCTTGTCTATCATACCGGACCCGGACCGACCAACCGCGGTTTCGTCAAAAAAGCCCGGCTGGGAGAACTGATGAGTCATCCCGACCCGGCCTGGCGTCCGGTGCCGGAGAACGAGAGATTTTTAGGAGTCTATAGATGGAAAATCATAGATTGAAGGCCGTGTTCCTGTGCGTCCTGGTCCTGGCGTCCGGTGCCGCTTACGGATACGAATACAATCTGGAAAACGCCGTCGTGACATCCATTGCGAGCGTTTCCGCGCCGGACCTGACCGCCATAGACACCATTCTGGGCTCGCAAAAGGAACTGCTGACGCGCTATTTCCGGAAGGAAATTCAGGAGAAACCCGTTGTCCATGTGGGCGTGTCCGTTGCGGATTTCCAGGTCAAATTTGTCGCGGACTGGCATTTTGGCGGCGTGTATCAGAACGGGAAAATCGGCGTGCAACCCATCAGCGTTCTCAGGCAGAAACGGAGCCTGGAAACGGTGCTCCGTCACGAATACACGCATTTTTATTTCGACAGGCTTTTCCCGGAAGTTCCCTATTTCCTTCAGGAAGGTCTTGCGTCCTATTTCGGAGGCCTGGCGCTGGACAGGGTGTCCCCCATTTTACCGGGAAAAATGTTCCGCTGGGAGAAGGAATTTCTGGCCGGCGGTTTGCCGGACATGGCGAAAGTCAGGGCGCTGTATTCTTCAGCCCGGTATTTTGTGTCTGACGTTGCGGAAAATTCCGGACGCAACGCGCTTCTGGCCCTGATCACAAACTCCGCGGAGGATATCCGCCGCGCTTACGGGAACCACTATGAAAATAATTCTTTCTGGGTCAGGGTCCTGGTGAATCCCCGGGGTGAAACCCGTTCCCGGATAGACTTTGACGGGATATGCCGGGTCACGCTCACGGACCTTTCCGGCCGGGCGGCTTCGGCGGTTTATACCAACTCCCTTTTTGTGGAATGGCAGGAGAACAGGATCTTTCTGGGCGATACGCCCGTCCGCGATGCGTATCTGTCTTTTGACGACGGATTCCGCATGGAAGACAGGTCCTTCCGGAAAGACCTGAGGGCGCTCAGCCGGGGCACCAATTTTTACCTGGTGAACGTTCTGCCCGTGGAATACTATCTGTACGGAGTGACGGGCAGCGAGATGCCCTCGGAAAAGCCGGAAGCGCTCAAAGCCCAGGCGGTGCTGTCCCGGTCGCTGGCGTATTACCGGATGCGCAGGCAGCCGGAAGGTTCCCTCTGGGACGTTTCACCCTTGACGGACGACCAGTCCTACCGGGGCTGGAAATGGGAAACCGCCGCGACCCGGCGGGCGGTGGAAGACACCGAAAACGAAATCCTGACCTGGAAGGACCGTCTTATTCTTCCTTTTTTCTCCTCCACCTGCGGCGGATGGACTGCCGAGGCAAGAAATGTCTGGGGCTCCGATGCTTCCTACACAAAGCAGGTGAATTGCGCGGCCGGAAAGACCAACCTGTGCGGGAATTCGCCGCATTTCGGCGAATGGAAGCGCGTCATGACATCGGCTGAAATATCCAACGTGTTCGGTTACGCCGTCACGGATATCCAGACGGTGGTCACGGACCCGCGCGGCCGTGTCAGGGAAGTGGTCGTGAACGGACAGGTCGTGCCTGGGCAGGCCATATCTTTTGACCGGTTCAAATCCATCATGGCCGCAGGCAGCACCAACGGGTGGGCGTTCCTGAAAAGCAACCTGTTTACGGTCACGAACACGGCAGACGGCGGGTGGGAGTTCACCGGCCGCGGGCTGGGGCACGGGGCAGGGCTGTGCCAGTACGGCGCCATCCGTCTGGCCGATGCGGCCAATTATACCAACATTGTCAATTTCTATTTTCAGGACGTGCGCATAGAAAATTATCATTCGGAAATGGGCGTGTTCGAGAAAGAGTGAATTGTTGATCCGGAAGCGTGTCCGGAAATTCGCGCCGGGGGGCCGGCCCCCGGATCATGGAAAGCCCTGCAAAAAACCGCCCCCGCGGCCGTCCTTCGGGGACGGGGCAGGGGCGGTAAAAGAAACATACTGTTCTGCCGGCTTAAAACATGCCGATTTTTGTCGTGATACCAAAATGCCAACCGCTCAGGGCGGCAGCGTTTAATCCGGGAACCGTGATATTACCGGCCGTCAGGTGATAACCGACGTAGGGGCAAAACCGGATCCACTTGACGACGTTGATTTCCAGACCCGCGACGGCGTCCAGGGCGAAGAACGCGTTGCCGTCGTAAATGCCCGTGTTGGTGTAGTAACCCACGCCCCCGGCACCGATCATGACCTGGGCATAGGGATGGACCACCCATTCCGGCATGAAGATATACCCCAGGATCACGCCGCCCCATCCCACGCCGGAAAAGGACTGGTTGGTCCCGCCGTCCAGGGTCATGTTCATGGGGACGCCGTAACCGCCGCCGCCGATATAGAACGAGTGATCAATGATCAGGTAGCCCTCTCCGCCCACGGACGGGTAAAGGCGGTTGTCGATGAACGCCCCCCGGACAGTCAGCCCGCCTGCAAACCCCAGAGAAGAGGCGTTTCCGAACAGGTTCTGCTGTTGGTAGTTTTCGTCCGTTGCCTTGATCTCGCTTTCCGCGTGAAGCGCGGCGGTAATGAATAACGGCAATACCAGAAAGAGAATTTTCATCATAAAACCTCCAATTTATTCCGCTTATCAGAAAAGTATATCGCATAATCGGAAAAAAACAAGAAGAAAAGCCCAGAATGGTTCCCTGGTTGGATTGATGGAATACCGCTAAAAGACCAGCCAGGGCGCCGGAGCTAACCTGTTGAGTGTGAGCAGGTTGTAGGCATCACACGGTAGCGGTTTCTATGACCTGATCCCGGGTTAAGAATCCGCGATCAACGCTGCAATTTGTTCGTTAATAGCTTCCGAATATGTTGTCAATGATGCCGCTAGCTCGGTAATTCGGATTCGTGGCGCTGGTCTGGATCAGATTGCTCGTATTGTTCCCGTCGGAATACAGTCCGCCGCCTCTGTAGGAACCATCGTTGATCCAGTCGCAGCGGTTGGAGAGGATCACGCAGGATGCTGTGAAGGTGTTGTTATCAGAACCATTGAATAATCCGACACCTC
>CAYMRH010000042.1:0-23239 GCA_964392785.1 uncultured Brevinematales bacterium
GCGGTAATCGTTCCAACGGTCCTCGCCCATGAGTTCGTCCGTTTTCCCGACGGCCACGCGGACCGTTTTATACTTCCGTTCGGCCAGAAACGCGTCCGGGGTCCCGTCCCGCCACGCGCCCACCACGCGCACATTGGCGCGAAAAGACCTGCCGTAGGGATCAATGTAGTAATCCGGGATTTCACGCACCAGCCCGCGCCGGGTTCCGGACAGAAACACGCGGATGTTTTCCTCCACCAGCGCGGTGGAGTCCCTGTTGACGGTAATGACGCTCCGGAAGCTTTCGATCCTCTCGCGCTCGGCAATTTTCGCGGAGCGGGAGCAGGAAAAGAACACAACAACGGCCAGAAGAGAGATCAGATGCTTCACGCGCACAATTCTCCAAAAGGGAAAAACGTCATCTTCATTGCATTTCCACACCGGCAGCATGATCATCGGGGCTCCGGCCGCCGACTATTTCACAAACAGTTCCCGCGTCGAGAAATTGGGCTCGATGGTCGTGTTAAGCCGCAGGGACCGCAGGCCTTCCTCGTCGCCGGGTGTGGGGATATGGGTCAGATGCATTTCGCAGTTTTCCAGGTCCTTGAGCTTTTCCAGGGCCAGTTCCACAGTCGGGTTCGTGATGGCGCTGATGGACAGGCAGATCAGAACCTCTTCCAGGTTCAGGGAGCCGGATTTGGACTTGAGCGCGTCCCGCTTGAACTGCAGGACTTTCCCGATGATGTCCTTCGAGAGCAGGTGGATCTTGTCGGGAATGTCCGCCAGCGTCTTGATCGCGTTGACAATGGCGGCGGACGCGGCGGACATGAGGAGCGAATTACGCCCCGTTACGATCACGCCTGAATCCAGCTCGACCGCGGCGCCGCAGGATATCTCCGGCGCGACTTCGCCATTTTTTGCTTTCATGACGGCGTCCCGCGCCGGACCGATCACCTTCCTGTCTTTTATGTCCACTCCGGCTTCGTCCATCAGGAGCTTCAACCGGTCCACGGTTTCCTTTTTTTCCACGCCCATGGCCTGTTCCAGGCTGTAACGGAAATACCGCCGGATCATTTCCTGTTTGGCGGCCTCTTCCACCACGGCATTGTCCGTGATCGCGAACCCGGCCCGGTTCACGCCCATGTCCGTGGGGGACTGATAGGCCAATTCCCCGCCCGAGATCTTTTTCAAAATCGACTTGATGACGGGGAAAATTTCCACGTCCCGGTTGTAATTGACCGAGCTGACGTTGTAGGCCGAAAGATGAAAGGGATCGATCATGTTCACGTCTTCAATGTCCGCCGTGGCCGCCTCGTAGGCCATGTTCACGGGGTGCTTCAGGGGAATGTTCCAGATCGGGAACGTCTCGAACTTCGCGTAGTGGGACTTGAGCCCCTGCCTGTAATCGTGGTACAACTGGGACAGGCAGGTGGCCAATTTTCCGCTTCCGGGCCCCGGGCCGGTCATGACCACAAGCGGGTTTTTGGTTTCGATGTACGGGTTTTTCCCGTATCCGTCCTCGCTCACGATCGTGTCCACGTCCGTGGGGTAGCCCTTGGTGGCGACATGCCGGTACACCCGGATGTTCCTCTTCTCCAGGACCTTCTGGAACCGGACGGCCTGCGGCTGGTTGTCGAAACGCGTGATCACCACGGCGGTGATTTCGAGCCCGTTGGCCCGGAGGCCGTCGATCAGCTTCAGCGCGTCCACGTCGTAGGTGATGCCGAAATCCCCCCGGATGCGCCCCTTCTCGATGTCCCCGGCGTAGATGCAGAGCAGGATGTCGATCTTGTCCTGGAGCTGTTTCAGCAGTTTGATCTTGATGTTGGGGTCGTAACCGGGGAGGACGCGGGCCGCGTGGTAATCGAACAGGAACTTTCCGCCGAATTCCAGGTAGAGCTTTCCGTCGAACTGGCTGATCCGTTTGAGGATCTCGCCGCTCTGTTCTTCCAGATACTTCCGGTTGTCAAAACCGATTCTGCCCATGATCTCACTCCAGTCCGGCGGGGACGATGACCGTTCTTCGATCCGTTTATTTTATCCTGAAACCGGAATCGCCGCAAGGTCCGTGGCGCCGGATGGCCGGACCATGATCCCGGACAAAAACCGGCGCCGGCACGATGGCGGCAATTTTTTGTCGTTTGCCCCATCGCGATATACAATAATCCGCGGCGGGAAGGAACATTGTTCCTGTCTTTTCAGGAGGCCTGCGATGAATGCAAAGTCTTCCGATCATAAGCGGGATTCCAGTGGCATTCTTCCTGTCATCACCGTTCGGACGACGAGCGTATGAGCGACAGGAAAATCAGTCTTTCGGAACTCGGCGAGGACGCGCTTCTCCAGAAGCGTCTTTGCGATCTGCCCCTGAAAATCGAGGGAACGTGGCTGGAAGACTGCGTAGCCGATCTGTACCGTGAACTGGACAACCGGGGCATTTCCTTCAAGCCGCCCTGCTACCTGGCGGACGAGTGGCTCACTCCCGACGAAGAACCGGTCGTCGGCATCCCGTTTTACCTGGCCGACCCGGCCCTGATGAAGCTGGAAAAAAAGATGATGCTGGAGGCGGAAGGCGGCACCCGCGACTGGTGCATGAAACTCCTGCGTCATGAAACCGGGCATGCCATCAATTACGCCTACAAACTTCACCGCCGCAAAAAATGGAAACAGGTTTTCGGATCCTTTTCCAGGGAATACGGCGACACCTACCGATTCCGGCCGTACAGCAGGAATTTTGTGAGGCACCTGGAGGATTACTACGCCCAGTACCACCCCGACGAGGATTTTGCGGAAACGTTCGCGGTATGGCTGGCCGCAAACAGCAACTGGCGGGAAGCCTACAAGGGCTGGAAAGCCATGAAAAAGCTGAATTACGTTGACGGGATCATGAGGGAACTGAAAGCCCGCGAGCCCCTGGTGTCCGTCGGCAAGCGGTATTGGGAAGTCCGGAAAATGAAAATCACCCTCGGGAATTTCTACAAAAAGAAGATGAAACACCATGCCGCAGAGCTGCCGGATTTTCACGATACCAACCTGAAAAAGATTTTTGCGTATTGCGGACCGGAGGAGCTGGAGAAAAGACGCCGGGAGAAAAACTTCCGGTCTGCCGCCGCCGCGCTCCGCCGGCATAAAAGGGAAATCCTGAACGACGTGGCCCGCTGGACCGGCGAAAAGAAATACTTCATCAGCGATCTCATCGACAAGCTGATCCGGCGCTGCCAGTCGCTGGGCCTGGTCATCGAGGGAGACGAATCCGCGGCCCTGTTGAGCGTGACAACCTACATCACCACGTCGGCCATGCACTATCTCTACACGGGGGGCTTCGGAAAATGAGGAAACTCAAGGTGCTCCTGCTCTTTGACGTGCCTTACGCGAAGCCGCGCGGGTATGATTACGCGGAAGAATTCCGGGAAGCGGACTGGGACGCCGAGCGAAACGCCCGGGACGCTTTGGTGGAAAACGGCCACGAGGTCCGGTTGCTGGGCCTTTACAACGACATCCGGATCCTGTTCGACGAAATCGGCGAAAACAGGCCCGACGTGATTTTCAACATGGCCGAGGTCTTTGCCCAAAAATCCCACCTGGACAAGAACGTGGCCGCCGTGCTTGAACTGCTGGGAATTCCCTATACCGGATCCTCTTCCAACAGCCTCCTGATCTGCGGCGACAAGGCCCTCAGCAAGACGGTCTTGCGTTTTCACCGCATCAAGGTTCCGCGTTTTTATACTTACTACAGGGACCGCAAGGTGTGGCTGCCCAGGCGGCTGCGGTTGCCCGTGATTGTCAAGCCGTTAAAAGAGGAGGCGTCCCGCGGCATCTCGCAGGCATCCGTGGTGGACAGCGAAGAGGCGCTCATCGAGCGGGTGCGCATGATCCATGAAACGATGAAGCAGGACGCGATTGCGGAGGAATACATCGACGGCAGGGAGTTCTATGTGACTGTTTTCGGAAACAGGCGGATGACGGTCCTGCCCCTGCGCGAAATGAGATTCGGTGAGATGAGCGACGACGAACCGCGCATCGCGACCTACAAGGCAAAATGGGACAACACGTACCGGAAAAAATGGAATATCAGGAACGTTTTTGCCGGCCGGCTGGCCGACGGCATGTTTGAAAAGATCAGCGACGTCTGCAAACGGGCATACCGGGCCCTGAATCTGGACGCCTATGCCCGCTTTGACATCCGGCTGACACCGGACGGGCAAATCTACATCCTGGAAGTCAACGCCAATCCCAACCTGGAAAAAGACGATGAAGTCGGCCAGTCCGTCGATAAGTCCGGCATGCCGTACGCGCTGTTTATCCAGAAGATCGTATCGCTGGCTTTTCAAAGAGCGGAGGTCTGACCGGTTCACGCCATGCCTTTGAACGAAAGTAATCTGGCCGAAAACGGAAAGCAAAGGGCAGAAATCATGGTCACAACGCAACGTTCTTCCGTATCAAGATAATAAAAAAACCGCCCGCGACCCCCGGGTTTTCCCGGGGGAGCAGGCGGCTTTGATACCTGACTGACCGGTTAAACTAGAAACACAAACCGATATTGCATCCCCAGCGGATACCGGGTTGAATTCCCTCGTCTTCAAGTGACAGGATTCTCAATCCGGCATATGGATCGATGAAGAACGCCCCGAAAGCAAATTTGTAACCGGTTATCACGGCGAATTCAGAACCATCACCGTTAACTGTGGTGAAAGCGTCATAATAAGCGCCCAACCAGTACTTCTGAACGCCCTGTCCGCTGAAATACCAGCGGAGACCTCCGCCGATCTGCAATCCCGCAAGGCCTCTTTCGCCCATGATCACTCCGATATCGATTTGAAGACCGATATGCTTCCAGAGGGCGAACTCGGTCATAGTGTAAAAGGCGGTGGCTTCGCCGCCGGTCAACAAAGCGCCCAAAAGAAGATCGGTGACGCTCAGACCGATCGCGAAGAACTTGTAGGACGGGGCCGCCTGATCACCGGCGCCCTCCGGCGCTGTTACGGATTCCTGTTGGGCGGAGCCGCTTTCCGTTTTCTTCTGTTCAAACATGTCGATCGAAACGAAACGGGTGTTTCCCCGCTCGTCTTCAATCACGACATTGTTCCCGTTCGTGGAAACGATCCGGCCGTTAATGACGGTGCCGTCATTCAGGCGGTAGGTTTTGGCGAACGCCCCCGCCGCCAGCGATAACGAGAACACCAGCGCGACGATCATGATCTTTTTCATTCCCATCTCCTTGATAGTATTTTTCATGCCATTTCGTTTATTTGGATAGAAATTCACCCCAGCCGCTTCTCCAGTTCTTCCAGCTGGTTGTAAAGCTCCTTGGGCGTGCGGTTCCCGAACTGGTCCAGGTGTTCCCTGATGCCGGGCAGTTCGGCCTTCCAGTCCGCGTTGTCCACGGAAAGGAGGAGTTTCAGGTCCTGAGCAGGAATATCCAGGCCGGACACATCCAGCGCGTCCGCGGCCGGAACGTTGCCGATGGCCGTTTTCTCAGGCTTGCCCGATCCCTGGATCCTCTCGATCACCCATTTCAGCACACGGCTGTTTTCGCCGTATCCCGGCCAGAGCCACTTGCCTTCCGGGGACTTGCGGAACCAGTTGACGTAAAAGATTTTGGGGAGTTTTTTCGCGTCCGCTTTCTTGCCGATGGAGAGCCAGTGCGCAAAGTAGTCGCCCATATTGTAGCCGCAGAACGGCAGCATGGCGAACGGGTCGCGGCGGAGCTTGCCGACTGTACCGGCGGCCGCGGCCGTCATCTCGCTGGCCATGATGGAGCCGGTAAACACGCCGTGTTCCCAGGAAAAGGACTCGTGAATCAAAGGCGCCACGGAGCTCCGGCGCCCGCCGAACAGGATGGCCGAGATCGGAACACCTTTGGGGTCCTCCCAGGCCGGGTCGATCACCGGGCACTGGGACGCGGGCGCGGTGAAACGGGCGTTGGGGTTCGCGGCTTTTTTCCCGGACGCGGGCGTCCAGTCCTGCCCGGTCCAGTCGGTGAGTTTCTCCGGAAGCGCGTCGGTCATGTCCTCCCACCACACGTCGCCGTCGGGCGTGAGGGCCGTGTTGGTGAAGATGGAGTTTTTGGTGAGGGACAGCATGGCGTTCGGGTTGGACTTCATGGACGTGCCCGGGGCCACGCCGAAGAACCCGGATTCTGGGTTGATGGCGTGCAACCGCCCGTCCGGCCCGAACTTCATCCAGGCGATGTCGTCCCCCACGGTTTCCACCTTCCAGCCGGGAATAGTGGGAATGAGCATCGCGAGGTTGGTCTTTCCGCAGGCGCTGGGAAATGCCGCCGCCACGTAGTGTTTTTTGCCTTTCGGATCGGTGATGCCGAGGATCAGCATGTGTTCGGCCAGCCAGCCTTCCTCGCGGGCCATGACGGAGGCGATGCGCAGGGCGAAACACTTCTTTCCCAGGAGAGCGTTCCCGCCGTAGCCGGAGCCGTAGGACCAGATCATCCTCTCCTCGGGAAAATGCACGATGTACTTGTTTTCCGCGTTGCACGGCCAGGGCACGTCTTTTTCACCCGGCGCGAGCGGCTTGCCCACGGAATGCAGACAGGGCACAAATACTCCCTGGTCACCCAATGCGTCCAGGACCTTTTGGCCCATCCGCGTCATGATGCGCATGTTGCAGACCACGTAGGCCGAGTCCGTCAGCTCCACCCCGATGTGCGAAATGGGCGAACCGATCGGTCCCATGCTGAAGGGAATCACGTACAGGGTGCGGCCCTTCATGCAGCCCTGGTACAGCCCGGTCATGATGGATTTCATCTCGGCCGGATCCTTCCAGTTGTTGTTGGGTCCGGCGTCTTCCCTGTTTTTCGAGCAGATGAACGTGCGGTCTTCCACGCGCGCGGTGTCCGCCGGGTCTGACAGACAGATATAACTGTTGGGGCGTTTGGATTCGTTCAACTTCCGGAACGTGCCGCCCTGGACGAGTTCTCCCGCCAGGCGGTCATATTCCGCCTGCGTGCCGTCGCACCAGTAAACGGAATCCGGCTGGCACAGGGCCGCCATGTCCTCGACCCATTTGACCAGTTTCGCGTTCTTCGTGGGTGTGTTCATAGACCACCTTCCCCGGGCAGAATTTCAGGCCACAGATTATAAGACGGACAATTGGGGAACGCAAACCGGCCCTCGGGATCGGGCCTTGATTTTCTCCGGTTCGTTTTTTCCCATAACTTGGATGGTTCGACTGGCCTGGTTGGTGAGCTGTCACCCTGAGCATGCCGAAGGGCTGTCGAACCACACCGCAGATACACCCGTCGCTCCGTTCGGTGCACCCAGGGACCATTCTGATACTGTTTCAGTCACCAAGTTACTTGCGCTGGGCGAAGTCGAAGCGTCGAAGTGACCGTGAATCCAGCTACTTTCACTCGATCGGGAATTTGGGAAGGGAGGAAAACGGATAGACCGGATTGTGCAGGGGGTAACCGTCGCCGCCCAGGTAGTCCGCCGGCCGGCCGTCAATATAGAAAAAAACGGCCTTCACTTTTTCAAACTGCGTGGCGGTATAGACCACCTGGTACACCTGGATCTTGTAACCGGTCATGCCGTAGGAGTTGTATCCGAACTGTTCGCTGAAATCCACGTAGGCCACGTCACCGGTTATCCAGACCTTCCGGACAACCGCGGCCAACGGGACCATGTTCACCAGTTCCGGCGGACGATAGCGGACCAGCGCCTCCAGGGTGTCCTTGAGCACGGACTGCCCGCGGGGTATCTGCACGGTCCGCTCCACCAGCGTCATGTCCCGGCCGCGCTGAACGGCCAGATAGACCTTGACGGGTATCATGGCGGCGGCCGGCGCGGCGTTTGTCCGCACGGGAATATTGGTCGCGGGCGGAAGCGCGACGTTGGTTTTAGGCGGCAGAACGGGCGGGGGCGGAAGCAGGTTGGTCAGGACGGCGGCGGCGTTGGTGCCGTTCGCGGCGAATTTGGGAAACGACGGCAGTTTGATGTTCCGGAAACTGCCGGAATAGGAAATAAAAAACGCGATCAGGGCTCCGGAGGCCAGCCAGATGAGGGGGGTGAACCGTCCGCCCTTTTTCCGGGTCCGTCTTTTTTTCGGCGGCATCGCGCTCCCGTCCTACTGGATCTCTTCCTCTTTTTTGATCAGGAGATTGTAGAGATCCGTCGTATTGGCGACCTTGCCGATGGATACGGCAATGTCCGTTTTTTCGTAGATTTCCGCGATGATGCGCAGGACTTCCAGCTGCTCGTGGGGGCTGTAGTCCTCGCTGGTCACGGCCGCGAAAAAGAGGTGCGAGGGTTTTTTATCGTACGCCTCGAAGGGTTTGCCGGTCTTGTCGTAGATCACGACCAGGTGCATGCCGTCCACTTTGGCGCTGCGCCCGTGGGGAATGGCCAGTCCGTTCCCCAGGCCGGTGGAACCTTTTTTCTCGCGCTCGGCCAGGGCCTTCAGGACGTCCTTTTTGTCCAGGTGATGGGCTTCCGCGATGAATTCGCAGATGGATTCCATCACTTCGTCCTTGGCGGACCCCTCGATGCCGATTTTCACGTAGTCGGGCTTGATCAGCTCGGTCAGTTTCATATTGTCCTTACTCCTCCCGCCGCCCCGGAACCGGGGCCGGCCGGTGAAACAGGTTGGATCACGGTTTGAGTATAATGAAGGGCCGTCAAAAAAACAAATTTGGGAAGCGCCCGGACGTAAAAAAGGTCAATAACCGTTGTCGATTTTCAGGTTCATGCCGGTGGGCTCGTTGCCGTAAAAATCGAAGAAATCTTTCATGGTGTGCAGGTGCTTGATGTTATGGCCCAGGGAGTCCGGTATGACCGCGCGGGCCAGCTTTTCGTTCAGGAAGTCGTTCACGGCGCGGCAGGTGATCTTGCCGTTCCGGCAGAATTCCTCGATCCGGGCGTGGACGGCGGGATCGAACACCAGAAACGTGTGGGGCTCCACCTCGATGATGTGGTTCTTGAAGTTGTCCTTGATGAGGCCGGAGGAATGGGCGCTGATCTGCACGATCTTGTACGCGTCCATGCGGTCCATGGTCAGGTCGTTCGTAAAACTGCGGATGCCCTCCAGAACGTTTTCCGGAATGCTGTGCCGGGAATGGCGCTCCAGGAAGGGGAGAATGTCCTCCTTCTTCACGCCGTAAGCCAGCGACCGGTAAATGGACTCCTTGGTGATGCGGTACATGGAGATGGTCTGGATGGTCAGCGGTTCGGCGATGAGCGCCAGCGTGAAGAGGATGTCCGGCCGGGTGTACGGCTCCACGATCACCTCGAAGTTCGTCTCGATGACGAACTTGTCCTCCCGGAAACGGTCGCTGAAATCCGTGTTGTTCAGGAGGGACGCGTGCGGTTCGTTCATGTGGATGGTGTCCGTGGCAATGGACACCGTTTCCGGTTTTGTCCGGCGCACCACGGCGATATTTTCGCTTTCCAGCGCCTTCACGAAAAAGATGAACTTGAGCTCCTCCTGCTGGAGCTGGTTTTTCAGGTTCCGGGATTCGCTCTTGAGGGAGATATAGACCTCGTTGTTCCAGTAGTAGAAGAAAAGCTCCCGCAGGGGAATGAAACCGCCGCCCTGGAAGGCGCGCGTGGCCAGGATTTTCAGCGTCATGAACGCGCTCTTGCGGAAATCGAAACGGTCCATGAACTCGTACAGGAAGATGATGAACAGCTGCTCGTTGATGGACAGGGCGCCCACCGCGTCAATGAGCGCCTTGTTGATGACGATGCGGTTGTTGAACTTCTGGAAGAACCCGAACCGGGACAGCTTCTTCACCACCCTTTCCAGGAATTCCTTTTCCGCGAAATCCGAAAAGAATTCCAGGAGTTTGGTCATGTCGATCTTGTGGATCTCGTTGTTCTCGGAACTGCGGGGCGAGAAGGTCACCACGTAGGACATGAGCCCGGCAATCAGGGGGATGTAGTCCGTGGTCAGGAGGTCCTGCGCCTGGACGGCGTCTTCGTCGTCGGTCGCGTCCGCGGGCGCGTTCCCGCCGTTCGGGAAAATCTCGGACCGGTCCATCAGGCCGTCGATCGCCTTCAGGAACACGGGCGGCGTGTAGAAAAAACTGTACAGCTTCAGGCGTTCGTACCGGAACAGCAGGAATTTCCGGAACAGCGAATCCACCGCCGCGGCCAGCCGGTCCAGGTCCCACTTGAAGATCTTGGCGATGATGCGGATGGTCGCGTCCATGGGGCTGGCGTTCGCGCCGGCTTTCGGGGCGCCGGCGGCCGGGTCCATCGGGGCGTACACGATCCATCCGAAACCGTTCTTCATGATGTAGAGCAGGAGTTTTTCGTCCGCGTTGAGTTCCGCGTAGATGGATCGGGCGTTATCCGAGATGTGCCGGGACACCTTGTTGAGCCGGCGCGTGTTCTCCTCGCTGTCAAACGACACGGGAGAATCCGTGCGGAAGTAATGGTCGTAGATTTTCTTGACGAGACGCGGCTCCTCGCGGATCATCCAGTCCGCGACCGCCTTCGCGCTCAAACTGACCGCTGTCTTTCCCTGAAACATCCCTTTTCCCCGTCCCCTGCCCGGCGCCGTGTGCCGAATGTCAGCGCGCGATCTCCCGGATCGCCTGTTCCCTGGTGCGCCCGGTCTGCTCTTCCGGCCCGTTGTATTCCACGATGGTGTACTGATATCCCTGCTCGAGCAGGAACAGCTGCCGTTTCTTCGCGAATTCCTCTTCGATCGTGTCCTTGGTCACCAGCGTATAAAAATGGCTCCTCAACCCGCCCTGCGGCCGCAGAATGCGCCCCAGGCGCTGGGCTTCCTCCTGGCGCGAGCCGAAGATCCCCGAAACCTGCACGGCCACGTCCGCGAGCGGGAGATCGATGGAAAAATTCCCCACGCGGGAAATGGCCAGCGCGCGGATTTTGCCCTTGCGGAAATCCTGGTAAAGGACCTCCCGGTCCGGATTGGCCGTCTCCCCGGTGATGAGCGGGATCCGGAACAGCCGCGAAATGGACTCCAGCTGGGACAGATAATGCCCGATGATGAGGACGTGGTTGTCCCGGTACTGTTCCAGCAGGTTCTCCAGGATCCTGATCTTGCGGAAATTTTCAGAGGCCATCCTGAACTTGAGGCGGTGGGAGAGTTTCGCGTAGATTTCCGCGTCGATCTTCGTGAACGGGACCTTGATCTCGTAACAGACGGCCTGCGCGATGAAACCGTCCTTCTCCAGCGCCTTCCACGGGTGCTCGTAGATCTTGGGACCGATGAGCGTGAACACCTCGCTTTCCAGGTTGTCCTCGCGCACCAGCGTGGCGGTCAGGCCCAGGCGGCGTTTGCTCTGGATGAGCGTGGTCATGCGGAACACCGGGGCGGGCAGGATGTGCACCTCGTCGTAAATGATGAGGCCCCAGTTCTGGTCCGTGAAAATGTTCAGGTTACGCATTTCCTCGGTCTTGTTGTCCTTGTGGATCAGCATGTTGTAGGTGGTGATGGTGACGGGTTTCAGGTCCTTTTTCTGGGCCGTGTATTCCCCCACCTCGTCTTCCGTGAGGGTGGTCTTGTCCAGGATCTCCCGCTTCCACTGGCGTATGGCTTCCACGCTGGTGGTGATGATGAGCGTGTATTCCTTGATCACGTCCATGATCCCGATGCCCACGATGGTTTTTCCCGCGCCGCAGGGCAGGATGACCAGGCCGCTGCCTTCCTTCCAGCGGCGGAAGTTGTCCACCGCCTCGCTCTGGTAGGCCCGGAAATTGAAGTCCTTTTTCTCCAGGGTGGTCTGGCGCACTTCCAGCGTCAGCCCGTTGCCGGCGTCGAAACCCGCCAGGTCCCGCACGGGAATCAGGTGTTTGATGAGTTCGCTCTTGATTTCCCCGCGGTGCTTTTTGTCTGCCACCAGAACGCCGCCCTCTTCCTCGCGTTCAATATGGGCGGCAATAAGGCCCCGGACTTTTTCCAGCAGTTTCTCGTCAGAAACCCGGATCAGGAGCCGGGTCTTGGTCCCCGGTTTGGATTCCAGGACCACCTTCCCGTAAATCCCGTAATGGCGGCGCACATATTCGTAAACGTTCTTGGGGATTTCGTACTTTTTGTAGGTATCCAGGGTGGAAATGATGTCGTCCAGCGGCACGTTGTTGGCCGCGGAATTCCACAGGGAAATGGGGGTAATACGGTAAAAATGGATATGTTCGGGGGTCTTGACCAGTTCGGAAAACCTGACAATTTTCCGCCGGACTTCGTCGAACTGGGGGTGATGCGTGTCCAGCAGGATGGTTTTATCCGCCTGGACGATGATGGCCTTGGTCTCTTCCATGTCCCTCGGTGCTCCTTCGGGTATACAAAAGGATAAATATTTTAACGGATTTTTATTTCCCCGTCAAGCCGGCGCCCGATTCCTCCCGGGCCCTGCCCCGCCCCCGCGCGCGGCAAAAAAAAAGTCCGCGCGACCCCCGCGCAGACTTTTTTTTCATCACTTGGACGTGAGGGCATAAACCCCCGTCCAGCCTTCATCGGGGGGTTTTTTCAACAGCTCCTCGCAGCGGCCCAGGTAAAGCCTGGACGGGGCGTCCTGGTGCTTCTGGTCCAGTTCCCGGAAAATGTCCGCGGCCCGCGTCCAGTTGCGGCGGAGGTAATCCTCCTGCCCCTCGTGGAAGCGGTGGATGACGGAGAGTTTTTCCTCCGGCACTTCCCCGATGCGGCCCACCAGTTCGTAAACGGACACCGGCTGGCTTTTCCCCACCACGCGGAGCATGTCCAGTTTCCGCGCCACGAAACCGTCCTTGACCTGGGCGTACGTGGATTCGGAGATCATGGTGTGCGTGCCGTACGGCTTGTTGGCCCCCTCGAACCGCGCGGCGGTGTTCACCGTGTCTCCCATCATGGTGTAGTCCATGCGCTGCTCGGACCCCATGTTTCCGATGATCGCGGGGCCCGTGTTGATGCCGATGCGCGCGATCACCTCCGGGTAGCCCATTTCCACCCACTTTTTCCGGAGCGTCACCAGCGCGTTCTGCATGGCCACCGCCGCCGCGCAGCACCGGGCCGCGTGGTCGGGGTGCGGAATGGGCGCGCCGAAAAACGCCACGATGGCGTCGCCCTCGTATTTGTCCACCGTCCCGCCGTTTTCCAGGATCAGGTTGGTCATGGCGGTCAGGTACATGTTCAGGAGTTTGACCACCTCTTCCGGCGTCAGTTTTTCGGAAATGGTGGTGAATCCCTGCACGTCGGAAAAGAAGGCCGTGATTTCCCGGCGCTCGCCGCCCAGCTTCAGCAGTTCCGGTTTGGCGATCAGTTCCTGCACCACGTCCGGGGACAGGTACTGCATGAAGGCCTTCTTGATGAAGTTTTTCTGCTTGTCGAACAGGACGAACTTGTACGCCGTGAACGCGACCAGGGCGATGAGCGTGCCCGCGATGATCATGAAATAGTTCACGATCCAGCCGAACACGGCCAGAAGCGCGTAGAGCGCGAGCAGCACGGCCGGGATCATGACCGCGGAGATCAGGACCTCGCGCATGGCGGATTTCACGTTGATGCTGACCAGGAACACCGTCAGGATGATCGCGAACGCGAAGAGCACGTTCCAGGACAGCGGCACCTGCGTCAGGAACGCGCGCTGGTAAATGGTGTTGATCACGTTGGCCTGCAGGAGCGCGAGCGGCGCCTGGGGGTCTATGGTAATGGCCCCGATATCGGTGGAGGACGTGGACGTGTTTCCGGTGATGATGATCTTGCCTTTCAGAACCGAAAGCTTCTCCGCCAGTGTCTTGATGTTTTCCCTGAGCGTCTGGATGTTTTCCACGATGACCGCCCGGTCTTCCGGCGAGATGCCCGGGAGTTTCAGGTAGCCCATGTTCTCCTCGAGCATTTTCTTGTTATGGGCGTATTCGATGAGCGACAGAAAGGGAATATAGACGCCTTTTTCATTGAACGGGTTTTCCTTCCAACGCCGGGTCCAGTTGATCATCATTTCTCCGCGTTTCGAAACCGGAATATCGATTTTTTTTCCGTCTGCGGCAATCAACCGGACCCTGTTCCCCGGAATAATCTCGATGCCGTCCCTTTTGACGTTCAGCTCGTCCAGGATGATGGGCAGGGCCAGCTGGGGAACCAGGTAATTGCTGAAAACGCGGAACAGGGATATTTTCCTGATCGCGCCGTCAATGTCCTCCTCGGTGGCCGTGAACCCGACTCCCCGGGCCCCGACGTAAAGCGGTTTCACCGGGACTTCCATCAGCCGGTCCCGATACAGGGCATTGGTGAGGGAGAACTGCTTCAGGGGAACAAAGAACTTGTCGTAGACCAGTTCCTGGATGAAATCGTCCGACTGCTGGACCGTCAGGCGTTCCTTTTTCGTCTCGTCCACGCCCCGGCACGCCAGGTAGACGTTCTGGACCCGATCGGCGATGGAACGGGCGAGAATCACGTCCGGCTGGACAATCAGCCGCTTTTTCAATTCAGAGAACTTCCTGTTGAGGTCGTTGTTTTCCAGGATCTCGGCGTAGAAGTCGTAATCCAGGGTGTCCCGGGACTGTTCGATGAACTCGATATCGAATAGGACCTTGTCGGCCCCGAATTCCTTCATCACATCCAGCCCCTGGGCGATCACGCTTCGGGGCCAGGGCCAGCGTCCCAGGATATCGATGGACTGGTCGTCGATGTTCACGTAGAGGATCTTGTTCCATTCTTTGGGGCGGGGCTTGGCCATGGTATAGACGTCGTAGAGCTTGAGGTCGATGAGCCGGCCGGGATGGCTGAGGGACAAAAAAACCGTCAGGACCAGGGTTCCGATCACGATCCCGGCTTCTATGAGCGACTGTTTCTTCATGCCCGCCTCCCGTGTCCGCGCTTTCCGGATCCGTCTGCCGTCAGAATTTGACGGTCACGCCCCCCACCACCTTGTGGATGGTGTTCTTGTTGGTCACGGCCATGGAGAGGTTTCCGAACAGGACGCCCGCGTTCAGGAACACGGACACGTTCGGGTCTATGTCGTAACTGACTGAGCCGGAGATTTCGCTCCCCACCTGGGCGTTGGTCGTGTTGTAGAGCCCGCTCACGGTGTCGTTGGTGGAAAGCCGCGTGAAGTTGTAGAAGTTGGCGCGGGCGGTGAGCTTGTCCTCCAGAGCGCGGACAATCACGCCCACCTTCCAGAAAAAGAGGTTGGAGAAATCCGGGGCCAGGACGTAACCCGTGTTGAAACGCCCGAAGGAATTGAAGCCCTCGAAACTGTTCGTGGTTTTTTCGTCGTCCCCGCTCGCCAGGGAAAATTCAGCCGTAAAACCCAGCTTGACGGGCTGTTCAATAGGGAAATAAACCGCGTTGACGCTCCCCGCCCATCCGAAGGCGCCCACATTGGTGGCCACGCTGCCGAATTCCATCGCGGCGGACACGTCGTAAGTGAGACGGGCAATAATGGTCCCGTCCAGGTTCAGGCCCAGATAAAAGGGGCTGAAAACATAATTGGTGACCAGGTTGGCGCTGTAGAGCCCGGTGAGCGCGATGGACTTGAAGAACCAGCCGTATTTTTCGATCACGAGCCCCGCGGACAGGCGGTTGGCGCCGCCCGCGTTCGTGGCGTCCCAAATGTCCGCGCTGAACTGGTTCAAGTCCTTGGGGAGCAGGCCGGAATAATAACCGTACAGTTTCCATTTGAAGCCGATCAGGTTCGCTTCCGCGCGGACGCCGTCGGCCAGGTTGCCGATCAGAAGGCCGTTGCGTTCGAAAAAGTTGTTGCGTCCGGCCATGACGCTGAAACCGTCGCCGCGCCAGTAACCGTAAAGCCGGTCCAGGTACAGTTTGTGCTGGTTGTTGGTGGTCCCCTGGTTCACGTTCGTCATGGCGAAGAAGGTGTACTTGAGCCGCAACTGGAAACCCAGGTCGTCGTTCACGTTCACGGACGCCGTGCCGTTCAGAATATTGAAGAAGCTGTAAAAGGACCGGGAGTCCTTGTCCAGCCCGAGGATCATCATGGGGATTTCCTCTAAGCCGAAGTTGAAGTAAAACCCGAACGCCCGGACGGGCAACGCCGCCGCCGCCAGGGCCAGAAGAATCATGGTCTTTTTGAAAATCGCGCTCACGGTCTGCCCCCTGCTGAAATTCGGTGCCGCATCAGAGCCGTTCCGGCTCGTCGAGGAAGTTGAACAGGTCGTTGTAGAAATCGTCCAGGAAGTCGTTCAGAAAATCGTTGAACGCGTCGTCGTCCCCGAACTGGTTCCCGAACCCGGCGTCGCCTCCGTTTATGTCCCCGTCGCCGAAGAGACCGCCGTCGCCGCCCACGCCTCCCTGCTCGCCCGCTCCGGCCAGAAAGGAGTTGCCGTAGTTGTCAGAAATATCCGCCCCGCCGGAGAGCACGTTCACGCCGAACCCGGACACGGGATAACCGAACACGTCCTTTTCCGTTCCGCGCACGGACGCGGTGCCCTTGGGGGTCTGGACCTTGAAACTGGACCGGATGCCCCGGGCCTTGGTGAACCGCACCCGCACCTTGCCGATGGAAAGGTCCACCTTCTGGTCCACGGATTTGTCGGTGGATTTTTCCCCGTAAGTCACCATGGACAGTTCGCGGACAGTCACGGTGCCGGCCTTGCCGTCTATGGTGATGGAGGAATCCATACCGGTCATGATTTTTGTGTTGTCCCGGATCTCCATGCCCTGGCGGGCGCGGACCCATTTTCCGCCTTCCAGCACGTCCACGCTGCCGGCGACCGTGCGGACCTTGCCGGCGTAGAGGGGGATCGCGGCCATAACCGCGAGAATGAATGCGACTGCCTGTTTCATGGTGGCCTCCTACTTCTTGGCCGGCGCGGCGGCCGGCTGGCGGTCCTTGATGGCGGTGGTGAATTCCACCAGCTCGGGCCCGCTCAGTTGACGGTTCCAGGAAAAATAATCCGGGTAGATTTTACGGAACACCAGCGACTCCGCGGCGTATTTGCCCAACCCGGTGATCATGTAAAACAGCCCCGGCGCCACTTTTTTCATTTCAATGGCGATCACGCCCAGGTTTCCGGCCGTGAGGGCGGCCTTGGGGTCCAGCGCGGAAAGGCGTTTGCTGGACTTTACGTTTACGTCCTTGGCGTCCATGTCCGGCTTGTCTATGGAGGAGATCATGAGGAGGGCGTCCCCCACCGTGGCCGTTTTTTTATCCAGAATGGCCCGGATTTCCTCCGTTGTGACGGAATAACCCGCGGCGGCAACAAACATCAGGGCCGACAGGATGATCGCTCTGGTCATAACTACCTCCGGTCCGACAATTTTATCCTTTTCCAAAAAAACTTTCCAGTCTAATCAACTATATTTATTGTCATTAATTGATAAAAGGACTCACCCCTTCCCAGCTTACTCCGCTGACTCCCAGAGAATTAAACGCCTGAACTTTATAATAGATATCCATTAAACCTGCAACGTTTGAGTCAACATATGACGGAGAATTGACAACCGCGTAGAGATCGTAAGTGTTCCCATAATCCGTGGACCGGAACACCCTGTAACCGGCGGCACCCAGGACCGCTGTCCAGTTCACCGCGACATATTCATCAACGACTCCGTCAACATTGGTGATTTCCGGCTTGTCCAGAGGAAGAGCGGCGTATTTGTCGTATGTGAGGATGTTGTACCTATAAAGATCATAGTTGTTTTTTCTATACCGGTCGGAAGCAAAATAGACGCGAAAGTCGGTTACATCCACGAACGGATCCTTGTCGTTGAACGACGATGTATAAAACGGAACAGGAAAATAATTATGCCCCTCTCCTCCGCTTGGGTAAGACCATTCCGCTCCCGCGTAGATTTGAAAACTTCCGCCTACCTTGACTGAAATAATAAACCAATCAACCCAGCTTTCCACTCCCAATTCGGTCATGAATCCATCGACAGAAAACACCGGCGCTACCATGTTGCTCAGGGTGCAGGAATTCATATACATCCAATCTCCGGATGACGCAGCGTTCCATTCCCATTCTTCCCAATATGCTTCACCAACCGCTCTTAAGAGAGTGGGAACAAGCGTCAGCCTGCCTTTCAGGGACACTCGAGCATCCCCAACGCCATCCAATGTACCCTGTTCTCCGATAACGCTGAAATCCGGATTCAGTGAGAAAGTCAATACGTTCGTGGAACTCGAGTCGCTGCGAATCAAGACCATAAAGTGACCATATGACGATTCATTGTATTGCGCGAAAAATACTGCCGGTGAATACTCGTGAAAATCAGATGAATTAACAACCGTATCCATCTTCACCGGCCTGGCGAACTTTCCGTCCGGGAACATTTCAGCATAATAGATGTCGTAATTTCCGTCCCGGTCGGAGGCGAAAAACAGCCAGGCGCGGCCGGAATTGGTATCGCGATAAAGATAGGGCGTGATTTCGTTATGATTGTCGGTGCTGATATAGCCGCTGCCGTCCGCGAGCGCCAGCGTCTGGACACCCCTGCCGGCATCCCGTTCGCCTGCGGCGTCAAAATACCCGGCGCAGGAGGCCATAATGGCCGCCGCGACAACCGGCAACAACCGTTTCATCATAATCAACATCCTTTTTTAAACCTACGGTATCACCTTTTTGAACGTCATGCTGTTGTATCTGTACAGATCAAAATTCCCCCTGCCGTAGCGGTCGGAGGAAAAATAAACGGGCCAGGACACATCGCCGTAATCGATGAACGGGTCTCGATCGTGGTAGGACGAAGCATAGGCGGGAATGCTAAAGAAGTTTGTCACGTCCCCGAAGGAGGTGACTGCGCCGCCCCACAACTGGCTGGATGAGTTTTGGAAGATGTAGTAGTAATTTTCTGAAACGGGTTCATAGAAGCCGTTGGCGGCATAAGAAGTGTTAACACTATTCATAACTTGATAATTCGTTCTGGGTTCTCCCATACTAACAATTCCCCATCTGAACTCGGTATGATCAATACCCTTTTTATAAAAAACAACATTACCACTACCAAATGATACAATTAATCTGCCACCATATATTAAATCGTTTGTTTCCATTTCGTAACCTATGTGTATTGCATTTGTTGGAAATGTATCCTGCAACCAATCATTGGTATTAAAAGTATTTGAATTAATCACCCAAGAAATAATATTTGTAGAATCATGTGTTTCCGGTTTTTGTATAAAAGAAATATATAATTCAACGCTACCTGATCTATTATAAAAAAATAGAATCGGAGATAATTCGTTACTATTAGATGTATTGATAGGGTAATCTAATTTAAAAGGTTGATTGAACATCCCATCAGACAGTAGTTCAGAATAATAGATATCATATGTCCCATCTTTATCTGATGAATAAAACAACCAATTGCGGCCTGTGTTAGGATCCCTGAAAACAAACGGCGTGATTTCGTTGTGTGTGTCCGAACTGAGGTAACCCCCGCCCGCAATGGCCAGCGGCTGGACGGTTTTGCCCGTCCTGTCTGCGTTTTCCGCGTCAAAATACCCGGCGCAGGAGGCCAGAAACAGGGCCGCGATCACCGCGGCAGGCAGGGTCTTGATCATGCAGGACCACCCCAAGCGTAGTTCGCAGTTATTATAGTGACGCAGCCAAGGGTTGTCAATAGGGTCTGATCTGTCACGGAGTTGTCAGGATGCGGGTGTGGACCGTGGCGCGGAGTGGCGTGGGCATGACGAGACAAGATGTCTCTGTCACGATCGGAGTAAGGAACGGTTTCAAACCGTTCCTTACTCCGCATCAGACCTGCTCGTTGGTGAGGTCTCCACGCCACCCCGCGCCATGGACACTAAACGTAGGGATCGTCTGTCCATCCGACCAGTTGGCGGGATTGGCATTGACGTAGTCGCGGATGCGCCGCAGTTCGCCGCCGTCGCGGATGATCCGGTCGTGGAACGATCGCTGCCATCGGAAACCGCTGTCGGGAAACTGCCTGTTGACCGCGCGCGTGACGGCCGATTTGAACGAACCGATTACAACGGGTAATCCGTGATATCGCCGTGCCCCCGGTTCGTCCCGTTGGGGCAATGGTTGGGACAATGGTAGGGGCAAGGCATGCCTTGCCCCTACGGGTAAATCAACGGGTAAATCAACGGGTAAATCAACGGAACCAACGGCATCATCATCCGGCAATTGGATAATCCCGTGGAAATGGTCGGGCATGACAACGAATTCGTCCAATATCACGCCCGGTTCGTGATCGGGTATAGCGCGCCAGGATTCCGCGCAAATCCGGCCCATGGCCGACAAAACCATCCGGCCGTCACGCACCGCGCCGAACGGATCGGCGCACCCGCGCGCGCAGATGGTGATAAAATAGGGGCCGATATTGGAATAATCAAACCCCTTCAAACGGTTGGGTTTCCTGTTTTTCATTTTTACTGCTCCCCGTTTATTGATTTCGCGTTTTCCCGCGCCCGGGTTTTTTGCTACATGTTCGTCACGCGGTTGCCGGACGCGACGGCGGCGCCGGTGTAGTTGGTGATGTTGATGTTGGTCCAGTTTTCGTTGGAGATGATGTTGCTGCCAAGATAGTCATAATATAAAAAAGCCAAAGTGTTCGTCGCGAAAATGTTATCTAAAATGGTATGGTTTGTATAGCTAAACTGCCCTACCTCATGAACTGCGGTGTGATTCGATGAAATTGCGCCTATGAACGTGCAATTCGAAATAATCATATTTGTTGTGTTAAAGTGAGTGCTAGCTATTATTGAAGTATTATAGATGCTTCCTGCATAATTATTGGAAATTAAATTGTTATAGAAATATGTATGAAAGTTTCCGCTAATTAAAACTGCACCGCCCATATAAGCTGAATTGTTATATATATTGCAGTCTATAATTGTCCCTCTACTGTTAGCGGCAGAATTCAAGGCACCGCCGTTTGAATACGCATAATTGTTGTTAATACTACATTTTTCAATCTGATATTCTGTTCCTATCGCAAGAATTCCACCAGCCCAGGCCCGATTGAGAGTAACAACACATTTGCTGATAACAATTTGAGAATTGTAAATATAAAATCCACCTGAAGATCCAGTTAAAGAAATGTTTGTATTGTTGCTGATAATTGAATTTTGAATTATCAGATTTGACACACCATAAATGTATAAACCTGAACCCTGGCTGTTTGCAACTCCATTCCTGACGATCACCTTATCAATAGTTAAATTTGTACATGACAGAACAAATACCACCGGCCCAAACAGATGCTGGCAGTCCCATTCGCTGTAGCCGGAACGAGCAGTTGTGAAATTCTCGTCGCAGCCGCCGTAAATGGAAATATCGTTATTCGTGATGGTCACCCCGTAAGTGGCGGCGTTCAACCCGTTTCCCGGGGTATAAACGCCGCGCGCAATATAAATGTTCGTAATGCCCAGTTTAACCGCGTTGGAGATGCCCGTCTGGACGTTCTTCACCGGTTCCAGGCGGTTGGTGCCCGAGTTCGTGTCATGACCCGTGCTGACGGACACAAATATTCCGTTGGAAAGGAATGTGGGAATCCGGTGCATGATCTTCTGGTGCATCTCCTCCAGCGAGGCGCAGGAGGCGAGAAAGAGGATCGCGAAATAAATAGAGTATTTCATGAGCAATCACCCGCAAATCGATAAATAATCATCAGTCGTTCCGGTAGATTTTTGCGTAAAAAGAAGCGCCATCCCTGCCTGTTAACAATAAATCCAGATCGCCATCCTCATCAAAATCACCCAGCATAATCGAAGATTCAAAAACTCCTGACAGGGATCCGGGGTTTAATTCTGTAAAACTTCCGCTTCCATCATTTCGGTAAACTTTAGCATGACGTATAGAACCATCCGAACCCGTCAGGATTAAGTCCAGGTCACCGTCACCATCAATGTCAGCTAACGCAATACAGGAATAATATACGCCAGTTAAGGAACCTGAATTTATTTCTATGAACCCCCCAGTTCTATCATTTTGGTAAATCTTCGTAATACGCAAGGAACCAGTATAACCAGTCAAAACAAGGTCCAAGTCTCCATCCCCATCAAGATCTCCCAACGCAATCGAAGAATCGCTTACTCCCGTGAGAGATCCTGCGTTAATCTCCGTAAAGCTTCCGCTTTTGTCGTTTATGTAGATCTTGGATACACGTTCCGAACCGGTATTACCTGTTAAAATTAGATCCAGGTCTCCGTCTCCGTCGATATCTCCCAGTACAACCGAGGAACTGCTTACACCTGTCAGGGAACCCGCGTGAACCTCCGCAAAACTTCCGCTTCCGTCGTTACGATAGATCTTAGACAAATGTACCAAACCTGTATAACCCGTCAGAATCAGGTCAAGGTCACCGTCACCGTCTATATCTCCTAACACAATCGAAGAATAATTTACTCCCGTCAGCGAGCCCGCGTTGATCTCTGCGAAGTTTCCGCTCCCGTCGTTTCTGTAAATCTGTGATATATATGATGAACCCGTATACCCCGTCAGGATTAAATCCTGGTCTCCGTCGCCGTCTATATCACCCAAAGTTATTGATGATAATCTAACCGATGTAAGGGATCCCGCGTTGATCTCAGTAAAACTTCCGCTCCCGCCCCAAACCGTTTTCAGCGACCTTGAACGGTAGTGATAAAACGGGCCGTTGGCCGTCACCGCCCCGATGGCGGACAAGTTGCGCGTGCCGCCCTGGGCAACGGACACGCTCACGACGCTCGAGTTTGTCCAGCCCGTGTCCGTCAGGCCGTCCCCGTTTGCGTCAAAAATCCAGTTCTGGAACACGGCGGAACCGTTGGAAAGCGGAGCCGCCAGCCCGAACTGCTGGCCCTGTGCGGTAAAGGGGTTGCCCGGCAGGCAGGGGGGCTGGATATTCAGGCCGTAACCCGCCGTTGACCTGCAGAAATACACCCGGTTGGTAACGGAGTTGCGCGTCCCGAAGCTGTTTTCCGACTCCGCGGAAACCGTCCAGACCATGTTGGAGCCCACGGGCACGCTCAGCTCAAGAACAACGGGCGGGTTCTGGATATTGGAATACAGCGCACCGTTGGTGTACAGCCCGAGGCCGGTCACCGAACCGGCGGCCGCAGCGCAATAGATTTTCACGGCCTGATTGAACGGATACGCGTTGGTGGCCACATAACTGCCGTCCAGGGGGCTTTCAATAATCAAAAACGTTCCGGGAGAAACGGAAGAACCCTGATTGTTCCCCGTCTGCAGGCTGGAAAGCCTGGTGCAGGATGCCGCAAGGCAGAATGCCGATAACGTCCAGGCCGCCGCAATCCATTTCATGGTCATCCCCTTTTTAGTCCTGCGCTCTTTTCAACCGGATTTCCACCCTTCGGTTTTTCGCCTTGTTTTCCGCCGTGGTGTTCGGCGCCAGCGGCCTGGCGCTGCCGTATCCCCGGGACGATACCCTGGACCCGGGAACG